>JBLFXJ010000069.1:0-26583 GCA_047609825.1 Myxococcota bacterium
TCCGAGGTGGTGGAGCGTGGCTATAAAGCTGCACTCTCGCCGCTCACGGCACCGGACGGAGAGCCCGCCGTGCTGTTCGCCCGCTGGGTACAGAGGCTCGGCCATGTGGACTTCGACGTGGAGCTGTGGACCGCGCTCGCGCCGGTGTTCGCGCGCGCCGGCTCAGAACTGCGCGTCGGACCGGCTCCGGCATTCCCCGGCTGAGGTTCACACTCGCCGCACCATGCGTCGTTCTCCAGCCCCCAATCGCCTCGACGCCGACCCGGTATGCACGGTACGGTGTGCCAGGAGCCGACCATGCGCGCGTCCGCCGACCTCAGCAATGAGGAGATCGCCAGATACAGCCGTCACCTCATCCTCGATGAGGTGGGGCTGGAGGGCCAGGCGCGGCTCAAGGCCTCCAGTGTGCTCTGTGTGGGCACCGGTGGCCTCGGCAGCCCGCTCCTGATGTACCTGGCCGCGGCGGGAGTCGGGCGCATCGGCATCGTGGACTTCGACACGGTGGATGCGAGCAACCTGCAGCGCCAGGTGATCCACGGAACCGCGGCGGTGGGTCGCCCGAAGGTGCTGTCTGCCAAGGCCCGCATCGCCGAGATCAACCCGAACGTGCAGGTGGATCTGTACGACGAGGCGCTGACCAGCGACAACGCCCTGCGCATCCTCGAGCCCTACGACGTGGTGGTGGACGGCACCGACAACTTCCCCACCCGGTACCTGGTGAACGACGCCTGCGTGCTGCTGGGTAAGCCCAATGTGTACGGCTCGATCTACAAGTTCGAGGGGCAGGCGAGCGTGTTCAACCACGCCGGCGGGCCGAACTACCGCGACCTGTACCCGGAGCCGCCGCCGCCGGGAATGGTGCCGAGCTGTGCCGAGGGGGGCGTGCTCGGCGTGCTCCCTGGGGTCATCGGCATCATTCAGGCCACAGAGACCTTGAAGATCCTGCTCGGCATCGGCACCACCCTCTCAGGGCGCCTGCTGCTGTACGACGCGCTGGACATGCGGTTCCGCGAGCTCTCCCTGCGCCGCGATCCGAACGCTCCGCCCATCGAGAGGCTCATCGACTACGTGCAGTTCTGCGGCGTGCCGGCGGTGGAGCAGGAGCACGCGGTGCACGCGGCGGATGAGCCCTTCTCGCGGATCGGAGTGGGTGCTGCGAAGGAGCGCCTCGACGCGGGCTGGGATCCGGTGTGGGTGGACGTGCGCAAGCCGAACGAATGGGCCATCGTGTCGGTGGAACGCACCGATCACTTCATGCCCCACGAGCGGGTGGCCGAGCTCGCCGCCACGCTCTCCCGCGACCGCGACGTGCTGCTGGTGTGCAAGTCTGGGGCGCGCTCTGCGAAGGCGGCGGCCACGCTGGCCGGCCTCGGGTTCACCCGGCTGTACAACCTCGAGGAGGGAATCCTCGGGTGGATCCGCCGCGTGCAGCCGGAGCTGCCCACCTACTGAGCAACGTCGGGTCGGCCGGGGTACTCTCGTGGACCGACGCGCGCCAACGGTGGACCCGCCCCGTTCCGAGCTGTGCTGGTCGGTGCTGGTCTGACCATGATCGTGCCTGCCGACGACCACCCCCACGCTACCCGCCCGCGTTGGCACGCGTGGATTGGCCGGTTCATCGCCCGCCTGTTGGGGTGGGACTTCGTCGAGCCGTTCCCCACCGACAAGAAGATGGTGGTGCTCTCCGGTCCGCACACGAGCAACTGGGACTTCCTGTTCATGAGCTGTGCGGCGCTGATCTACCGCGCCGAGATCCGGGCGATGGCGAAGGCGAGCGCGTTCCGGTTCCCGATGGGTCCGTTGGTCCGATCCATCGGCGCGCTGCCCATCGACCGGTCGGGGGCGCACGGCGTGGTCGACCAGATGGTGCAGCTGTTCAACTCCAGCGAGCGCCTCCTGCTGGTGATCCCGGCCTCGGGAACCCGGTCGAAGCGGCCCTACTGGCGCTCGGGGTTCTACTGGGTGGCCCACCAGGCGCAGGTGCCGCTGGCCCTGTCCTACCTGGACTACGAGAACAAGCGGGCCGGCATCCTGTGCACCCTGCGCACCACCGGCGACATCCACGCCGACATGGAGCGCATCCGGCAGGCCTATGCCCACATCCGGGGGAAGTACCCAGAGAACCGCAGCGAGATCCGCCTCAAGGAGGAGGACGCCGAGCCCTGAGGTCGGGGTGCGCAGGTTTCGGGGGGTCGTCCCAGGCAGACACACCGTGACACCCGCGTCGTGGGATTCGCGCCCCCGGCGACACGAGGATGGTACAACCTTGTCTTTCTGCTGGCACGACGCGTGCAGTGTCAGGGGCATGGAGAGGCCAACCATGATCCGACCGTTCCAAGTCCTGCTGCACCCCGTGTGGCTCTCCGCCCTCGCGGTGCTCATCGTCAACGACCACGTGCTCAAGGGCGCGCTGCACAACGCGGTCACCGGCAAGCTGTCCGACGTGGCCGGACTCATCGTGGCGCCGGCGCTGTTCGCCGCGCTCATCGGCGTGCGCGGCCGCCGCGGGTGGTGGCTCGCGCATGCTGCGGTGGGCACCATGTTCACCGCGTTGCAGCTGTCCCCCGCGTTCGCCGCCCAGTGGGGTGCGGCGTTCGGTGCCCTCGGCCTGTCCTGGGTCACCGTCTGCGACCCGTCCGACCTGCTCGCCCTGCCGGTGCTCCTCCTGAGCGCAGTCGGCTTTCGCACCGCGCTCGTCCCTCGGCCCTCCCGGGTCGGACCGGCCCTGGTCGCGGGTGGCGTCGGGCTGGTCGCCTCGGTGGCCACCAGCAAGGGGGGCCCTCCCGGTGACTGGTCTCCGGTCGATGCCGAGGTGTTCCTGCACAACGCCACGAGCGGCGACCTCGAGCTGCACCTCCGCCAGCTGCGCCCCGGGGTGGACCTGGACTGCGACGCCGTGCTCGCCGACCCGGCCCAGCGTCTGCCCGCGGCACTGTTCGACGCCCCCGTGGTGTGGTCGATGCCTTCGGGCGCCGTCGTCGCCGCGTCCGACCTGCCCCGCTTCGACTGCACTGCGGTGTGGGTCGAGGGCCCCACCATCGCACCCGCGGTCATCGCCTGGCGTGCGGAAGACTACCCGAGCCAGCGGGTCGCCGGGTGGTACTCACAGGAAGATCGTTCACTTCCGCTCGGTGGCGTGCGGCTCGAGGCCCTGGAGGACGGCTCGATCTGGGTGGGCGACGCCGAGCAAGGGCTCGCGTGGACGCCCGAGGTAGCCGACGACACCTGTGACGCGGCCGCTGACGCGGATCGGCTGGAATGGGACCTCGCCCGGTCGGGCTCGGCGACGCTGCTGGGCCGGTCGGATGGGCTCGACGGCTGCGTGGGCCTCGACCTCGACGACGGCGGCCAGGTGCTCCGCCGGTACCTGTGCGGGCTCGCCCCCGAGCTCCTGCCGTTCGCCCCGGGTGATGTGCTCTCCTGGGAGGAGGCTGTGTACGACGACGGCAGCGACACGCTCACCATCCTCCAGGAAGTGGACGGGTCAGCGGTGAGCGAGCTGCAGCTGTCCAGAGGGCGCAACCTGCCCGGGCTGCGCCTGCGCTCGGTAGACGAGGCGTGCGCTCCAGCGGTCGACCCGGCGTGCGGCACGGTCACCCAGACCCTGGCCACCGACGCCGCGTGGGGTCCTGAGCCGCTGCAGCCGGTGACCGTCGGCGAGGTGATGCCGCTGGGCGACGCCCTCCTCCAGCTGGTGCACCTCGAGCGCCGCTTCGCCGTCGACACCGAGTGCGCCGTGGGCCCAGCCCGGGCCGGCACCGACCTCGATCTCGCCCTCCTCCTCTCCCTCTGACCACAGGCGATGATCATGACGACCTTCATGCTGATCTTGTTCTTCGCTGCCTGTGGCGGCAGTGACTCCGGCGGCGGCCCGGCAGGTGACCTCGCCACTCCGGTTGGCCAGGGGGGCGCGCAGGACTTCGGCGCGTTCCGCGACATCCTCGATGCCGGAGGCATCCCCGGGCCCGAGACCCTCGACGACGTGGGCTTCTTCGCCGAGCACGTCATCGGCACCCCGCCGGCCGACTGTGGCGAGGACGTGTGTGTGCACGCTCGTCTCGGCACCATGGGCAACATGATCTCGGGGGCGGACTGCACGATCGTGCTGCTCGGGTTCAGCTCGCCGCTCGACCCGGCCACCCTGGAGCGACCGCCGCTCGACCTCGCCATCGCAGTGGACGTGTCGGGTTCGATGGAGGGCGACGGCATCGCGTCGGTCCGATCCGGGCTGCGGCAGATGCTGCCGTACCTCGCCCCAGAGGATCGGCTGTCGTTGGTCGCGTTCGACGACCGGGCGCAGGTTGTGGCGGAGGCCCTGGCCCCGACCGACCCCGCCTTACTCGCCGCCATCGACGCCCTCGAAGCCAGCGGCGGCACCGACCTGTACGACGGGCTCCGGGTGGCGCTCGATGATGTGCTGCTCCGGGCCAGCCCCGACCGACAGCGCAGGGTGATGCTGATCTCTGACGGCGCCCCCACCTCGGGGATCATGAGCCATGCCCACATCCTCGACCTCGCCGCGGCCTACAGCGCCGAGGGGCTCGGGCTGACCACCATCGCGCTGGGCGACGCCGACGTGGCCCTGCTCCGGGACCTGGCGATCCAGGGCGGTGGATCTGCCTATTTCCTGGACGACGCGGCTGCGATCGAGGAGGTGTTCGTCGAGGAGGCGCAGGCCTTCCTCTGGCCCCTCGCGGAGGACGCCACCGTGGGGATCGACCTGCTCCCGGGGTGGGACGGCCGCGCGATGTACGGCACGTCGGCGTGGACGGGTGGGGGTGACCGGTTCGACCTCGAGATCCCGGTGCTCCAGCTCGCACACCGCACGTCGGCCGACGACGATGCGCTGGGTCGGCGGGGCGGGGGCGGCGCCATCGTCGTGGAGGTGCTGCCGGGCGATTCGGCGCAGCTCGGCGAGATCGGCGAGGTGCGGTTCGACTGGCGGGTGCCCGGCACCGAGGAGCGGCGGTCGCAGCGGGTCGCGGTGGAGCAGCCGGTTCGCCCGGGCGACGACTGGTTCACCGACCCGGCCAGCGAGAAGGCGTTCGTGACGCTGAACATCTACGTCGGGTTCGAGATGGCGGCCCAGGCCGCCGCCGACCAGCGCCCGAACACCGCACTTCAGGTGTTGGACGGCCTGCGCCTCGGGGTCGGGGACTGGCTCGTCACGAACCCGGACGCCGACATCGCAGATGACCTTGTGTATATCGAGCGGTTCGTCGAGAACCTGCTCGCGGCGGGTGCCGAGGAGTCGGACGCCGTGCAGGTGCCGGAGCCCTGGCCCGCGGACTGACCCGCGAGAGCGCTACCAGGTGAGTCCGACCGGCGTCGACACCCGGCAGGTGTCGAGCTCGACGGCGTGCAGTGTCACGGTGCGGCCCTCCGCCACGCGGGGGATCCACGCGTCCACCACCGCATTGCGCTCGGGGTGGGTGACCGAGTGCCCCAGCGGCACGATGTCGGTGGCGCCGATGTTCAGCCCTGGGCATCCCGGCACGCGCGTGGTGCCAGGCGCCAGGCCGAGCAGCACGTGCACCTCCACCTCGGGCGTGCCGCCGAGCACTTCGAAGGCATTGCGCGCACCCGGCTCGCCGGGCACCGGGAGCAGGGGCGTGAGGGCGTCGCACACGCCGAGGTCGCGCTCGAACGACAGCCGATAGGTGCCTGCGTCCGGCAGCAGGCAGTCGTCAGCGGGAACGCCGAGGCCATACCCCTCCACCACGACGTGCAGCAGGTCGCCCGGTGCGAGGCAGGTGGTGAACGCCTCCACCCGATCGAGGTCGGTGCGCGTGTCGCCGGCGAGGCAGCCGGTCTCGGGGTCGCACGAGCCGTCCAGCACGTACAGATCCAGGTCGCACATCATGTCGGAAAGCACCACCGTGACGCCGCCCGCCTCCGGGCAGATCCAGGTGTACACGTCCTCCGGTCCGGTCTGCCACAGGCCGGGGAACGGGGTGCCGCAAGCGTACTGCCAGTCGAGTTCGAACGGGCCGTCGAGCAGGTCGCCCACCACCTCGTCCGTGCACAGGAGCTCGCCGCGGAGGACCTCGTCTCCGCAGTCCGCCGACGCCAGTGCCGTCAACAGCCAGAACACCAGGTGCTCCCTACGTCATCACCAGGTGTACTCATAGGGGGCCGCGACCTCGCACGCGGTGAGGTCCACCACGGTGATCCAGGTGCGCAAGCCAGCCGCTTCCTCTGGGATGAACGAGGTGCGCTCGCCGAAACCGCCGGGGTTGATCCGGTCGGTGCCGAGGCGGTGGTAGCCCGTGACGGGGAGGTGCAGGCCGGGGCAGCCGGGCAGCTCGACGCCCTCGCCGAGGCCGGTGCCCACCACCAGGTAGATGATGTTGTCGGGCGTGCCGCCCGTCATCCGGAAGGTGTTGTCCATACCCGCGATCCCCGGCTCGGGGTCGCCGAGCACGGCCAGGGGCTGCAGGTCGCAGGCGCCGCGGATCGTGTTGAACTTCACGGTGTACTCGCCAGCAGTCGGCGATGTGCACAGGCCCGCAGGCTCGATCAGGCCATAACCCTCGACCACCACATACCGCGTCTGCCCTACATATTCGCACATGAACGTGGCATCGAGCGGCGAGAGCACGATGCGTGTGTCGCCGTCGAGGCAGTTGTCGCCGCGCGGACTGCACTCGTCGCTCAACACGTACAGGTCCATGTTGCAGATGGCGTTGTGGATCTCGACGGTCACCTCGCCGACCTCGGGGCAGGTGAAGCTGTACACGTCTTCGGGGCCCGGCTGGTACACGCCGTCGTCGGGCCAGCCGCACTCGTAGATCCAGTCCCACTCGCCGGGAGCGCCGTCCTGCAGGTCGCCTTCGATCTCGGAGGCACACCCGAGATCCGCGAGAATCGGCTGCTCAGGCGGGCACTCGGCTCCCGCGACGGTGGACAGCATCGCCAGAACACCCAACCAACCGCTCATCGGACCTCCTCGAGTGGGGCCATCGTACCGGATCTACGGACTGACCGTCACTCCGTCAGATCGATGGCAGCCGTGACGGGGCGAGCGCAGGGCGCTCGCGGTGGATCAGTCCTCGAAGCAGAACGACTCGTCGCCGAAGGCCGGGCTCGGGTTCACGTCGGGGTTGTCGTCGTCGCAGTCGCCGACATCCTCGTAGTACCCGTCACCGTCGCGGTCGGTATAGCCGTTGGGTCGCACATCACCGAGGCGCAGGCACCCGCCGGAGAGGCAGGTGGCGGGCCCCTCGGGAGCGAGGAAGAACGGCGCATCCTTGTACACCACCTCGAGGGTCTTGGACCAGCCGAACACGTAGTACTGCCCCTGGGGACCGGGCTTGACGCCGAGGCAGAACTCGCCGTTCTCGTCCGCGTTGGTTCGGAGCACGCCGATGGCGTCGTCCTGGATGGCGAGCAGCTCGGCGCCGGCGAGGGGCTCGCCGTCGTCGTCGATGACGCGGCCGTTGAGGCAGGCGGTGGATTCGGCTGGCTTGCCGATGGCCCACCACCCGAGGTTGCCCATCTCCGCCCACTTCTCGTCGCCTTCCAGCACCAACGCCTGGCCGCGACGCCAGTAGCCGGTGTCGGGCGCGAAGGTGTACAGGTACAGAGTGGGCTCACGGAACGGGGAATCGGGCGGGGTGGACACCCGCACCTCGGCCGGCCCGGTGAACTCGACCCCGATGGGCTTGCGGATCTGGAACGCCGAGAGCACGTCGATGGACTCGGGCCCGACCTCCGGCACGAATCGCTCGAGGTTGCCGGGGATCGCCGTGGATTCCTCGGGCTTGAGGATCGCGTAGGTGAGCGGGACCAGGCCGCCGGTCGTGGTGGCGGTGCCAGTGGTGGTGGCGGCGGGGATGACCGATCCGACGGGCAGCGTGACGGTCAGAGTGCCGTCGGTGATGACGGTGGGGGTCGCTGGATCCACGCTGGTGGACGAGGTCTCCTTGAGGTTGAACTGCACCCCGCCCATCCGGCCGTCCACCACGTCGACGATGGCGTGCTGCGTGGTGAAGCCGTCGGTGATCACCTCGACCTGTGTGGTGCCCAGGGGCAGGTCCTTGAACACGGTCATCCCGGCAGCGTCCGGGTCCGCGGAGGTCCCCTCGCCGGCGGAATCGGAGATGCGCACCCGGGCCCCGGTGAGCGGCGAGCCGTCCAGGTGTCGCAGCTGCACGCCGAGACCGGTCTGGACCGGCGCCGCCGGTGCGGTGCCCGATTCACCACTCTCCTTGCCTCCGCAGGCAACGAGGAGAATCAGCGCTAGGGTACGGACCGCGGGGTGTCGCATCGTGGGACCTCCATCATGGCTCCGATGTACCTCACCCTGGCGCCACCCGTCGAGTCTGGAGGGACGGGGTTATCAGTTGGGGCGGAGGGTAGATGAGACCGTGGATGCTGGTCGGGCTTCTCGCCTGCGGGACGAAGGGCCCCGACATCGCTGACACGAGCGTGCCCACCCCGTCGACCACCACCTCGCCGACCGGCACCCCGGGCGGCACGACGGCCACCGGTAGCACTCCCGCGGGCACGACTCCGACCGGGACTACCGGCACCGGCACGACTCCGACGGGCACGACTCCGACGGGCACGACGCCAACAGGCACGACGGGCACTGGCACGACTCCGACAGGCACGACTCCGACTGGCACCACGCCAGGCGAGACGGGCGACACGGGTGATGTCGACGATGCCGACGGCGACGGGTTCCTCGCGCCAGAAGACTGCGACGATCGCGATCGCGGCACCTTCCCAGGCGCTCTCGAGCTGTGCGACGGCAAGGACAACGACTGCGACGGCGTGATCGACATGGGAGCCATGGCGCTGGCGCTGGACGGCGACGATCAGCTGTCTACCGACGGCCCCACCGACCGGGTGGCGATCACCGGCGCGATGACCCTGGAGTTCTGGCTCGAGACCGATCGGCTCGACCAGGAGCTGATGACGTTCGGCGATCCGCTGGTAGCGCCGTACTGGAACCTGGCGGTGAACGAGCTGGGGCAGGTGCACTTCGAGGCCGAGTCCAGCCGGCGGATCGTGAGCGTGCCATCGAACGAGCGATTCTCTGCCGGCCGATGGACCCACGTGGCCCTCACCGTGGCGTTCGACCCGATGGAAGACGACACTGGCCTCGTGTTCCCGCCGCCCGCGTCGTTCCGGGTGTATATCGACGCGATCGCACACAGCCCGTACGTGGTGCCCGCGACCTTCTTCACCGACGAGGCGGGCGTGCCGGGGCCGTTCACTTGGCTGCTGGGCGGGCCGGTCGACGCGCCATTCACCGGTCGGATCGACGAGCTTCGCGTGTGGGACCACTGGCGCGACCGCCTCCAGATCGAGGCTGATCGCTGCCGGCCGCTGCGGGGCGATGAGCCGGGGTTGGTGGCGTACTACCCCTTCGAAGCTGGCACCGACGACGCCACTGCAGGAGGGCTGCACCTGCTCACGTCAGCGGGCGCGCCGTCCATCGAGCCGCGATAGCGCGCCTGCCACTCCAGCCGTGGAAATCGCATGTCGTGTGAGGCAGCCCCATGACGGAGGGTCCAGGCCGCCAGGTCCGCACACCGGGTGCGCTCGCGGTGGTGGTGGGCTCGATGGTCGGCGTGGGCATCCTGCTCACGCCCCCACTGGTCGCGCGTGCCACTCACAGTGTGGGCGCCTTCGTCGCGGTGTGGGTGATCGGGGGATTGGTTGCCGGGTGCGGCGCTGCCACCTGGGCGGAGCTCGGCGCGCGCATGCCACGGGCGGGCGGGGACGTGGTGTTCCAGCGGGAGGCCTGGGGCACCTCCATCGCGGTGGCGAGTGGCTGGGTGATGCTCGCGGGCGGGTTCGCCGGCTCCATCGCGGCGATGGCGGCTGCGGTCGCCCGGTGGCAGGCCGAGCCCTTGCTGGCGGGGGTCGGCGTTGAGCTGTGGTCGGGGCCGGTGTCGGGGCGGCAGGTCGTGGCGGTGCTCATCGTGGCCGCCCTCACCGCGGTGAACATGCTCGGCGTGCGGCCGGCAGTCGCACTCCAGGGCGCTCTCACCTGGGTGCCGGTCGTCGCGCTCGCGGTGCTCGGGCCGGCCGCCTTGTTCGCCGGGCCCGTGGTCGTCGAGGCACAGCCGGTCTCCGCCGGGCTGGGCGATGCCTGGCTCGCCGTGTACTTCACCTTCGCCGGCTGGCCCGCCATCGTGTACGTCGCAGGAGACGTGGTGGACCCGAGCCGCACGCTGCCCCGGGCGATGGTCGGCGGCACCCTGCTGGTCACCGCGCTGTACCTGGTGATCGGAGGCTGCCTGCTCGGGGTGTTCGGGCTCGCGGGGCTGCGGGGCCTGGGCGAGGTGGGCACAGCACTCGCCGTGCACGCGCTGGGGCCGACCGCAGCACTCGGGGTGATGGCCGTGGTGGGGGCTGCGATCCTGGCCTCGATCAACGGCACCTTGCTCGGCGGCGCCCGCGTGGCGGCGGTGCTTGCCGAGGCCGGGGGCCTGCCGGCGTCGCTCGCGGTGGTGGACCCGCGGGGGACGCCGGTGCGCGCGTTGGTGGCGCTCGGGGCCGTCGCGTCGGGCCTCGTGCTCTCCGGCGGGTTCGACTGGCTCGTGTCGGCCACCGGGCTCGCGATGACCCTGGCCGGCTGTCTCACCGCGGGCGCTGCGTTGGTCCTCCGCCGCGGAGGCGCGGCACCCTGGACCGCCCCATGGTGGGCTCCGTGGGGCTACCTCGCGGCGGGGGCTGCAGTCGCTGGTGACGCGCTGCGCACCGCCGATCTCGGCACCTGGGCGTTCATCGCGGTGCCCGCTGGTCTTGCGCTGTTGTGGGGCGCGGTTCGGCGCTGAGCGAGCGGCTTACTTCGCTTCGGGCTGACCCGACGGCGTGGCGGAGCTGTCGGGGTGGCGGGTGTGCTTGAAGGCGCGCGTCGTCCAGAAGGTGCCGAACAGGTAGTCCCACAGCGGGCTCGACAGACCGAACTGGCTCTCCGCGATGCGGAAGTGGTGCTCGATGTGGAACTTGCGCATGAACTTGCCGACCCGGTTCTTCGGGATGGCGTGGTGCGTGTAGTAGTGCATCCAGTCATACGCGAGGTAGCCGGCCACGGTTCCGGCGAACAAGGCCGGAGCCCAGCTGCCGAACACGGTCCAGTACGCCCCCGCGAGGATCATGGCGAGCGGCCAGGAGAGGATGGGCGGGGCCACCAGTCGGCCGGGGTCGTCTGGGAACTCGTGGTGGTAGCCGTGCATCGTGTACTGGATTTCCTTGATCCATCGCACGTTGGACGGCGCCAGGTGGAACAGCCACCGGTGCAGGAGGTACTCCACCAGGGTCCAGCCGAGCACGCCCGCACCGATGAGCGCGGCGGTGATGGCGGGCTCCAGCCCCTCCGAGCTGTGCGACAGCCAGGCGCAGCCGAGCACCACCGGGATGAACCACAGGCCGGGCATGGCCCAGTGCGACGTGGCGAACCAGTTCTCGAGGATGTCGTTCTCGAGCACCTTGAAGCCCTTGGACCGCGTGCGGTACTTGACCGGGGGCTTGTCCTCGATGCCCGTCCAGGCGTCCAGCGCGTCCTTCCACTCCTGAGTGGTGTCGAACAGGCCCATGGTCGTCCTCCAAGGTGACGGAACGTCCGTGCAGGGCGCTTATCGTGCCGAGCCGGTCGTCCCCACTTCGAACGTCTCGCCGCCACAGCACGCTGCGTGGACCCCGACCGGCTCGAGCGGCCGAATTCGCACCCTTTCCCATGTTTTTTTCGGCGCCTGTCGATCTCGGAGAGGCTGGCGCGTCGTCGTGTCGAGAGTGCACGACGCGCTCCGAGAGGAGGTCCCCATGGCTACCAACCTGTCATTCTGCTGGAACGGTCTGGTCACGTCCAACCCCGACGCCACCCTGGCGTTCTTCCCCGAAGTCCTCGGGTGGGGCGTGCAGTCCACGACGATGTCCGATGGCTCCGATGTCACCATGCTCACCGACGGTGACCGCCCGATCGCGCACGTTCGCGGGCCGCAGATGGATGGCGAGCCCACCTGGTGGAACAACTATCTGCGGGTGGAGGACGTAGACGCCGCGGCCGCGTCCGTCGCCCAGAACGGGGGCACCATCGTGGTGCCGGGCACCGACATCGCGCCGGGCCGGTTCGCCACGGTCACCACGCCGTCGGGCGCCCACTTCACCCTGTTCCGTGAGGCGGGCGACGAGGGCAACGGCGGCCTGCACTGGGTCGACCTGCACTCCACCGCCATCGCCGGCGACCTCGCGTTCCTCAAAGCCGCCCTCGGGTTCACCTCCAATCAGATGGAGATGCCCGCTGGCCCCTACCACATCCTCAACCCGGGCTCCGACAGCCCGAGCGGCGCGATGGCGCAGCAGAACCTCGGCGCCCCGTCCATGTGGCTGGCCTGGGTGAAGGTGGACGACGTGGACGCCACGCTCGGCCGCGTGCGCGGGAACGGCGGCAAGGTGTTGGGCGAGCCGTGGGAAGCCCCGGGCGTAGGCCGGATGGCCATCGCGTCAGACCCCGCGGGGCTGGTGTTCGGCGTGATCACGCCGCCGGCCGCGTGATCTGCGCACGGCCTCCGCGTCGCAGTGCTGGTACGCTGCGCTGCCGGAGGTCGTCGTGCGCACCCTGTTCCTGTTCTGGTTGGCCGCCTGTGGGGGGAGCTCCGATGACGGGGTAAAGCCCGAGGACACGTCTCTCGCAACGCCGAGTACGCCCGACACGGGCACCCCCGTCACCCGGCCGGATGCCTGCGCCGAGCTCGGGCTCCCGGTGCGCACATGGGTGGATGCGCCGGACGACGACGCGCTGTTCGCCACCGCCGCCGATCTGACGCTGAAGACCCGGGTGGACACGTTTGACCTGTCGGCGATGTGGACCGGGTGCGACACCCTGCTGTTCATCCCGGATACGCCCGCGCAGAACGGAGGTTGGCCCACGGGAATCTGGGAGCGGGACGTGGACGCCCTGTTCGAGCGCCTGCCGGACAATGTGCAGCTGTTCTTTGTCTCCACGGCGGCCGAGAAGGCAGACCGTGATGCGGCCCTCGATGGGCTTCAGGCCGAGATCGACGACTACTTCCGCGGGAAGAAGAAGAAGAAGGAGTACTGGGAGCCGCGGATCCACATGCTCACCAAGCAGGCGGCCGATCAGGACGGCTGGCTCGGCGCGGCTCTTCGGAGCCCCGGCTGGGGCGTGTACATCGACCGGCTGCAGCGGCTGAACTACATCGGCAGCTTCGCCGACTACACCCGCTACGATGCCGCCCTCGGCTGGTTCGCGCCGAACCTGTCCATGGCGGCCAACGAGGCGGTGCACGCGAACTTCGCCGCCGAGCGGGAGGCCCGGCTCGAGGCGGAGGCGGTGACCATCATCCCCGTGTTTCGCGACGATCTGGTCGCAGGGCGGGTGGAGGCCGAGGTGGAGCTGCCAGACCCTGCCACTATGGCAGGGTTCGACACGGTGGCGCTGGACCTGACCATGGGGTGCGACGGCGACGGTGAGTTCGGCACCTGTCCGGCGTGGGACTACATGGCCTACCTGTACATGTGTGATCTGGCCGTGGAGCCCACGAATCCGCACGCCGACGAAGTCTGCCAGCCCTACGTCGCCGAGACCCTGGGCACATGCAGCGGCACGCCTCTGCCGGACACCGGCGGCCACACCGGCGACACTGCCGCCGCCCCGGGAGACACCGCTGGCGCCGACACGGGTATGACCGACACCGCCGGCACCAGCCCCACCACGCCGCCCCCTCCCCGCACCTGCCGCGCGCCCGCCGACTGCGAGGACGGCACGCCCACCGAGTGGTCGTGCGACGGGTTCATCGCCGCGATCCCAGCCGACATCCACGTGGGCGCATGCACCGCCCCCGGGGGGGCCGCGGCGGAGGGCAACTACACCTGCCGCGCCGACGGCAGCGGCTACGACGATCTGGTGTGCGGCTGCGGCACCGAGGTGGGCCGATGGATCACGACCTACCACCGGATCGGGCGGTGGGAATACGACATCAGCCCGATGCTGCCGATGCTGTCGCCGGGCGGTAAGGCCGTGTTCCGGTTCGACACGAGCGGCCCCTACCTGCTCGACATGGACCTCCGGCTGCGGAACACCGGCAAGGATGCCCGGCCGTCCGAGACGACCTACCTGTTCTCGGGAGGCACGGCGAACCTGGACTATAACGACGCCCACCCGCCCATCGTGATGCCGATCCCGGCCGACGCCGTGAAGGTGGAGCTCGCCACCGTGATCAGCCAACACGGGGCCGACGGCAACAACTGCGGCGAGTTCTGCGACATCGCGCACCACTTCACCGTCAATGGCGACATCTCCGCCGAGATCGTCCGGTCGTTCCCCGAGTCTGAGACGCCCGAGGCGTGCATGGACCAGGTGGCTGACGGCACGGTGCCGAACCAGTACGGCACCTGGTGGTACGGTCGGGCGGGGTGGTGTCCGGGCAAGGAAGTGCCGACCGTGGTGCACGACATCACCGACCAGGTGGTGCTCGGTGCCGACAACACCTTCGAATACCGCGCGCTGTACCGCGGAGAGGACTATCCGGGGTCGGCCAGCATCCGCATGCGGTCGTGGATCGTGGTCAGTCGGTAGCGGTGCGTCATAGAGCTCGCGTCAGCGGGTTCTTGGCGGACCGCGCGAGCGCAGCCCCGGGGGGCGGTCCCTGGCACGACGAAGCGCGTGCCGCGAAGTGAGCTTGCGAGCGTAGCAAACAAGCGAGGAAGCGACAGGCGTCCCCCCGCAGCGAGCGGTAAACTGGTGATGCGGAGATTTCCATGTACCTCGGCCGGATGAACGACCTGCCGGTGATCGCGACCGGCGACGAGGGCGTCGTGCTCGGCACCCGCGACGACTTCGTGCTGCTGCCCCCCGGGGTGGCGCCGGAGGACACCCGACGTGGCGACCGGCTGCGCGTGTTCGTGGTGAACGACGATGCCGGCGTGCCGAAGGCCTCCCTCAAGCAGCCTGCGGGCCTGGTGGGCGACATCGTGGTGCTCACCATCGTCGAGCTGACCGAGCACGGCGCGTTCGCGGACTGGGGCATGGACAAAGATCTGCTGATCCCGGCGAACAAGCAGCACACGCCCCTGCGGCAGGGTCAGCAGGCGGTGGTCGGCATCGACCTGGGGCCGCGCGGCCGGTGCTTCGGGTCCACCTGGATCGGGCCGTTCCTCGACCTGGACCCTGTGGGCTACAGCCGCGGTCGGGGCGTCGACTTCCTGGTCTATGGCCGCAACGACCTGGGTGTGCTCGGGGTGGTGGACGGCAAGTTCTCCGGCCTGATCCTGTGGGATGAGTTCGGGTCGGCCCCTGGGAACACCACGCTGCTGCCCGCGTTCGTGTTGCGGGTGCTCGATGACGGCCGGATGGACTGCAGCCTGCGGGCGCCGGGTGCCGTGGGCCGGCGTACCGACCAGCAGGTGGTGCTGGACGCCATCGCGGCCGCCGACGGCCGGTTGCCGTTGACGGACCGGAGCTCGCCGGATGCGATCCGCGACGCCCTGGGACTGTCGAAGAAGGCGTTCAAGCGTGCGGTCGGGGCGCTGTACAAGAAGCGGATGATCGTGCTGGAAGACGACGCCATCGTGTCGGTGGGGAAGGGCTGACGGTCACGGCGCGGAGTTCAGACTCTCTGAGCGGCGTGAAGCGGGAGGAGGCGTCTTCCAGGGCTCGCCAGAACGGCGTCAGGGGCAGTCGTAGGTGACCGTTGCGATGTCCGTCTGGTCGTCCAGCACGCCGTCCGGATCCGTCTCGTGGGCCTCGGTCCCGACCCACCGGCCCGCGGCGTCGTAGGTCCATTGCGTGTCGGACAGCGTCTCCTCCACAGAGGGCATCGCATGGTTGGCCATCGACGCTCGGCGGTCGCTCGCCTGCTTCGAGGAGGCGATTGCCAGCGCCGTGCGTACCCGCGAGGCCGCCCACGTTGTTCACGAATACGCGGCGACGGCCTTGCTCGAGCTCGACCGCGCCGATGAGGCTGAGGTCCACGTGCGCCTGGACACCAGCTCGTGGCGTCGGCGCGTCCTCGTCCTCCCTGGCTCAGCGCAGCATCATCCAGTCGCGAGGAGCAGCAAGCGCCTCAGACCGGTGCACGGGCTCCCAAGAAGCGCTCGCGCTCGGCGGACAGCGCATCCCCGAGGAAACGCATCAGGGCCATGACCCGTGCGGTCTTCCGCAGATCCTCGTGCGTGAGCAGCCACAGTGTGAGCCCGAAGTCCGTCGGCTCACCGAGCCGGACCATTCGGGGGTCGCTGTCGGCGGAGTAGCAGGGCTGCCAAGCGACGCCGACGCCAGCCGCGACGAGCTCTGCCTGAGCATGGCTGCTGTTGACGCGGGCGCGGACCTGCTCGGGGGCCACGTGTGCCTCGAGCCAGCGCTCGGTGGGAAAGAAGTCCCACCGCTCCTCCCAGCGCACCCACGGCAGTGCGCTCGGATCGAACGCTTCGGGGTAGTCGCCCCCACGTGCGCCGTAGATGGCAAACTGCAAGGGTGCGATGCGACGTCCGATGAGCTGTTCTGGTGGCGTACCTGCGACGCGCAGCGCGAGATCGGCCTCACGGTGGGTGAGGCGCACATTGGAGTTGTCGGTGACGACCTCGACCTCGATGTCCGGGTATCTCTGGCCGAAGCGGGCGATGGGGGCCGCGATCTCGCCGACGAACATGTCGGGTAGCGACAGGCGCACCTGCCCGCGCAGGGTCTCGTCGCGCCCCTGAAGGCGGCGGTCCAGCACCGCGATACGGTCCTCCACGTCGCCGGCCAGGGCCAGCAGCTCTTCGCCGGCTTCGGTCAGCGACAGCCCGCCCGGACGCCGATCGAAGAGCCGCGCCCCGGAGTGATCTTCGAGCTTGCGGATCCGTCGCGACACGGTGGACTGGTTGATGCCGAGCTCACGCCCTGCCTGCCTCGAGCTGCCGGCGCGGGCGGTCGCCAGAAAGAGTCGCAGGTCGTCCCAGTTGTCCATGGTGATGCACCAGCGCATCTGACCACGGCCATATTGCCGCCCTGTGATGCATGTGAGCATCTTAGCTTGTTGGAGTCAGCTTGGAGAGCGTCATGTCCGTCCTCACCGTCACCCGCAAGATTGCGTCCCCTGTTGCCGACGTCTGGTCAGTCCTCGATGACTTCGGAGGCGTCCACCGCTTCGGAGCGGGCATCGAGAGCTCGCCCATCATCAACGGCTCTCCGAGCCGCGGCGTCGGCGCCGAGCGCGCCTGCGCGCTCTACGATGGCAACTACATCAATGAGCGTGTCACCGCGTCCGTGGAGAACAGGCGGCTGTCGATCGAGGTCTTCGACACCTCGATGCCCATCAAGCGCGCCGATGCCACGTTCGCCATCGCACCCGTCGCCGGTGGCGGCACCACCGTGACCATGACCATGGACTACGTCGTCAAGTATGGCCCGATGGGCCTGGCCATGGACGTCCTGATGATGCGGGGCATGATGAAGAAGAACCTCGACAACCTGCTCGCGGGCCTCGAACAACACCTGCTCTCCGGCGAGACCGTGGGTCAGGGTTGGACACCCGAAGCGGTGGTGGCGTGATGGACACGGCACTTCAGATCGCCGTCGGCGTGTTCGCCGCACCGCTCACCCTCGGCGGAGTGTTCGGACTGTTCATGCCCGAGCGCCTGTTCGGTCCCCTCGGGCTGGCGCCGGAGGGGCCCGTAGGCATGAACTCTGTCCGCGGTCTCGCCGGCGGGTTCCTGTTCTCCTCGGGGCTCATGATGTGGCTCGGGCTCGCGCTCGGGGACACCACCTGGTTCCTGGCGGTGGCCGTGCTCATGACCGTGGCGGTCGTCGGTCGCGTCGCAGGTGTGGCTCTCGACGGCTTCGACAAGGACGTCGTGCGGCCCATCGTGGTGGAGGTGCTCATCGCCGCCTTGCTCGTCGCCGCCCACCTGCGGTTCGGGGGGATGGCATGACCCGCCTGCTTCCCATCGCCTTGCTGGTGCTCGTCAGCACCGGCTGCATGAAGATCATGCCCGGCCTGATGCCCAAGGTCGCGACAGAGGCGAACATCAGCGCCGACTTCCCCTATGAATCGCACACTGTCGAAGTGCTGGACTCGACCATGCACTACATCGACGAGGGCGCCGGCCTCACGATGGTGCTGGTTCACGGCAACCCTACGTCGACCTACCTCTGGCGCAATGTCATTCCCCACCTGAGCGCCGATCATCGCGTCGTCGCCGTGGACCTGATCGGCATGGGCAAGAGCGGAAAGCCCGACATCGACTACCGGTTCGCCGATCACATCCGCTACTTCGACGCGTTCATACAGGCCCTCGACCTCGAGGATGTGGTCTTCATTCTGCACGACTGGGGCGGGGGCATCGGCTTCGACCACGCCTTGCGCAACCCGGACAATGTGCGCGGAGTGGCCTTCTTCGAGGCGGTCGTGACCCCGTTCAGCTGGGGCCCGATGTCCCCGCCTGAGCGCTTTCTGTTCAAGAAGCTGCGGGGGCCCGCCGGCGACCGGCTCATGATGGAGGACAACTACTTCGTCGAGAGGCTCATTCCCGCCATGTCGGGGCGCAAGTTCACCGACCAGGAGATGGAGGCCTACCGGGCCCCCTACGCCGAAGAGGCCCACCGCAAGCCCACGCGGGTGTGGCCGCAGGAGGTGCCACTCGACGGTGACCCCTCGGACAACCACGAGCGGGTCGCCGCCACCTATGAGAAGCTCAAGGCCTCGCGGGTCCCACTGCTGATGCTGGTCGGCGACCCAGGCGCAATCATGCGGCCGGAGCTGGTCGAGCAGCTGCAGACGGAGCTTCTCGGGCTAGACGCAGTCACACGCGCGGCGGTCGAGCGCTGTGCCGACAGGTGGGCGACCCCTGATGTCGGTTGCGGCGCCCCCCGCTCCAGGAGTGCACGATGTCTGCGAACAAGCCATGTTCTTCCTACCTGATCACCGGGGCAAACGGCGGTCTCGGCAAGGACGCGGCACGGCAGCTCGCGCTGCTGCCCGGAACCAACCGGGTGGTGCTCGCGTGCCGCAGCGAGGCCAAGGCGCTGGCTGCGAAGGCCGAGCTCGAGGCGGCCACCGGCAAGCATGTCTTCGAGGTCCTGCTGATGGACACCTCCGATGTCGACTCCGTGCGGGCGGCGGTCGAGGCCCTGGCAGGGCCGGTCGATGGCGTGATCCTCAACGCCGGCGGGCCCGGTGGCGCCTCCGCCGGCGACAAGACCCGTGACGGAGTGGTCCTGTCGTTTGCGGTGAACGTGCTGGGGCACGTCGCCCTGGTCGAGGGCCTGATCGCGGCCGGCAAGCTGAACGCTGTGGTGGCCTTCGTGAGCTCCGAGGCCGCCCGTGGCATCCCGGCGATGGGCATGAAGCGCCCCGCCCTGTCCGAGTCTTCCGTAGACGACTTCGCCGCCATCGCCGACGGCAGCGGATTCCGCAAGTTCGACGCCATGGAGGCCTACGGCCCCATCAAGTACGTGGGCACCATGTGGGCCTCGGCGATGGCCCGCCGGCACCCAGACATCCGGTTCGTGTCGGTGAGCCCCGGCGCCACCAGCGGCACCAACGCCGCCGATCAGGTGAGCGCGGTCCAACGCTTCGTGTTCACCCGCATCGCCTACCCGCTGATGACGCTCTTTGGCCGCGCCCATGGCCTCGAGCAAGGGGCCAAGCGCTACGTCGACGTGGTCACCGATCCTGCGTTCGAGAGCGGCGCGTTCTACGCGAGCCCGTGGCCGAGCACCAGCGGTGAGCTGATCGACCAGTCCACCATCTTCGAGGATCTCGCCAATCCACAGTTCCAGGACAACGCCTACCAGGCGGTCCACCGCTTCCTGCCGGCTTGATGATGGACATCGAGATCCGCGACGAGGAAGACGCGCCTTACGGTGCATTCCGGGCCTACGACGAGCAAGGCGCACTCGGCTCCATGGTCTACGTGCACTCGGCACCCAAGGTGGTGATCGTGCAGCACACCGGCATCCTCGGGCGCGGGCGTGGCCAAGGCGTCGGCCGCATGCTCTTCCACCACCTCGTCGCGTGGGCGCGGGAGACGAACACCAAGGTGGTGCCGCAGTGCCCCTTCACGCGCAAGGAGTTCGACAAGCACCCCGAGACGCGGGACGTGCTGCGCTGAGCGCGGCCGCTGCGCCCGCCGTCAACGGTCCGAGCGGAACCCGTTGCGCAGGTGCGTGTTGTCGCAGAACGGCTTGGTGGCCGAGCCCCCGCACCGGCACAGGCGACAGCTCTGGACGCGTGTGACGGTGCGGCCCGTGCCGGCGCAGATCTCGAGGTTGCCGCCCACCTGGAGGGGCCCGTTGCGCAGCGGCTCGATGGTCAGCTCGAAGATCTCGGCGTCGGGGCGCTCGAGCTGTACGTGCGATGAGGGGCCGCTGGAGCTCGGAGACGAGCCGTGGTGGAGAGCCGGCCGGACCTCGCCTGGGCCGCTGAACCGCCCGCGTCGCGCTCTGGTCTGCTACGGTGTCGTGGCTGGGGAGTCGGCTCCTCCGAGGTTGTATGCGGCATGTACGGGTCGCGGTTGTGTTGTGGGCGCTGTGTGGGTGCGGCTCGACGCCGCCTCCGCCCCAGCCGCAGGTGACCTGCGGGGCGCCGATCATCCTCGGGGCCCTCGGTAGGTCCGGCGTCGATGCCGTGGTTCGCGCCAAGCTCTCGGCGCTCCAGCCGATCTACGCTGTCGAGCTCGCCGCGAATCCCGCGCTGGCGGGGGAGGTGGTCGTCCGGTTCAGCGTGCAGGAAGACGGCTCCGTGACGAACGCTCGCCTCAAGTCCAGCACGTTGGACAACGGGCCCTGTGAGGCTGCGGCGATCGAGCTGTTCACCAACACCCGATTCCCGAGCCCCCCCAAGGGGCGCGCCGTGCTGACGTATCCACTGGTCTTCTCACCCGGCTGAGGCCTGCCATGTTCGCACCATTGTGGTTGCTTTCCTCGATTCTCGCGCTCGCGGCCGAGGCCCTCCCAGGTCCTGATCCCGTGACCGGCTGTGTGCCCGACGATGGGCAGATCTACCAGTTCGAACTGGACGTCGAGGACGGTCTCGGTGGGATGCTGACACGTGACGCCGTGGTGTTCCTGCCGCCGGCGCCACCCCCGGACGACGAGCCACGCACCCTCGTGGTCCTGCTCCACGGCGGTGGCGAGACCCCGTTCGGCATCGCGGCGACGACCGGGCTGGACACCCTGCGCAACTCGGAGGGTTTCGTGTTGGCGGCGGTTCGTGGGACCGGCGAGAAGCCGACGTGGACCGCCGGGGACGGCTGCTGCGGCGCCGACGAACGCGCGCGGGTCGACGACGTGCTGTACCTCGAGAGCATCACCGCCGAGCTGGTCGATCTGCTGTGTATCGACCGGGTGTGGGCGGTGGGGTTCAGCGCCGGCGGCATGATGGCCCACCGGTGGGCGTGGCAGGGCACACAGGTAGACGGGCTGCTCGCCGTGGCCGGAACGCTGCAGGTGATGTACGACGAGGGTGAGGGGACCGTGCCGGTGTGGCACGTGCACGGGGCCGCGGACGACCAGATCCCCGAGGCCGGTGAATCCGACCCGGAGGAGCCCAGCCCGAGTGAGCCGTGGTGGGGCTACGCCTCGGTCGACCTCGGCATCGAGGACGCGTGGGCCGTCCGGAACGGGTGGGACGGAAGCGACCCAGAGGTGACCTACAAGGGCGACTACGACTGCCGGGCCTACGCCACCACCACGGCCACCCGCTGGTGCACCGTGGCCGGGCTCGGGCACAGCTGGCCCGCTCCCGATCCTGAGTTCGGCGATCTCGCGACTCGGGGCTGGGCCTGGTTCCAGGGCGCCTCAATCCCATAGGCCGATGCGGTCGTCGTTCGGAGGTGCCCGTGCATGTGATCATCGTGCTGTGTGTGCTCACGGGGTGCGAGGCGCCAGAGCCACCGCCGTCCCCCGTCGCGGCACCGGCCGCTGCGGCCAAGCACGTGTCCGGCCGGCACAAGGCGCTGTTCGGCAAGCTGCCCACCCGGATGGAGAGCCCCGGTCGCGCGAAGGCGTCCGCCGAGCTGATCGCTCTCGGCCGCGTACTGTACTACGATCCTCGGCTCTCGGTCAGCAACACCATCAGCTGCAACACCTGCCACCCTCTCGACCGGTTCGGCGTCGACAACCAACCGAAGAGCCCTGGCCACGACGGCGCCCGGGGCAGGCGCAACGCGCCGAGCACGTACAACGCCGCCGGGCACAAGGCGCTGCACTGGGACGGCAGCCAGCCGGACGTGGAGACACAGGCAGGGCGTCCGATCCTGGACCCTCTCGAGATGGGCATGCCGGACGAGGCGAGCGTCGAAGCCAAGCTGGCCGCCATCGAGGGGTACCCGGCGCTGTTTGCAGCGGCGTTTCCGGGCGTCGAGCCGCCGCTGACGTTCGGCAACCTCGAGACGGCGATCGGCGCCTTCGAACGGGGGTTGGTCACGCCGGGTCCGCTCGATGCCTACCTGGCCGGTGACGCGGAAGCCCTCACCCACGAGCAGCGCACCGGACTGGAGGCGTTCGTTCGCACGGGCTGCACGACCTGCCATCTGGGGCCGTACGTCGGCGGATCGAGCTTTCAGCAGCTCGGGCTGGTGACGCCATACGTCGTCGCGGACGAGGGCCGCTTCGCCGTCACCGGGAACCCGACCGACCTGCACGTCTTCAAGCCGCCCTCGCTCCGCAACGTCGCACAGACCGCCCCTTACCTCCACGACGGGTCGGTCTCGACGCTGCCGGAGGTGATCGGCGTGATGGCGAGGCACCAGCTCGGCAAGCAGCTGGAGCCGTCTACGGTGGATGCGATCGTGGCATTCCTCCAAGCGCTCACCGGGGAGATCCCGAGCGAGTACGTCGCACGACCACCCCTGCCGGGGATCACCGCGTCGGCCGAGACCCAATAGAGGTCACGCGAGTGGGCGACGAAGCCTCCCGACCCCGGCTCGTGTGAGCTGGAGGGCGTCGCGGCCGAGATGCATCGGGGAGTGGCCTTTTGTTTCCTGTACTCGTACTCCGGGGTCGTCCGAACCCGCAGCCTCCAGCGATCAAACCAGTCCATTGAACGCAGGTGCACGCTGCTCGAGCACGTCGCACCAGAAATCAAGCGTGGCGCGGATCCGTGGACTGCGGCGCAGCTCTCGATGAGTCAATACCCAGTTGTCACCGAAGTGCTCCGGATCCGTCAGTCGGACCAATCCCCGGGTCACCAGGGGGGTGCCGCAGCCGTGGACCATCACCCCCACTCCTGCCCGCGCTGCTTCCGTCATCGCCCACATGTCGTTCATTCTGAACACGCACGGGCCGCCGTACCGCTCGCGAAATGTCTCGTTGATCGTCCATTGTCCTTCTGGGTCGGTCCAGCCAATCCAGGGGCGCTCCTCCCAGGGGACGTCCATCAGGCGCGGCACCCCGAACACAGCGACGGAGATGGAGCCAATTTTTCGGCCCACGAGGTGCTCAGGCGCCTTCAGCTTGGCTGCGACTCGCAGCGCGATGTCGGCTTCGCGTTTCGTCACACTTCGCAATCGATCGGAGCCGACCACCTCCAGCTCAATGCCAGGAAACATGCGGGCGAATTCCGCGAACTCCGCGATGAAGTCGACCGCGTACGATAGAGGCATCGTGATGCGAACGGGTCCCTCGAGCTGCGGCTCGCCTCCGATGATCCGAGTTTCGAGGTCGAGCATCTCCCTCTCGAGAAGCTCGGCTGTCGTAACCATTTCCAGACCGAGCCTCGTCACCACGGCTCCACCGCGACGCTTTTCGTAGAGCTCGGCGCCTGTGGCTTTCTCCAGCGCCCGCAGGCGACGCGTGACCGTGGTCTGATCGACGTTCAGGTCGGCGGCAGCTCCAGTGAGCGTGCCTTTGCGGTGAAGGGCGAGAAGAAAGCGAAGATCATTCCAATTCTGAAACTGCATGAACGCAGGGTAGCGTCGCAAATGCTCGGCTACCACTAACATTGTTGCGGGATAGCTTTGAATTGGAAGCGGACGGCAGCAACCTTGTTGAACCGTTCATTGGGCTGCTCTTCGGTAGCGACCGTCGCACTCGAACCAAGAAACAGGAGCCACACCATGTCCGTACTCATGATCGGCAACATCTCCGTCGAAGACCCCGCCGATCTTGCTGCGTATGGGGAAGCCGCCGGAGCCTCCATGAAGGAGTTTGGCATCGTCGTGATTGCCCAGGCCGCCCCCACGACGATGCTCGAGGGCGAGTTCCCAGGCCCGATCACCGTCGTCCTCGAAGCCGAGTCGGAAGAACAGGCCCTCGCATGGCACGCTTCAGAAGCGTACGCGGAGGCCATCGCTGCTCGCAGCGATGACTCGAGATTCACCATCGCCATCGTGCCCCGAGTTGGGTGACGGGAGCCACCAACCGCCCGAACGGGTGTCGTGTGGAGACCGGCCAGCACCCGCAAGCTCGTTCCGGCGACCTCGGCATCCATTGTCATGAAGACGCCCACGTCAGCCCGGTTGAGGTCTTCGACAACTACCAGGATCACAATGGCACCACTTTGCAGCAAATGGGGCCTTCCGGAGGGAGTCTGGCCTTCTGTTTTGTTGTCACCAACCCGGAGATTCGACCGACGGGAGGCGACCGAGGCCGAGTAAAAGCCCAGGTTTCCTGGGCTAAAATCTCGGACGACGGAGCCGACCTAGCGTCGACTTGACTGGAGATTCCAATGACGAACAACGCTTCCAAGACTGCTCTGGTGACCGGGTCCAACTCCGGCCTCGGGTTTGAGGCCGCCGCTCGATTCGCCGAGCTCGGTTACCGCCGCGTAATCCTCGCCACCCGAACCCTGGCGAAGGCCGAGGCCGCCCGGAAACAGCTGGTCGACAGGACGGGCAAGGACCCATTCGAGGCGCTCGTAGTAGATGTCAGCAACAACGCCACCGTCAAAGCAGCGGTGGAGACTCTAGCGAAGCGCGGCGGCCTCATCGACGCCGTGCTGCTCAACGCCGGCTTGATGGCCGGCTCGGAGATCGGCCGCAACGATGACGGCGTGGAGCTCACCGTCGCCGCCTCGGTCATCGGCCATCACGTGCTGACCATGGGGCTGCTCGAAGAAGGCCTGCTGAACGACGACGCCCGCATCGTCCTCGCCGGCAGCGAGGCTGCTCGCGGCGACGTGCCGATGATGGGGCTGACTGATGTCGCTACGTTCGCGCAGGAGCACACAGCGGGGGACCGGTCGCAGGCGATCGAGGCGATCGCGCGCGCCGAGGCACCCTACGGCTACAAGAACATGGCCCACTATGCGATGGCGAAACTGATCCTTGCCTGGTGGGTCGCCGCGCTATCTCGCCGCCTGCCCTCAGGCGTCAGCGTCTATGCCGTGTCCCCTGGATCGGCGCCGGCGACCTCCGGCGCGCGCCATCAGCCCTGGCTGATGCGTGTCTTCGGAGCGTGGCTGATGGGGAGCTGGTTCGGCCAGGCCGTCGGCATGGGCGCGCCGGTATCGAAGGCAGCGGAGCGCTACATCGACGCCTTTGCCTACAGCGCCGACAAGAGTGGCTACTTCTTCGCTTCGGCGCCCGGGAAGATGGTCGGCGACGTCGTCCGGCAGGTGCAGCCTCACGTCCTGGACGAGGCGAATCAGGAGGCGGCCTGGAGTGCCGTGGTGCATCTCAGCGGCACCGACATCCCGCGAGGCAGCATGGC
Source organism: Myxococcota bacterium (assembly GCA_047609825.1). GTDB lineage: Bacteria > Myxococcota_A > UBA796 > UBA796. The sequence goes on from JBLFXJ010000069.1 coordinate 25,613, forward strand.
CGTCGGAGCATGAGCCACCGGCGGCACCTCGTCGCCGACCTGGTGGGCTGGTTGAGGGGCGCAACGACGGGCGCCGCTGGCCCAACAGAATTCTCGACCTGCTGCTTTCGGAGCGGCGCGGCCCCCCCGTCCCCAGGGGTCATCATGAACGTATCCGAGCTCACCTACGACCGCATCGCGAAGGGAATCGGCGTCATGCTCACCGGGATGGGTGCCTCGCTGCTGCTCCTGTTCTGCGTGTTCGCCGCCACAGCCATCAACCCCATCGACGCTGCACTGCCAGGGCTGGGTGGCGTCGGTCTCATGCTCTTCGCCTCGGTCGGCGCCTTCGCGCTACCGGTGGGGGGCGCCCTGGTCAGGGGTGGACCCGACGCGCAGGGCCATCTGCGCGTCGCTGCCATGGCCCTTGGCCTCATGGCCGTTGTGCGCTTGGTGGCCTTCAGCAACCTCGAGATCCGTACCATCATCGAGCACCTGCAGGCCGGCGACGCGTTCGACAGCGCCGCCTACGATCCGCTGCGGTACGTCTGATCGCGGAACCGGACGGCGCGCTCCCCCACGGGACAGGAGCCAGGTGTGTCCCAGCTCCTCCAGCGTGTCGGTCAGGCCAGGGCTGATGCTCACAGCCCGCGGATGGCCTCCAGCACCGCCGGCCGTCGCGCCTCGAAGGTCGCCACCTCGCCGGCTGCCTCCACGAGCACCAGCCGGCGTCCGCGCACGAACACGCCCACCAGGTAGGTGGCGTCGTCGGGGCCGAGGGGAGCGGTGAACTCCAGCAGTGCGCCGTCGCCGAGGGTCGCGGCGGTGACGGGCTCGTCGCGCAGGGCCACGTACCCGGCGGCCTCCATCCGGGTGGCGAGGGCCTCGACCCAGAACGCCAGATCGGCCTTGGGTCGATGTCGCACGGCCCGCACCCGGTACATCACGCCGTCGGGGGAGGCGGCCTTGAGCTCGCGGCGCCCGCGGTATCG
>JBLFXJ010000070.1:0-25990 GCA_047609825.1 Myxococcota bacterium
CAAGAGGCACCGCGGCGACCGCCTGCCCGCCCGCCGCGGCGAGTTCCCGGTGGACTGCTCCCCGTCCGGCCTGCGCAGCGCAGCGGGCACCGCCCGGGAGTTCTGCGCCGAAGCCCCCACGCCCACCCTGCACGCGCCGGGTGACCGCGTGGAGGTGGTGGTGGAGCCGGTGGGCGACGTGTCCCACTCCGTGCGGGGCGGCGCGTTCGAGGATGTGGCCATCAACACCCGCTTGGCGAACCGGTTCCGCGCCGGGCCCACCTACCGCAGCGTGTACATCAGCATGCGCGGAGCCCGCACCTACGAGGCGTGTGCGGGCCGACCCCTCCGCTACGGTCGGCACCCTGCATCATTGACCTGGTTCGTAGCGAGCTCGGCCGGTTCTCGCTATGCCGCCCGGAAGTGAGGGGCGGAATGAACGGACAGCCAACGCGCACCGCGGCCACGAAGCAGCTCGAGGCACGGTTCTATCGCTTGATGATGCTCGACCGATACCTGTGGCGCGGCAAGCACTCCGAATCCCCTCGGTTCTCGCGCAAGCAGGCCATCGTGGACGAGATGCACCGCGAGCTCGGGCTCGACCGCGCACGAGAGCCGGAGCCCATCGCCGAGATCGACATCAGCGAGCTCACCCTCGAGCGCTTCCGCGAGGTGTCGGACAACCTGCGCCGCATCGTGGTGGTGCGCGGGTTTGGCCGGGACATGCGCGCGGTGAACACCTGGACGCCCGAGTTCCTGGTGGGCAAGCTCGGCGAGGCACCGTGCAACGCCCTGAAGTACGAGCACGAGACCGTCACCGAGGGGTGGGACAAAGGCGCCGAGGTGGTGACGCTGCCGTTCCGCGAGTACATCGAGCGCATGGCGGACGAGCGGCTGTACCTCAACAACAGCACCGACATCATCACGTCGTGCCCCGAGCTCATCGACGACCTGGAGCTCGACCGCATCCGCGAGATGTTCACCGATTCAGCGGGCGGATGGGACGAGCTGGTCACCACCAACTTCTTCATCAGCTCGAACACCGTGCTCACCTCCGTGCACCACGCGCCCGGCGGGAACTTCTTCCTCCAGCTCGCCGGTCGGAAGCGCTGGACCGTGATCGACCCCGCCTACACCGCGTTCGTCCACCCGGTGAACGGGCGGCCGTTCCAGTACTGCAACTCCGCCTACGGCGGGTTCCGAGCGGCGGAGCTCCGCGGCGAGGGGCCCGACCATCCACTCGCCTGCATCCCACGCCAGCAGGCGACCCTCGAACCTGGGGATCTGTTGTACAACGCGCCGTGGTGGTGGCATGAGGTCGAGAACCTCGACGTGTTCAACGTCGGCTGCGCGGTGCGGCACGTGCCCCGGCCGTTCCGCCGCGCGCCGTCCTGGTCGAACCACCGGCTGTTCACCGCCACGTCGCTGTACCCGGCGCTGCGCGCGGCGACCTACGCCCACTACCTGCGCTACCGGCTCACCGGCGACACCACCCCGTTCCGCGAGGTGCTGAACCGCCTGATCATCGGACTGCTACATCGCAGCCTGAAGGCGAACAAAGCACGGAACGGATGAGGGTGGTCAGATCACGTCTGGGGGACAGCCGGCGGGCGCACGCCCCGTGACGCCAGGTGGCCGGCCAGCGCCTGCGCGCCCGCATCCCCTACGATCACAACCCCGCCCAGCGCCTCGACCGCCGCCCCCCAGCTCTCCCGGCCCTGGGCGCTGGTCACCACCAGCAGGGGCACATCGCTGCCCAGCTGGTACCGCACATGGGCGAGCAGCTTCAGGCCTGCGGCGGGCTCATCGTCCAGGGACCCTGACTCCGATTCCTCGCTCCGCCTCATGTCGGAGAGCACCGCTGCGAACCCGCCCGCGCCGAGCAGCGCCACCGCGTCCGCCGTGCTGGTGGTGAGGGTTAGGGCGAAGCCCAGGCCGCCGAGGCGCTGCGCCCGCTTCGCGATATTGACCGGCTCGTCATCCACCCACAGCAAGCGCGGCCGACGGGTCTGCCGGAGGGTCGGCGGGAACCGCGCGCGCACCCGGGCGATGTCGGCCGAGCGGTTCGGCCGCTCCGCCACCAGGGCGTCGAAGAATGCAGCGCCCAGCTGCCCCCGCCGCACCAGCGCGCCCACCAGCGTGTACGCCACCTCGGCGAACGGCACATCCCACACCACCTCGTCCACCACCTCCCGCAGCTCCGTGCGCCGCAGCACACGCTCGAGCTCGGCGCGGTCGAACAGGTCGCGGAGGAGGAGCTGCAGCTCGTGCTGGGGTGAGGGGGACATGTGCGCGCTCCTGACAAGTCGCGGCAGTGTACCACCAGCCGCGCCCCACTGACCGGTTGACCTACTGACCCGATTCGACTATTTAGTCAGCATGGAACCGTGGACCATCGACGAGATCGGCGCCGCCCTCGCCGCCGCCATGGGCAGCTCTCCTGGCGAGGCCAAGCCAAGAGCCGCCCTGCGACTGCGCATCCTCCAGGTCGCGTCCGACCACTTCGAGCGCTTCGGCTACCGGCGCACGAACATCGGCGACGTCGCCAGGGATGCTGGCATCGGAAAAGGCAGCCTCTACCTTCACTTCGACAGCAAGAAGACCCTGCTTCTCGCCTGCCTGGCCTACGAGAAGCTGGCCTTGGTTCCAGAGCTCGAGGCCACCCTCGAGCTGCCCGCCGCAGACCGGCTTCGCCGCCACCTCGAGATCGCGTTCCGGTTCGCCATCGATGCGCCCCTCACCTCGGCCTTCCTGCGCGGCGACCCCGAGCTGGTCGCCGCCGTGGCGCCGTACATGGCGGCCCACCGGAACGACCGCGAGCGCTCCCGGGCGTTCATGGCCAGCTTGATCGATCCGGGCGGCCAGCTCTCCGAGCCACGCCGCGCGGTCCTGGTCGAGGCGGTGCACGGCCTCACAGCACTCACCGCCCACCTCCCACAGCACGCCGAGACCCTGGAGCTCCAGCCCGAGCGGGTGGGCACCACCCTCGCCGGCCTCCTCGCCCGTGGCGTCGCCGCAGAGCTCGCCGAGTGACCCTGCTCCTGCTGGCCTGCACCCTGGCGCTCGCCCAAGATGTCGACGGGTTCGCCGAGGTGCGCCTGCAGGCCTACGCCGGGGTCGATGGCGCGGTCCCCTTGTTCGCCGTCGAGCGGTTTCGCCCCTCCTTCTCGGCGCCATTGGGGGAGCGCATCATGCTCGCCACCACCATCGAGGCCGGGCTCGGCCAGGGCTGGACCACACAATCCGCGTTCGCCGACCTCGCACAGCGCGAGTCGCTCGACCCCGTGGTGCTCGACGCCCTCGCCGCCACCGACGAATCCAACGACCTGTTCCGCATCTCCCAGGCGAACGACTATCTCGCGGTCGACCGGCTCACCCTGGAGTTTCAGTGGTCCGCCGCCGATCTTCGTCTGGGTCGTCAGGCGCTGAACTGGGGGTCCGGGTTCGCCGTGAACCCGAGCGACCCGTTCCCCGAGGTCCTCCTCACCGAGCCGTGGAAGCCCAGGAGCGGCATGAACGCCGCCCGCCTCGACATCCCCATCGGCGACCTCCACGGCGTCCAGCTCGTCGCTGGCAGCGACGATGCCTTCCTCCACCCACGCCTGGCCGCACGCGGCACCGTGAACCTGCTCGAGACCGACTGGTCGGTGGTCGGAGCGTGGCGGGAAGAGATCGACGAAGGCATCGTCGGCATCGACGTCAAGGGCACCCTGGGCGTCGGGTTCTGGTTCGAGGGGGTCGCGCACCTACCGGCGGGGGAGCCCACCTGGGAGGAGTTCGCCGCCGGGCTCGACTACTCACTCCCGGTCCTCGAGAGCCTGATCCTCACCGCCCAGTACTACCGGAACGGATCGGGGGGCTCCGCGGGCCCAGGGCCAAGCCTGTTCGATGCACGGCAACCCTTTGCGCCCGCCTTCTCCGGCCGCGACTACCTGATGGCCGCCATCGCGTCGGGCCTCACCCCCGATCTCTCGGTCTCGGCGCTCTGGCTGCACAACCTCGGCGATGGCACCGCGTTCTTCGTGCCCAGCGTCGCGGTGATGGCGAGCGGCCGGATCGATGTCTCCCTCGCCGCCCAGATCCCGGCCGCCACCGCCGGCCCCGGCGAGTTCAAGCCGAGCCCGCGGCAGCTCACTGTCGACCTGCCGGCCGCCGATGGCACACTGGCCTCGGTCGACCTCGCGGGTCTCGTGCCCGACACCACCTTCATCCTCTGGTCTCGATTCAACTTCTGAGGAGGGCCCATGGCCATCTGCGAACTGAGGAACGCCTCGCGCCACTACGGTCAGGGCCCCACATTGGTCAAGGCCGCGGATGCGCTGAACCTCGTGATCGAGGCCGGCGAGTTCACAGTGCTCTCCGGCCCTTCGGGGTCGGGCAAGACCACCGCCTTGAACATGATCGGCCTGCTCGACCACCCCACATCGGGCTCGGTGTTCATCCAGGACCAGCAGACGGAGACCCTGGGAGACCACGCGCTCACCGTGCTGCGGGCGCACGCCATCGGGTTCATCTTCCAGTCGTTCAACCTCGTGCCCGTGCTCTCTGCCCTAGAGAATGTGGAGCTCGCCCTCACCCTGGCCGGGATCACGCCGGCCGGAGGGGTGCGCGACGCCGCGTCGGAGGCGTTGGCGTCCGTGGGGCTCGGCGACCTGCTCCACCGCCGCCCCACCCAGCTGTCGGGCGGCCAGCAGCAGCGCGTCGCCGTCGCGCGGGCGCTGGTGAAGAAGCCAGCCCTCGTGATCGCGGATGAGCCTACCGCCAACCTCGACAGCGTGAGCGGCACCAACGTGCTCGAGCTCATGCGCGAGCTCAACGAGAACCTCGGCGTCACCTTCCTGTTCTCCACCCACGACCCGATGGTCATCGAACGGGCCCGCCGCGTGATCCACATGAAGGATGGCCGGATCGACCGCGACGAGAGCATCACCAAAGGCGAGGTGCTGTGATGCTCGTCTTCCGCATCGCCACCCGCAACCTGTTCCGACAGTTCCGCCGCAACGTGCTGTCCATGGTCTCGATCATCATGGGCGTGTTCGTCATCGTCGCCGGCCGCGGCTTTCAGAACGGCCTCAATGAGAACATGATCCGCGCCCAGATCGATAGCGGCTCCGGTCACGTGATGGCCGTGCCCGCGGACTACCCCACCAAAGGGTTCCGCCAGCCGGTGGCCGACGCGTTCCCGCTCCCCGACGCGACCCGCACCTGGCTCGACGAGCACACCACGGCCTGGACGCCCCGAATCGTGGCCGCGCCCCGCGCGATCAAGGGGCTCGACTCGATGAAGGTGCGGCTGTATGGCGTGGCATCCAGCGATGAGACGGTCTTCCCTCGCAAGGACTGGGCGATCGACGGAGCGCTCCCCGCAGACGGCGAGGTGCTGATGGGCAAGAGCCCCGCACGCCTCCTGGGCGTCGAGCCGGGCGACCTCGTCACGTTCGAGCTCCGCACAGTAGACGGCGCACTGAATGCCATGCGCTACCCGGTCAGCGGCATCCTCACGACAGGCAGCCCGATGATCGACAACATCAGCGCGTTCGCCACGCTGCCGACAGTGGACGCCCTCGTCGCCGCAAACGGCCGGGTCACCCACGTGTCCACCCGGGTCGGCAACCGCAACAAGGCGGAGGCCTTCGCGCCCGAGCTCGCCGCCGCCCTCCCCGGCACCGACATCCGTACCTGGGTCTCCGAGGTCGCACCCATGATCGAGGCCCAGGAGGTGCGACAGACGATGTTCGACATCATCGGGCTCGCGCTGTTGCTGATGGCGGCCACCGGCATCGCGAACACGGTGTTGATGGCCGCCTATGAGCGAACCCGCGAGATCGGCACCCTGCGCTCCATGGGCCTGCAGCGCGGCGGCGTGCTCGCCATGTTTGCGCTGGAGGGGTTCTGGATGGGGGTCGTCGGCGGAGCCGTGGGCGCCACCCTCGGCGGACTGCTCACCTACCACTACTCGATCAATGGGATCGATCTGGTGAGCATGATGGCGGGCAAGGCGGAGGCGATGGACAACATCCCAATGGCCGCCACCTTGTACCTCCAGTTCAGCCCGACCACCCTGGTCGTCGCGTTCGTCGTCGGCATCGTCGTGTCGATGCTCGCTTCGGTCTACCCAGCCATCGCCGCGTCCCGAATCTCACCCGCCGAAGCTGTGAGGGCCGCATGATCTCCCTGTTCAGGCTCGCCTACCGCAACGCCCTCCGCAATGGCCGCCGCACCCTCCTCACCGCGGCGACGGTCACCATCGGCACCGCCTTCGTGGTCGTCACCCTGTCGTTCATGGCGGGGATCTTCGACGGCATGACCGAGGGCTGGGTCGAGGTGAACGGCCCCGTGCGCGTGGTCACCACGGCCTATGCCGAGCGCGAGCAGCTCCGGCCGCTCCACGAGAACATCGCCGAGTCCGACCCCGTCGTCGCCACCCTCACCAGGCTGGATGCGGTGGGCGCCGCCTACCCGATCATCCGCACCGGGGTGGGCGTCTCGGTGGGTGAAGAGCTGGGCGAAGACGGCGCGATGCTCACCGGAGCCCCGAAGGCGTTCTACGACGCCCACGTGCTGCCGGGAATCGCCTTCGCAGGTGGCCACTGGCTCGACGACGCCTCGGAGGACGAGCAGGTGGTGCTCGGCTCGAGGGTCGCCCGCGACGTGGGCGCCAAGGTGGGCGACGAGGTGCTGTTGCTCGGCACCACTCAGTACGGGAGCATGGCGCCGATCTCTGCCGACGTAGTCGGCGTGGTCACCGGCAACTCCGCGGTCGAGGGCCAGGCCTTCGTCACCCTGGAGGTGGCTCGCTGGATGGTCGACCTCCCCGAGGGCACCCTGGAGATCATCCTGTTCCCGCAGGGTGAGGCCAGCGACCGGGCAGCAGCGTCGGCGATTGCTGCCAGCGCGCGCCAGGCCCTGGGCCCCGACTACTCGGTGACCCCGTGGATGGAGGCCGCCATCTGGGTGCAGATGCTGCCGATCACCGACGGCATGAGCACCATCGTCAGCATGATCCTGATCTTTGTGATGGCGCTGGCGATCTTCAACACGATGACCATGTCGGTCCTCGAGCGCACCGGAGAGATCGGGGTCATGCGCGCCATGGGGCAGACCCGCCTCGGAGCGGTCGGCTCGTTCCTCGCCGAGGCCCTGATGATCGGGGCGACGGGCGGCCTCATCGGGGTCATTGTCGGCGCTGTCCCTGCGTTGTACCTCCAAACCAACGGCATGACCTTCGGCGCCGAGATCCTGGAGGACATGGGCGATGACTACGTGATGACCACCGTGATGTATGGCGAGCTCTCCGTCGAGACCGTCGCCGTCGCCTTGGTGGTGGGCTTGGTCACCGCCTTGCTCGGCGCTTTCTTCCCCTCGCTCCGTGCCGCACGGATTCCCCCCTCCGAAGCCATGAGGCAGAGGTAGCCATGTCCTACGTCCCGCGGATCCTCCTGTCCCTCTTCCTCACCACCGCCCTCGCACGTCCCGCCACCGCCGCGGAGCCCACCGCAGAGCCAGCGGCGGAACAGCCCGCCGATGTGCAACCCACGGCCGTCGAGCTGATGGCCGCCATGGACAAGAACCTGCAGTCCGAGAGCCAGGAGGCCACGGCCCGGATGATCGTGAACGACGGGCGCCGGGTGCGTGAGTTCCGGATGCACAGCGTGTCGCGCGGCACGACAGACTCCGCCGTCACCTACCTCGAGCCCGAGCGTGAGAAGGGCACCAAGATGCTCAAGGTGGAGGGGCAGATGTGGCTGTACCTGCCCAAGGCGGAGCGGGTGCAGAAGATCTCCGGCCACATGATGCGCCAGGGGATGATGGGGTCCGACGTGTCCTATGAAGACATGATGGCCACCGACGACTTCGATGAGATGTACACCGCTGAGGTCAAGGGCAGCGAGGAGCTCGATGGGCGGAAGCAGTGGGTGCTGCTGGCCACCGCCAAGGACGCCAGCGTGGCCTACCCCAAGCGCACGATCTGGATCGACGCCGAGCACATGATCCCCACCAAACAGGAGCTGTACGCCCTCTCCGGAATGCTGCTCAAGACCTGGACGATGTCCGACATCAAGGTGATCGACGGCCAGAACGTGCCGACGAAGATGGTCATCGCAGACATGCTCAAGGAGGGCAGCAGCACGACCATCCTCACCGAGGCGCTCACCTTCGACGTGCCGCTGGAGGACGAGACGTTCTCGCGACGTTGGCTCGAGCGAAAGGAGTAGGCCCCGAGGAGGATGGCGCGCTCGACGCCGTCGCCGGGTGCCTCCGCAAATGCGACAGTGTGCCGTGGCCGAGCTGGTCGCGATTCTCCCTGGGTGGTCGGGCGGCCAGGCGTCGGCGTGACCGTGCACGAGCTCGAATGTGAGCGTCTCGGTGACCGGACGCGCGAACTCCGGTGGCCCGCTGCGACGGGACGGGGCCTGGTGGGCCCGTACCGGTCTGCGCTCACTCCCCCGGGAAGCACACCTTGCGGTTGTCGCTGCCGCCGCCGGTGCTCCGGCATGAGGTGCCGTTCGGGCAGCCCTCGGCGTCGTCGTCACAGCTCGGGAAGCAGTGCAGGCCAGACTCGCTCTCGAAGCTGGCGCACACGTAGTCCCACGCGTCCGGCGACGGGCTGCAGTCGGCGTCTACCGCGCACTCCCACGAACAGAACCCCACCCCGCTCTTGTCCAGGCACTCCGCGGTCATGTCCTCGGGCACGATGCAGTCGTCCGCCGCATCACACGGCGCATACACACCTTCGTCGCCACCACAGGCCGCGGCGAGGAGAAGGATGAGGGTCAGGCGAGTCATGGGCGCTCCCGGTCGCGCGTGGAGTAACGCCAGAGCCGAACCCTCCAGCCCGGACACTTCAGTTTCATCCACCGAACAGCGCGACACGTCAGGGTTGACGCCTCACCCGTCCAGCTGCGACTTGAGCCGGCGCGACAGCTCGATCAGCTGCTCGATGGCGTCCGAGCCGAGGGCCTCGTCCAGGTCGGCCCGCACCGCGTCCCACGCATCCATCGCACGATCGAGGATCGCGGCCCCCTCTGGGGTGAGCCGCACCGTGTGCACGCGCCGGTCTTCCGGCCGAGGTGCCACCGCCACCCAGCCCCGTCGCCGCAGCCGGTCCACCGCCCGCGACAGCGTGGTCTGGTCGCGCGCGACGAACTGCATGAGCCCGGTGACCGAGGTCTCGCCGGCGTAGCCGATTGCGGACAGCACGGTGAACTGGGGGATGGTGATGCCGACCTCGGCAAAGGCCGCGGCGTACCGCTCTTCGATGGTGTTGGCCAGCGCGCGCACGGCCGGTCGTGGGCACCGGCCCACGGCGGCCAGGCGGGCCCGCAAGCGCTGCAGATCGGGGTCGGGCTCATCCACGCGCGTCTATAGCCCGCACACCTCTGCGCAGGACGCCTCAGTGCAGGAGAGCAGGACCTCGGCTGCAGCGCCGCCGGTGGCGTCGAAGGTCCCCGCGCAGACCACCGGATCTCCACAGTCGAGCACGCATCCGGCCCAGGCGTTGAGCGCCGCACCGCAGGTGCCGTTTCCAGCGCAGGTGCCGATCTCCGCGCCGCAGAACTCACCGCCGCAGTCCTGGCATGGGTACCACTCATTGCACGCCCACCCGGTGTCCACGGTTGCGGGATCGCTCCCGGTGGTCACGACGGGCGTGGTGTCCGTGAGGTCGACGGGCTCCGGGAACTCCGAGTCGGACTCACCACAGGCGGAGAACACAAGGATCAGCAGGATCGTTCGCACGGGCACCTCCAGCACATGCGCGTACATATGCATGCGCATGCATTCATGCCCGCCGCGCCCGGAGGACGTCACCCCGGTCGCTCCCATGGCTACGAGGCGCTCACGCCCGGCGCTGCTACGCACTCGCCCGGGGCACGCCGAGCCCGTCGAGCACCGCGGCGCTGTCCACCGGCGCCTGCGGGTACACGGCGAGCACATCCGCCACGCCGGCCGCGTCCACGAAGTGCACCGGCCTCGCGGGCATCCGCAGCGCCGGCACCATCCCGCTTGACGGCGCCGGCGGCGCCAGCTTCTCGCCCACCGTGCCGGGCGGCATGTGCGGCCTGCCCATCCAGGTGCTCGACCTCGCCACCTGCACGCTCACCCCAGTGGCCGTGCTCGGCGCCGACCTCGGCGGCGGCGGCGGCACCGACCCCGACGGCTTCCTGCTCTCCGAGTGGAACGTCGACAACGTGCACCGGTTCGACCCGGTGAGCGGCGACAACGCCGTGTTCCACACCGCCCAGCTGAACGACGCGGACTGCAACGCCGCCGAGGGCAGCGATCTGGCCTGGTGGGCGAGCACAGCGCCGACTCGGTCGGCTCCTTCATCCCGGGTGACGGCAGCGGGGTCACGTTCGTGGTCGGCACGCCGTATTGCCTAGCCGAAGCATGTCGCGGTGTACTTGGACAGCGTGATCGTGATGAGCCGCAACGATGGCACGCTGCACCAGTACGACTTCGGCGGTGCCGAGCTCGCAGCCGTGGCCACCGGCTACCTGCCCGGCCAGGGCGTCGCGACCGATGGCACCAACCTGTTCGTCAGCGTGTGGGATGGGTTCGTCTCGCGCATCCTCGAGTACGACGCGGCGCTCGTGTTCGTGACCGAGCACGCCAACCCGTCCGGCATGTCCGGCGACAACCTGACCGACATGGTCTACGACGGCCGCACCGACACCTGGTGGGGAATGGACGTGAGTGGCGACGGTGGCACTGGCACCAACACCAGCACCCTCGTCGAGTTCACCGGCCCCGGCGGCATCGTGCTCGGCTCCGAGGTGCTCCTGTACGCCATCGACGGCATCGGCCTGAACGCCTGCCCCTGACCGCGTGAGGCCGGCGCACACCGCGCCGGCCTCCTCGCTGCGGTCCACGGTATATGTTCCGCCACCCCGCAGAGGTTGGACATGTCACCTGTACTCGGTCTGTGGCTGGTCGCCGCCCACGCCGGCGACCTGAACTTCAGCCCGGATCGGCCCGGAGTCGGCGATTCCACTGGCACAGTCGGCGCCGGCCACGTCATGGTCGAGGGCGGTGTAACGGTCCTCCCAGTGTCGCCCGTGAGTGGCGGCACCAGCGGCATCATGGGGCGGTTCGGGGTCGATGACGGCCTCGAGTTGCGCCTGCGCGCGCCCGACATCGGCATCGGCGGTGGCGTGAGCGTCGGCTCGATCGGCCTCGGCGCGAAGGTGGCCGCCGCCGAGGGCGAGCGGTGGTCCGTGTCGGCCGTGCCCGAGCTGTTCTTCGACCCCACCGCGGCCGCGCTCGGGGGCGGGGTGAACACGAACGTCGCCTTGGCGCTGGACCCGATGTCGTTCTGGGTCCACTCCGGACTGGTGGTGTTCCAGGGCGTTGGTGCGGTGCTGGGCGGCGGCGCCGCGGTAGCCTTCGGCGATGGCGGCCTGTACATCAACGGCGGTCATGCCGTGGCCACCACGTCGTTCGGCGGCGTCGGCGGATGGTGGGCGGCCTCGCCCACGGTGCAGCTCGACGCCGGCGTCGACATGTACGCGACCGGCGCCGATATCTCCCCGGTGGTCTTGGTGGGCACGTCGATCGGGTTCTGACGCCCGTGGTTGTCACCACTCGGCGGTCAGGGACGTCACCGGCTAGCTGGTTAGTCCCCATCGGCCGGCCCTCGCCCGGCTCACCCCATCACAGAGGCCCGCGATGCCCGCGCGTTTTCGGATCTACAACACGCTCACCCGGTCCGTCGAGGACTTCGAGCCGCTGAAGCCTGGACATGTGGGCCTGTACGTCTGCGGGATGACGGTGTACGACGACTGTCACGTGGGCCACAGCCGCGCGATGGTCGTGTTCGACACCTTCGTCCGCTACCTCCGCCATCGCGGCTGGCAGGTCACCTTCGTGCGCAACTTCACCGACGTAGACGACAAGATCATTACGCGCGCGGCCGCCTCGGGCGAGGCCCCGCTGGCGCTGGCGGAGCGCTACATTCGCCGGTTCCACGAAGACGTGGGCGCGCTCGGCCTGGCCCTGCCCGACCACGAGCCGCGGGTGTCCACCTCCATGGGTGCCATCCTCAAGCTGATCGGCAACCTGGTGCGCGACGGCCACGCTTACGAAGCCAACGGCAATGTGTGGTTCGATGTGGGCTCGTTCCCCGAGTATGGCCGGCTGTCGGGCCGCGACGAGGAGGGCCTCGCCAACCCCGACGCGTTCGGCGACAAGCGCAGCCCGCGGGACTTCGCGCTGTGGAAGTCGGTCAAGCCCGGCGAGCCCTCGTGGGAGAGCCCGTGGGGTCCAGGGCGTCCTGGCTGGCATATCGAGTGCTCGGCCATGGCCGAGGAGACCCTCGGCGCCACCTTCGACATCCACGGCGGCGGCTTGGACCTGGTGTTTCCACACCACGAGAACGAGATCGCCCAGTCCCAGTGCGGCAACCACGCCCCGTTCGCCAATGTGTGGATGCACAACGGCCTGCTCGTGCTCCCGCACGGCGGCAAGATGGGCAAGTCCGACGCGAAGAGCATGTTCCCGATCCGCGAGGCCATCGAGCGGTTCCCGGCGGAGGCGGTGCGGCTGTACCTCCTGCAGAACCACTACCGCTCGCCCATCGTGTGGACCGGCGCCGACTCCCTGGCCGATGCGCTGGGGCAGCTCGCGCGGCTGTACGATGCCCGCGAGCTCGCCGAGGGCCTCGGGGGCAGCCAGGATGCCGACGAGGTGGCCGACTCCATGGGGGCCGACGCCCGCACGGTGCTCGATCTCGGGCGCAGCCTCGAGGCGCGCCTGCACGCGGCACTGGATGACGACTTCAACACCTCGCTGGCGCTGGGCCATGCCTTCGAGCTCGCCCGCGCGATCAACCGGTTCGCGGCGCACAAGAAGGCCCGCAAGCGGGGCGGCCCGGTGGTCGCTCCGGCGCTGGCCGGGTTCGCCGTGCTCGCCGACGCCGTGGGGCTGCTCTCCGACAGCGCCGCCGCATTCCAGGAACAGGTGAAGGCCAAGCGCCTGGGGGCGCTGGGCCTGGATTCCGAGGCCGTGGAGGCGTCTCTCGTCGAGCGCACCGCCGCCCGGCAGGCCAAGGATTGGGCCACCTCCGACCGCATCCGGGACGAGCTGGCGGCGTCGGGGGTTGTGGTGCGTGACACCGCCACCGGCACCGAGTGGCGGCTCAAGCTCCACGACGGAGACGCATGACCCTCCTCCTGTTGTCGCTGATCGCGCACGCCAGCCCCTGGGGCGAGGCCAAGCGTGCGTGTCGCGGCGACGACACGAAGGGGTGCGCCGCCACGGCCCGCGTGCTCGGTGACCAGGGTGATGAACGGGCCGTAAAGCTCCTGCTGGGCGTATGTGACTCCGACACCCTGGCGGCCTGCGGCACCCTGGCGCGGTGGTCGCTGCGCGGCGGTGGGCCCAGCGCACTTGGCCCCGACGACGCCAGAGTCCCGCTGACGGTGCTGTGCGACAGCGGCCGGCGGGATGCTTGCGCCGACCTCGGGTGGATTCTCGAGCACGGTCATGGCGGCGAGCCCGACCCGGTGAATGCCGCGATAGCGTACCGACTGGCGTGTCGGGCCGGGTCTGCGGTCGGGTGCGAGGGGCTCCGGTCCATGGACCAGCCCATCGAGCCCATCGAGCCCGACAGCCAGGCGAGCGCCTGCGCCACAGGAGACGGCGCGGCCTGTGTCGACCTGGCCGCCGCAGCCATGGGCACCGAGCGCGCCACCGACCTCGAGGTCCCCCTCGCCTCCGGGTGCGAGGCCGGGTCGGCCGAGGCCTGCGGGCTGCTCGGCAAGCTGTGGATCACGGGGCGGGGCAGATCGGCGGACGGTCGGGCTGGCCTGGATCTGCTCGAGCGCGCGTGCGCCCTCGGCGCGGCCCCGAGCTGCATCGGCGCCGCGGACATGTGGCTCACCGGCATGGTGGGCGACCGTGACGAGGAGCGCGCCCACAAGCTGCTCCACACGGGCTGTGAGCTGGGTGAACAGCGCGCCTGCGACCGCGACCACGACCACTGATGCTGCTCCTGGCCGCCGCCATCGCCAGCGCCGGGGTGCCCGCCCTGGCCGACCTCGACCTCGGCCCTCTGTGCCGCCCCGCACCCGAGCGGCTCTCCGGCCCCCCCGGCAACCAGCTGCACCGGGTCGTGGTGCGCACCGCCCCCGATCCCGACGATCCAGCGGCGCCGTTCGCCGCGAATGCCCTGTGCAATGACGGCTCGCCCGCCGAGTACTACGTGCGGCCTGGCACCGGCCCAGATGCGGCGAACTGGCTGGTCTATTTCGATGGGGGCGAGGGCTGCTACGACTGGCAGACCTGCGTCGCCCGCTGGTGCGGCGCCGGGTTCTATACCCGCGACAAGATGACCAGCGACGGCAGCCCCGACACCGTGGCCGGGCTCGGCGCGCTGTTCCCCGACCCCGTGCGCAACCCGTTCGCCGACTGGACCCACGTGAGCGTGCCGTACTGCAGCTCCGACTTCTGGACCGGCAACAACCCTCTCGCGGTGGTCTCCGATCCCCGGTTCCCCGACCTCAGCTACACGCTTGCGTTCAACGGCGCCGCCATCGCCGACGCCGTCGTCGCCGAACTCGCCACCGGCACGCCCGAGCATGTCGAGTTGGGCCTGCCCCCCATGGTCGACGCCGCGCGCATCCTGGTCACCGGCAGCTCGGCGGGCGCCCTGGGCCTGGCCCTGGCGGTCGACCGCCACGCGGCTGTGCTCCAGTCCGGCGCGCCTGACGCTGACATCCGGGCCGTGTTCGACAGCTACTTCCCGCCCGGCGGCGAGGTCACCGGCGGCGGCGCCTACACGGGCGAGTTCTCACCTGAGGGCCGCGCCTATATCGACGCCTTCGCCGCGACCTCAGCGGGGCCCGCGTTCTGGAACAGCGGGTCCGACGCCTCCTGTCTCGCCGCCCACCCCCACGACTCCGCGGTGTGCCTCGAGGCGCAGCACGTGCTCATGAACCACGTGCACACGCCCTATTTCGTGTACATGGACCAGCACGACCCCGTCGTCTGCCCCGGTCCATGTGCAGCAGGCGTGCGCGACCAGGTGGCCGCCCTCGCGCGCATCGCGGTGGATGGGCCCGAGCGGGAGGGATCGCCCGAGTACCCACCCGACACCCCGCCAGGGTGGTTCGCCCCCCGGTGTGGCGTTCACACCGCACTGGCCACGGGTGCGGATGGCGGCGCCCGATTCGTCGGCCACGTGCTGCCGGTGGCCCGGGACGCCGAGCCCCCGTTCCTCGCCTACGCGAGCGCGCTCTCGAACTGGGTGTTCGACGCCGGCCCCAGCCAGCTGATCCGGGCCGCCGACGGTCCAGGCCCGGACTGCCCAGCCCGGCGCTGACCCGCTCGTCAGCGTACCAGCCCGAGGGGCCGCACCGGGCGCGCAATGCTAAGCCCAGTCAGGAGGCACCATGCGCACCGTTGCCCTGACCTTCCTCACGCTGCTGGCCGCCTGCGGGGTCGGCGAAGACCGGTTCCAGGAGCGCTACGCCACGACGAGCTGCGAGCTGCTCGATTCGTGCGACGCCGCCCAGCTCTCGTTCGGCGACCAGGCCGACTGCGAGACCTACTACGGCGTGTTGGTCGACTCGACCTCGGCCGGCTGCGACTACAGCCCGCCGGATGGTGCCACCTGCCTCAAGGCGCTGGACGAGGCCGGCTGCCAGGCCGCCCTGGCCGGCATCGCGGCCTGCAACGGTGTGTATTCCGGCGCGGGCTGCGAATGGGCATCGGCCACCACGGAAGAGTGAGTTGATGGCTTGACGAGGCCCAGGGCGCGCCAGCCTCACTCGGCGGCGTCGTCCTCGGACCCGGGCTCGATCCCCAGCACGTGGTGGTCGAACCAGGCAATATCCCATGCCAGCTTGGCCTTGCGGTGGGACCACTTCGACAGCCCGTGGCCCTCGCCCGGGTACACCAGCAGCTCGCTCGGCACGTCCAGGTACACGTTCAGCGCGCGGAACAGGGCGCGCGCGTGGGCGGCCGGCACCCGCGGGTCGTGCTCGCCCACATGGATCACAGTGGGGGTGCGGATCTTGTCGGCGGCGAACAATGGGCTCGCCGACTGCACCTCCTCGGGCTGCTCCCACGGCAGGCCCTCCATGAAGTTCACCACGTGCCCGGGCGTGTCCTCCGTCGCCCACTGCAGCGTCTGGTCGAACACCCCGGCCCCGGAGCTTGCGGCGGCGAACCGGTCGGTCTGGCTGATCAGACAGTTAGTCAGGTAGCCCCCATTGGACCAGCCCATCACCGCGAGCTCGTCGCCATCGGCGATGCCCTCCGCGATCAGGTGGTCCACGCCGGCGAGGATGTCCGCCACCTCCACGTCGTTCTCCCGCCCCACCAGCTCCTCGAGGAAGGCATCGCCATACCCGATGGAGCCCCGGTAGTTCGGCGAGAGCAGCGCCCACCCCCGTGCTGCGAACACGGTCTGGCCGTAGCCTCGCATCGACAGCTGGTAGGGCGTGGCCCAGGTGGGACCGCCGTGCAGGTGCACCACCGTGGGCAGCGGGCCGTCGTCGGGTGACCAGCCGGGCGGCAGCTCGAGCACCCCCTCCACGGGCGTTCCGTCGGGCGCGGTCCACGACACCAGTCGGACCGAGGGCAGGCGCCAGGTGTCGATCTGGGGGTTGACCCGCGTGAGGCGCCGCACCTTCTTCCCGGCCCCTGAGTACAGATCGCCCAGGTGGTCCCGGCCGCCACGTTTGGTGACGAGGACGCGCCCGTCGGCCGACGTGTCCCAGCCCCACACAACGGCGTCGTCTCCAGGCGTGAGCACGACGGCCGCACCCCGCCCGTCCTTCGGCCGACACACCAGCCGCATCCGCGCGTGATCGGCGACGGTGAAGCACAGGGTGTCGCTGGCCGACCGCCATTGCAGCCCGCCGGTGAACGACCACGGGTCGGCCACGTCGACCTCCCGCACCTGACCGAGCGCGGGCCCGTGGGCGACGTAGATCTCGCTGGCGTAGCCGTCATAGCCGACCGAGAACGCCACCGATCGGCTGTCGGGGCTCCAGGTGAGCCCCTCGAGCCAGCCATAAAGCGAGGGACCGTCGGTCCGCCACAGCGCGTCGGGCACCGTCGCCACCTCGCCGCTGACCACATCGAGCACGTCCACCTGCGACCAGCCCTCGTTCCACACCAGCGGGCTGTCGGGGGTGGTGAGCAGCGCCACCCGCGCGCCATCCGGCGACACGGCCATGTCGGTGATCGTGCGCTCGCCACCGAACACCTCGTCCGACCGCCAGGTCTGCAGGTCGAGCCGCCACAGGGTGGATGTGTGAGCGGTGCGGTGGCCATATTGTGGGCCGGAGTGGGTAGAGCGCAGCCCGGCGAACGGGTCCTCCGCCGGGTGCTCGGCCTTCACGGTGAACCACAGCGTGCGGCCGTCGGCCGTGAGATCAAACCTGGACACGCCGTCTTTCGCGTCGGTGACGGGTACCGGCTCGCCACCCGCGAGCGGCAGGCGCCACACCTGGTTCGTGCCATTCCACGGCGCATGGGACTCGCCGGGCCGGGTGACGGCGCCGGTGTAGTACACGTGCTGGCCGTCGGGCGCGACTCGGGGCGAGCCCTCGTTGCCTGGGGCGAAGGTGAGCCGTCGCGCAGACCCGCCGGCCAGATCCGCCGCCCACAGATCTGCCGTGCGACCGTCATGGGCCTCGCTCCAGCGCCACTCCTGGTACACCGCGAACCGGCCGCTGGGCGCCACGTCGAACCCGCCGACGCTGGCCACCTCGAGCAGATCGTCGGGCGTGATGTCGTGGGTGCGCTCGGGGGCGGCGAGAGCGGTGAGCACGAGCCAGTGCATGGGACCTCCGGGTCTCGCCTGATACCGCGGTGCGCTGCGTGCCGACCAGTGGCGCCTACTCGGGCAGCTTCACGATCAGGGCGCCGCCCTGGGCCGCCGCATCCCGCCGGAGCGCGAGGTCGGTCAGAAGCGCGCGTCCGCCGTGAACCCGACCACCGGCCCGGCGAGGTCGATGTCGTTCCGCCAGCCGCGACCGTTGTCGAGGAAGCCGCCCGCGGCGCCGATGTGGGGCGTGATCCAGCTCCCCCGCTCCCCCTCGCCGCCGGTGCGCAGGCGCACGCCGATCGTGCCCGCGCCGAACTGCGAGCCGCCCTGCCCGCGAAGCACGAACTTCACGTCGTCGCTCAGCGGCGCCTGGATCGACACGTCGATGTCGTCGGCGACCCAGTACCCGCCCCATCGCATGTCGACCGCGAACTGGTTGTAGACGGTGAGGTTCGCGCCGTCGATCCGGCCGATTCGCAGGTGCTGTGCGTACACGGGCGCGGCGCCGGCGTAATACATGCTGCCGAGGCTCATCCCGCCGCCCACGCCGATGGCGAACAGCCGGTGATCGTAGACGACAAGGCCGGTCACGGTGCCGTTGGCGCCTGCGCCGCCCATGGTGGCGGCCAGGATGGCCGGGGACAGCCGGGCGTCGAGGCGCATGCCGCGCCGTCCCCGGTGGGAGATCGACGCGTCGCCGACGAGGAACACGCCCGTGTCGCTCATCGACGGCGCCGGCATCACGGTGCCCTGGACCCGCCAAGCGGGCGTCGGCTCGGGCTCGAGGGCGGCGGCCTGGGGCTCCTGGGCGAGGGCGGCGACGATCAGGGCGGTCAGCAATGCGAGCATCGGGGCATCCTCCGTCTGGACGGGGGATGCCAGTGCACGGGCCGTGCCATTCGATAGATGGCGTTCGTCCGTCCTGGCGTTGACAGTGACCTGACATCCGGGGCCGCGATGTCGTAATCGGACGATCAGCGCGGGGTCGCCAGGCCGCTGCACGTTCGTCGGTGTCTGGTCGTGAACGCGGAGCTGCGGCACGCGGCAGGCGGCAGGCGCGTGGAACGGCGTCGAGAGGTCGGCGCGGGGCCGACGGACGTGCCCTGCGCGCGTCGACCGAGCCCCACAATCGGGTCTAGCGCGACGACGGCGCCTCCCTATCGCTGGCTCAGGGCGCGTCGCCGTAGAGCACGGACTCGCCGGTGACCGGATCGAACTCGAACACGTCGTTGCCGCCCACGCCGTAGCCCGCCAGGTAGACCTTCCCGGTGACGGGGTGCGTGGCGACGAACAGGACCGCCGACGGCACATAGCCAACGACCAAGGCCGCCCCACCGTCCGGCGGAATCTGGTGCACGGCGGCCGGCTGGGTGTTGCCCTGGCTGCAGAACAGCGACCCGTCGACGCCGCGCGCCAGGCCGTAGCCATCCGTGCAGCCAGTGCCCCACACCGACTCCTCGCTCCCGTCGTGCCGCCGGCGGTGCACGTTGCCGCTCTCCAGCGTGTACACCCACTCGGGCGTGTTCACGATGTAGTCCCGGAGGAACGGCACGTCGGCGAAGGAGCCATCGGGCCGCACCACCTGCTGTGGCCGCCCGGTGACGAGGTTGCCGTCGATGTCGCGGAACAACTGGGACACGCCGTAATAGTCGACCGTGGTGTCGGCGATGGTCTCCCAGGTGTCGGACGGCGGGTCGTAGCGCACGATGCCCGAGCCGCCGCTCTCGAACAGGATGGTGCCGTCGGCGTCGACGAAGGGGGTGCCGCCGAACCCGTTGGCCCCGACCTCGTCGTCGGTGACGTGAGCGGTGGCGGGGCCGCCGCCGGGGGGCACGCTGTAGAGCGCGCCGACGTAGGAGAGGTACCACAGGGTGCCGTCGGGCGCGAAGACCCTCTGTCCCCCTAGTGTATCGGGCAGCGGCGCGTTGAACTCGCCGGGGACGGTGGCGCCGGGGCCGCCGTCACCCCAAGTGGTGGGCGGGCTCACGGTGCAGGTGGCCATGTCGAAGGCGACCATGGACTGAGCGCAGGCGCCGACCGGCACCGTGGGCGACATGGCGATGGTGCCGTCGCCATCGTGGTCCACCAACCGGCCGAACCACCGCGTTGGCGCGGCCAGGCCGATGTCGACCCCTGCGCAGGCGCCCGAGGGGATGACGAACGACCCTGGGCCAGCGCTGGCGATGACCATCGCGGCGCCCCCGGGCGTGAGCGCGCCGAGGGTGACGTCCACCGGGCCGGGGCAGTCGCCGTCGAGGGTGAGGGTGGGCGCGGCCATGGCCACGGACGGGAACAGTGCGAGAAAGGCGAGTCGCATGAGCATTCCGGGTCGGGAGTGCCAGGATAGTGCGGATGCCGATCGCTGTGGGGGCCAACGTACGAGATTCGTATAAGGAGGCCGCTGGTGGGCGTACAGGTGGACCACCCAGGGGGCCGCGATCGGCGGGGGCGAGCGGTCGGCTGGCGCCTTCGCCCAGGGTGGAGCCAACAGCCTTCGGGAAGACTCCCCAAGGAGGGTTCCCGAAGGGACAGACCCGAGGTCCCCCAGGTGGGCGGCGAGCTGCACCTGCGGGTGGAGGGTGGGAGGCAAGTCGGGGTGCGGCGGGAGGAGTGCTTCGCGAACTCCTGCGCGGGGTCGAGTGGCGTCGACCCCAGCGGGAGCGTATCGGCCCCACGCAGTCCCGTGTCGCGCACCGGGGCGCCCGAGCGGCGGACGGCCGCCGGCTGAGTGCGGAACCGCGACGACGCCGGCAGGTCAGTGTACGTGCCGGCGACGTCCATCCCCGGCACCCCGTGGAGGGCCCCATGCTCACGCTCGTCTCCGCCCTCGCCCTCGCCTGCGTGATCGATGTGCCCTCGGCCACCTTGCACGGCGTAACGGTGAGCCCGACCGGCGCCCTGCCGTTCGAGCTGGATCCCACCAAGGTGCCGATGCGGGTCACCTGGCAAGGGGCGCAGCCCGTGCTCGACGTGCGCGGCCCGCTGGCGTTCAGCGTCCAGCGGAGCATCTCCGAGCTGCCCGTTCGCACCCGCACCGCCCTGGCGCTGTACGGCGGACGCCTCGCCCTCGCAGCGGGCAATGATCCGCGGCTCACCGCCACCACCCAGGGATCCGCCACCTCTACCCTCACCCTCCAAGGCCTGGACACCCCGGTCCAGCTCCCCTGCGCCGCTCTCACCCTCGACGAGGCCATCCCGGAGCCCGCCGACATCCTCGTTCCCGAAGGCAGGCACCGGCGCACCTGGCTCGACGACACCGAGCTGTTCACTGCACCGAAGGCCATCGACGGCTGGCGGGTGTCGATTCGGCCCGTGAAGGTGCTCCAGGAGACCGACGACTGGGTCCAGGTGGCGGCCGACTACAGCGACGGCAGCCAGATCAGCGGCTGGGTGCGGTCGGCGGACGTGACCGTGGTCGACGAGCCGCAAGGCCATGGCAGGCGCGGCTCTGGCCTGGCCGGACTTGGGCACTGCTGGCGGAGCCACGGCCCCGACCTCGACTGGGTGGTGCTGCCCGCCGGCGCCACCATCCATGAGCGGGCCGGCGGCGTGGCGTGGGCCACCGTGCCGGCGCCGGTGCGGGTGGGCGTGTTCCCGCCGGACGACGAGGGCTGGGTGCGGGTGGGGCAGATGCCAGGACTGCCCCGCGCCTGCGACGAGCACGACCGCATCTGGCTGGCCCCGGATGTCGGCACGGTGGTGTGGGCGCAAACGACCGAATAGCCCCCCTCAGCCGCCGCGGAGCCGGGCCAGCTCGGCCTCGACCGCGGCGAGACGGGCCGCCATCGCGTCGCGCTCGTCCACCAGCGCATCACGCTCGACCGCGAGGGCCTCCCGCTCGGCCCACACCTGCTCGAAGTCATGCCACGGCGCCGGCAGACGCTCGCCCGCCTCCGACCACGCCTGCACCCGCTTGCCTTCCGCCCGGAGCCAGACCCCGACGGTCTGCAGGTACACCCCGGCCGGGCTCGCGGGGATGCGCTCGAGGGTGTCGCCCGCGAGACGGAAGCCCTGGAGACGGGGCCGGAGGTACTCATCGAGGGGGTCGAACAGCACCAGCTCGCGCACGCCGAGGGATCCATACAGGCCCCGCTTGGCGCCGCGGTCGATGTGCCGGGTGGAGGGCGACGTGACCTCGACCACGAGATCCGGCGCGTGGCCGTCCTCTTCCCAGATCTTCCAGGTGCGCCGGAAGGGCAGGCTCGGGCGGCCGAAGGCGAGGTAGATGTCGGGGCAGACCGACTGCTTGGGATCGGTTGGTTCCCAGTACATGAACTGGTTCGAGCCGATGTAGGTGTCGTCCCGCTCCCGGTACCGGTGTCGCAGCTGGGCGAGCAGGTCGATGATCGCCTCGATGTGGTCGCCGGACTCACCCATCGGCGCGCCATCCGACTCCGGGAAGTCGAGGGCGGGGAGTGGCTCGGGCAGCTCGGACATGGGCGCTCCTGGACATGGGGTAACCTCCGCGGCCCCTCCACTACGCAGTGCTGAGCCCTGCTGGCGAGGAAGCGAACGGCCCTGGGTGGCGCCGACGCACGGTCAGAGCGTCTTCGCGCCCGCCACGATGGCGTCGACCACGTCCGGATCGGCCAGCGTCGACACGTCGCCCAGCGCCTCGGGCGCGCCCTCCGCCACCTTGCGCAGGATCCGCCGCATCACCTTGCCCGACCGGGTCTTCGGCAGGCCGGGCACCACCTGCACCAGATCCACCCGCGCATGCGCCCCGATCTGGGCCCGGCAGGCGGCCGTGATCGCGACCAGGAGCTCCGACTCGTCCGCGCCGGCGGCCTCGGGCTGGAGCACGACGTAGGCATACACCCCCTGCCCCTTCACTGGGTGGGGGAAGCCCACCACGCCGGCCTCGGCCACGGCGTCCAGGCTCACCAGCACGGCCTCGAACTCCGCAGTGCCCATCCGGTGGCCGCTGACGTTGATCACATCGTCCACCCGGCCGGTGATCCAGTAGTAGCCATCCGAGTCGCGCCGACACCCGTCACCCGTGAAGTAATAACCGGGGAACGCCGTGAAGTAGGTGGCCACATACCGTTCATGATCGCCCCACACGGTGCGGGCCAGCCCGGGCCAGGGCTGGGCGAGGCAGAGCCGCCCCTCGCCCGGGCCCACCAGCGGTCGCGCGGCGTCGTCGAGCAGCACCGGCAGGATGCCGGGGTTCGGAAGCGTGGCGCTCCCCGGCTTCGTGGGTGTCGCAGGTGCGATGGGCGTGATGCAGATGCCGCCGGTCTCCGTCTGCCACCAGGTGTCCACCACAGCGCAGCGGCCCTCGCCCACCACGTCGTGGTACCACCGCCAGGCATCGGGGTTGATCGGCTCGCCCACCGTGCCCAGCACCCGCAGCGAGCTCCGGTCGTACTGGGTGACGAAGGCGTCGCCTTGCGCGGCCAGCGCACGAATCGCGGTGGGCGCGGTGTAGAAGATGCTCACCCGGTGCCGCTCCACCACGTCCCAGTACCGCCCGGCGTCGGGGTGCAGCGGCGTGCTCTCGAACATCAGGGTGGTGGCGCCGTTCGCGAGCGGTCCGTACACGATGTAGGTGTGCCCGGTGATCCAGCCCACGTCGGCCACGCAGGCATACACGTCGTCTTCGCGCAGGTCGAACACCACCTCGTGGGTGTAGCTGGCCCAGGTGAGGTAGCCGGCGCAGGTATGCACCAGCCCCTTCGGCCGGCCGGTAGACCCCGACGTGTACAGGATGAACAGCGGGTCCTCGGCCGCACAGACCACCGCCGGGAGCGTCGGGGGCTGACCGGCCACCGCCTGATGCCACCACACATCCCGGCCCACATCCCACGCGACCGGAGCGCCCGTGCGCCGCACCACCAGCACCCGCTTCACGCCGTGCTCCCCCTCGAGGGCCGCATCGCAGGTGGCCTTGAGCGGGATTGTGCGCCGACCGCGCAGCCCTTCGTCCTGGGTCACCACGACCGACGCGCCGCAGTCCCGCACCCGATCGCGTAGGGCCTCGGCCGAGAACCCGCCGAACACCACACTGTGCACCGCGCCGAGCCGGGCGCAGGCCAGCATCGCGATGGCGGCCTCGGGCACCATGCCCATGTACAAGATCACCCGCTCGCCCTTCTGCACACCCAGCGCCCGGAGCGCGCCGGCGGCCCGGCACACCTCGGCGTGCAGCTCCCGGTAGGTCAGGGTGCGGGTGAGGCCCGGCTCGTCGCCCTCCCACAGGATGGCGATCTTGTCGCCGCGGGCCTCGAGGTGCTGGTCGAGGCAGGTGGCCGTCACGTTCAGCCGACCGTCGGCGAACCAGGTGAGCGGCGCATCCGCCACGTCGTGGAAGCTCCCGCCGAGCCCTACCGTGGGCTCTACCTCCCAGCTCAGCCGCGACCGGGTCTCGTCGAGCCAGAACGCGTCAGGGTCGTTCCGGGCGTCCATCCAGGCAGCACGCCAGTCGTCGAGGGTCTGGATGGATGACGAGCTGCCCGCGCGAACGCGGGCGGGCACAGCGTAGCGATCACGCATCGGTCTCTCCGGGCTGCCCGTACATACCCCACGCTCGCCGTCCGCTCTCGCCCGACACCTCACTCGACCTGGCCTCGGTCACGTCGCCCGCGAACCCAGCCACCAAGACGCAGACCGCCGCCGGCGCGGGTGCGCTGGCGGCGATGGATGCGCTCGAGGGCGTTGGAGGCGGCTACCCCCACGCCCCCACAGCGCCGATCAGAACGTGCCGACGGCGGAGACGGCGCAGGTGGTCATGTCGACGAACTGCACGTTGATGCCGCAGAACAGGCCCGGGGCGACCGGGGAGAAGTGGAACTCACCGTCGCCATCCCAGTCGTTGATCAGGAACTGGAAGTTCGCGACCGCCAGACCGGTGGCCGTGCCCGCGCACGGACCCGCGGGGACCGTGGCGCTGCCAAGGCCGCCCGACATCAGCACGGCCACCTGACCGTACGGCGTGTAGCCAGTGGCATCCACCGGGGTCAGGCCGGGGCAGGAGCCACCGACCGTGAGGCTCGGACCGGCGCCGCAGGAGAAGTCGAACTCCACCTCGACGAAGTCGCCGGGATGGGTGCGCACGTTGGCGCCGTCATCCGGATCGGCCAACAGCTGGATGTAGTCCGGGCCGAAGGTGATCTCGGACGGCTCCCACTGGAGCGGGTCCATGTTGGTGGTGACCGAGGTGAGCGAGTTGATGGTGCCGGTGGAGCCATCGGGGCACACCGGCTCGAGGTCGCCCAGGGTGAACAGCGGGATGAGCACGCCGCCGCCGGTGCCGAAGTCCTGCTCGGCGGTGAAGTCGATCCGCCAGTAGTCGGCGCCCACGTCAGAGTCGAGGCGACCGGACGGGCCGGCCATGCACAGGTCGGGGCCCGCGTCGATCCACTCGTACCCGGGGATGACCATCTCGGTGAGCACGCAGCCGCCGACGCCATCACCGAAGTCGAACTCAACGCCGTCCGCGTCGGACACCAGCGTGCCGCCACCGCCACCGGGGCCAGCGGGGCAGGAGTACTCGATGTCGAACTCGATGTAGGTGCCGGCGGCGATGTAGGTCTCGTCTTCGGCGTTCAGGCCGTAGGGGTCGGCGGTGATCTGGACCTTGTCCACATCCCACGCAATCTGCGACGGAATCCACTCGAGCGGATCGAAGTTGGTGGTCACGTTGGTCATGCCCGTGACCGTGCCCGGCGAGCCGTCGGCACAGATCGGGTCGAGGTCGAACAGCGTGTACATCGTGTACGGCTCGTGGGTCAGGCCGTCCGTGTAGTAGTAGTGGTCGTTGGTGAAGTCGAACCGCACGTGGTCGGCGGTGACATCCACGTCCATCTGGAACGAGAAGAAGCCGAGCTCGTCGCCGATGTCGGCGAACTCGACGCCGGGGTCGACCACGGTGCCGTAGGCGAAGGCGCCGCCGCCGCCGTCGCCCCAGTCGAGGATGATGTCATCACCGAGGATGCTGGCGTGGGCCGGGAGAGCTGCCGCGAGGGCGATCAGAGGAAGAATGCGAAACATCGTTGACTCCAGAGGGCGTGCGCCAAGTGCGGAAGACCCTACAGTGTATCGTGAAGCGAATTCACTTTCAGGTCGATTACACGGATGGAAACCGCTGCGCCGGGGGCGGGGATACCGCTCCGTCGACCTACAACCAGGGTACCCTCGCGCCGACCGCGTGGGATCTGTCGCATCTCATACGCGGGCGCGGGGGGGGGGGGGGGGGGGGGGGGGGGGGGGGGGGGGGGGGGGGGGGGGGGGGGC
>JBLFXJ010000071.1:0-25796 GCA_047609825.1 Myxococcota bacterium
CGCCGGACAATGGCTCGTGCAACTCGCTGCTGGTGGTCGAGCCGTGTGACGTGCCCACCCTCGAGGTCACCACCCTCGACATCGACCGCGACGGCAACCGGGTCACGGTGACCGTCGACGCCGCTCAAGGCGCCGCGGAGCTGGTCAGCGGCATCGCCCTGCTCGATGGCGCGGAGGTCGACGCCGGCTGGGATGGCACCCGGTTCTCCGCCACCTTCGACGGACTGTCCGAGGGCCGCCACACCTTGCGGTTCACCGTGACCGATGCCGATGGCGTCACCTCCGACGAGGCCTACGTGCCCATGTGGCTCGATGACTGGCAGTGGGAGGAGGCCACGCTGTACTTCGCCTTCGTCGACCGGCTGGCCAACGGCGACACCGCGCTGGACAGCTCCGAGGGCGCCACGGCCCTCACCGGCGGGTACGAGGGCGGCGACTACGCCGGCCTCGAGGCCCTGCTCCCCTACCTCGACGACCTCGGTATCGACGTTCTGTGGCTGTCCAACGCCCAGGACAACGCCGAAGGTGGCTGGGATGGCGACTGCGGCACCACCTACGCTGGCTACCACGCCTACTGGCCCGACGACCCCTACGCGGTGGAGGAGCACTTCGGCTCCGAAGACGACCTCGCCCGCCTGATCGACGCCGCCCATGCCCGCGGCATGCGCGTGATCATGGACTGGGTGGCGAACCACGTGCACACCAGCCACCCGTACTATGTCGAGCATCCGGAGTGGTTCAACCCGCTGGCCGAGTGCCGCGCCGAGGTGGATGGCCAGCAGAACTGGAACCGCATCCCCGAGGCGTGCTGGTTCGCGCCTTACCTCCCCGACATCGACTACGGGCAGCCCGAGCCGCTCACCCTGATGGTCGACGACGCCCTGTGGTGGGCGAAGACCTACGAGCTCGATGGGTTCCGGGTCGACGCCGTGAAGCACATGCCGCATGCCGTGGTGTACAACCTCGCCAGCGCCGTGCACTCCGAGCTCGAGCACCGCCCAGCCGGGGGCGATGAGCTGTTCTGGACCGTGGGCGAGACCTTCGACGGCTACGACCCGATCAAGGCCTACATCGGAGAAGATCAGCTGGTCGGCCAGTTCGACTTCCCGCTGTACTTCGCGCTGCGCAGCACCTTCATCGGCGGCGAGACCGACCTGCCGTCTCTGATGGCCACCACCCAGACCTCCGAGGCCGCGTTCAGCGGCGCGTTGATGAGCAACTTCCTCGGAAACCACGACGTGATGCGGTGGATGTCGGAGGCCGCCGAGGGCTTCCAGACGGCGTGCCCCGACGGCAGCACCATGCGCAACGCGGAGCCGCCCACCGACCCGTTCCTGTATGCCCGGATGAACCTCGCGTGGGCGTGGATCTTCACCCAGCGCGCGGTGCCGCTGATCTACTACGGCGATGAGCTGGGACTGCCCGGGTACACCGACCCCGACAACCGGCAGCCCCTGTGGTGGTACACCGGCGGCGACCTGGACGGCGTGGACAGTGTGGATGCGCTGGCGTCGCGGGTCGACGGCAACCAGGCCTGGGTGCTCGGCACCGTCGCCGGGCTGTCCCAGGGTCGCAAGGACCACCCCGCCATGCGCCTGGGAGCGACGGTCACCTGGTGGGAGGAGCCCGACGTGTATGCGTTCTCCCGCACCCACGAGGGCGACGCGATGATCGCGCTGTTCAACCGGTCGTTCGACGATCGTGAGCTCACCAACGGCCTGTCGTTCGCCGGTCTGCCCACCGACGCCACCTACGTGGACGTGGTCACCGGCGAGACCTTCCAGGCGGCTGACGACAGCATCTCGGTGTGGCTGCCGGCGAACACCGCGCGGGTGCTCGCGGTCGCGCCCTGAACCGATCCCCCGTGGACGGTGCACACCGGCCCCCCCGCTGGAGTCCGCCGCGATGGTACGCTCGCGCCCGATGGACACCCTCCCGCCAGACATCGCCGCCACCCTCGCTCGGGTGGCCGCGGTCGACCCATCCGCCGCGGATCGCCTCGAGCAGACCCTCAGCCGGGTAATCCGGGTGGCCAGCGCGCTGTCGTGGTCGCGGGCCCGGCTCGGCCGGCTGGTCCGGGCCGGCTCAGCCCAGGCGGTGCTCGACGCCCTGGTCGCCGAGGCGGTCGAGCTGACCGGCGCGCCTGAGGTGTGGGCGGTGTCGTGGTCGGGAGGGCGCCGGCGAACCTTCGAAGCGCTGGCCGGCCACAGCACCAGCAACGCGTTGCCCCGGACCGAAGACGGCACCCTGCTCACCCCCGCCGGCCTGTCGCGCTCGATCATCGCCCGATGCATCGACGACGGGCGGCCGGCGTGGTCGGACGACGCCGCCTCCGACGCCCGGTTCCAGGGCGCCGCCTCCGTGCATGCCCTGTCGCTGCGCAGCGTCGGGGCCGTGCCGCTGGGCGATGCGGGCGTGCTGTATCTGTACGACCCGGTCTCACCGGGTCGGTTCACCGCCACCAGCCGCGCGCGCATCGCTGCCTTGTGCGCGCTCGCCTCGGAGGTGCTCGCAGCGCTGGTCGTGCCCGAGGCGCCTCGCACGCGAGCCCCCGAGGTGCCGGGGCTCGTGGGCGAGGCGCCGGCGATGGCCGCGTTGTTCCGCACGATCGAGGCGTTCGCGCCGATGCCCTGGCCATGCCTGGTCCTCGGTGAGACCGGCACCGGTAAGGAGGCCGTCGCCCGGGCGCTACATCTGCTGGCCGCACGCCGAGACGCACCCTTCATCGCCGTCAACTGCGGGTCCATCCCCGACGAACTCGCCGAGTCGCAGCTGTTCGGGCACGAGCGGGGCGCATTCACCGGCGCCGACCGCCGGCACATCGGGCTCGTGGAGGATGCGCGGGACGGCACGCTGTTCCTCGACGAGGTGGGGGAGTTGTCGGCGCGGGTGCAGGTGAAGCTGCTGCGCCTGCTGCAAGAGGGCACCTGGAGCCGCCTAGGAGACGCCCGAGAGCGGCGGTTCGCGGGCCGCATCGTGGCCGCCACCCACCGCGACGTCGGCGCTGGAGCCGCCGGGTTCCGGGAAGACCTGTACCACCGCCTGTCGGCCTGCGTGGTGCGGGTGCCACCGCTGCGCGACCGCGCCTCCGACGTGCCGCTGCTCGCGCGACACCTGCTCACCCGCAACCTGGCGCAGCTCCCCGGCGGGCACAGCCTGCGCCTCACCGCGGACGCCGAGGCGGCCCTCGCCGCCCGTCCCTGGCCCGGCAACGTGCGCGAGCTGGAGAATGTCGTGCGGACCTCCATCGCCCGCGCCCTCATCGCCGGCGCGACGGTCATCGACGCCGCCACCCTCGCCGCCGCTCCGGTGCCGCCCGCCCCCGTCGAGACCTCAGCCACACCCGACCTCGACAACACCGATCTCGCCACCGCCACCACGCGGTTTCAGCAGGCCCGGGTCCGGCACGCGCTCGAGGCCGAGGGCGACAGCCGCACCCGGGCGGCCACTCGCCTCGGGGTGTCCCGCCAGTGGCTCCATCGACTGATCGCCAAGTGGGACCGCGAGGGCCCATGGTGAGCGACGACCTGGAGAGCCTGCTCGAGCAGATGTTGCCAGGTGCCGGCCACCGCTCGTCCGGCGATTCCGACGCCCCGCCGTTCCCCGCCGCGCTGGACCTGCAGCCTCGTGGGGTGCTGGGACGGGGGGGCAGCGGCTGGGTGTATCGGGCCTACGACCCCGTGCTCGACCGCGAGGTGGCGGTGAAGATCAGCCGGCCGGAGGGGGGCCGCGCCGTGCGGGACGCGATGCTCGCCGAGGCGCGGCGCACCGCGGCCCTGCAGCACCCCTCGGTGCTCGCTGTGTACCGGGTGCAAGCGGTGGATGGCCTGCTGTGCATCGTGTTCCAGCTCGCCTCTCCCACCACGCTGGCGACGCGCCTCACCGAGTGGCGCACCGCCCCGGACTCCGCGTGGACGGCGCCGAGCCGGCTCGACCTGCTGCGCGACGTGATCGACGCCGTCGCCCTGGCCCACTCCCACGGCATCGTACACGGCGATCTCAAGCCGACGAACATCTCGGTCGCCGACACCCGCAAGCCCACCGTGCTGGACTGGGGCGGCCTGAGCGTGCAGACCGGAACCTTCTCGGGAACGCCCGCCTATGCGGCACCCGAGCGCCTGGATGGGCAGCCACCCACCCCCGAAGCGGATGTGTGGGCCCTCGGGGCGCTGCTGTACGAGGTGCTCACCCTCCGCCCGCTCCGGGTTCACGGTGCGGGGCGTCCGCTGTCCGACGTGCTGGCCGTGTGGCGGGACGCGGCGCCGCCACCGGTCGCCGAGATCACCGCCCTCGACCCGGGCCTCGCCGACGCCGTGCTCGCCGCGCTCTCCCCGACTGCCGCCCACCGGCCCAGCGCCGCGGCGCTGGCACAGGCGGTAGGGGCCGTGCTCACCGGGCAGGCCGACCGCAGCCGCCGCACCTCCTGGGCCCGCCGACATGTGGAGCGCGCCCGGTCCCTGATGCACCAGTTCAATGCCGGCGAGCGACGCCTCACCGAGGAGAAGCAGGTAGCGGCGGTGCAGCGCATGAAGGTGCCGAGCTGGGCACCCGAAGGCGACAAGCTGGCGCTGTGGAGCGCCGAGGACCGACTGGAGCACCAGCTGGACCTGCAGGCGCTCACCTGGACCGACGCCGTCGAGGCCGCCCTCGTCGCAAGCACCCTGGAGCCCGACAACGACGAGACCCAACAGCTCCTGGCCGACATCTGGTACGAGCGCCTCGTGATGGCGGAGACCCGGGGCTACGCCGGCGAAGCCGCGCTGTGCCTGTCCCGGGTGCGGGCCCATGACCGCGGGCGCCACAGCGGTCTGGTAGACGCCACAGCACGGCTGTCCATCGACGTGGAGCCGGCCGACGCAAGGGTAGTGCTCACCCTGCTCGGGATCTCCGACCGCCGGCTCGACCCCGTCGCGTCGGTCGAGCTGACGGCCCCTGTGCACGGCCACTCCCTCGAGCCCGGGTCGTGGCTGGTCACGGTGCACGCACCAGGCCACACGCCGCTGGCCTACCCCCTCCGCCTGGAGCGACTGGAGCATGCACGGGTGAGGCTGCGGCCACGCACCGCCAGCGCCATCGGTGTGGGCTGGGTGCTCGTGCCCGCCGGCTCATTCCGCCTCGGCGGCGACCGGCTGGCGCCCCACGCCCTCGAGCCCTGCTCTCCGGTACTGCCCGGGTTCTTCGCCCGTCGCACGCCGGTGACTGCGGCCGAATGGCTGGCGTTCCTCCTCGAACTGGAGCCACCCGAGCGAGCGGACCACCTGCCACGGCAGGCCGGTCCGGTCTCTGGCGATCGGCCCCTGTGGCCCATCGAGCGCGGGATACCAACGCTTGGACCGACATATCGCTCAGACTGGCCTGTCGTGGGCGTCTCCCTGCCGAGCGCGCAGGCGTTCGCGGCCTGGCACTCGCACCACACGGGCCGCCCGGTGCGCCTGCCCCGCGAGGAGGAGTGGGAGAAGCTCGCCCGTGGCGCCGATGGCCGCGCCTACCCCTGGGGGCAGCACTTCGACCCGTCGTTCTGCCACATGCGCGATTCCCGGAGCGGCCGTCCCACACCGGTGCCCGTGGGCTCCATCACCAACGACACCAGCGTGTACGGCGCGGTGGACCTCGCGGGCGGCGTGCGGGAGTGGACCCTGTCCACCTGGGGCGACGGGCGTGCGGTGGTGCGGGGCGGTGGGTGGCTCAGCGACGCCAGCGCCTGCCGGCTCGCCGCCCGCATGGGGCACGACCCCACCCTGCCGGCCCTCGACATCGGGTTTCGCCTCGTGAGCGAGCGTGAAGCGGAGTGAGTCAGCCGGGGGCCCCACCCACGATGAACCCGAACGCGATGGCGGCCGCTGTGCCTCCGAGGCCCAACAGCCCGAGCAGCACGTGCCCGGCCGCACCCACCCGGCCCATGCCACCGATGGCCTCGTGGGAGACCTGGGTGCCCACGGCCCCCATCACTCCGACGCCCTGCACGGCGAGCGCCGAGCCGATCCCCAGCACACCGCCGCCCGCGCCGCCGACAAGCGCCATCACGTACAGGATGGCCCCATAGTCATCGCCGAAGCTCGCCTGCCCCTGCTGCTCCAAGAGCACACCGACCGCCCATGCGCCTACCGCGCAGGCGCCGGCACCGGCCAGCCACAGCGCAGCCGCCAGCGCCCACGACCCGTACACCACCGTGACCAGGCTGCCCCCGACCAGGTCGAGCACCAGCCCGAGCACTCCCCGACCGTCGGCCTCCATCATGCGCCCCTCGGCATGGCCCATCGTATCCTGGACGGCCGCGCAAGGTCACTTCAGCTGGAGCTTGCTCGACTCGCTGATCGCCAGCGGCACAATCCCAAGCGGGGTGCCGATGTCGGCGTTCGCTGCGAACCCCACGGTGAGCTTGCTCTTGTCCGTGATCGCCTTGACGATGGTGGAGCCGAGGTTGAGCAGGTTCAGGTCGATGGGCACCGACACGGTGCCGCCGCCGTCCGGCACGCTCGCGTCGCCGGTGGCCACGTCTTCCCCGTCGAGCTTGATGTTGTAGCCGAGCTTCGGGAACGTGAGCGGCGTCTTCTGCTCGGACGACACGTTCACATCCAGCGCCAGCGACGCCTTGTTCTCGAACGGCTTGAACGACGTGAGCTTGAGCCCCGTGAGCTGCACCTTCGGCACGTGCAGCATCGGGAAGGCACCATCCTGGGCGAACGGGATGTCCACAGGACCAATGGGCGTCTTGAAGCCCACGCTCCCGGTGAGATCGAACGGCACATCATCGGCGCCCTTG
This sequence comes from Myxococcota bacterium, assembly GCA_047609825.1. GTDB lineage: Bacteria > Myxococcota_A > UBA796 > UBA796. Next base: position 6,764 of record JBLFXJ010000071.1, read on the forward strand.
AGGCCCCCGGCCACGGCGAACGCGTCGGCCCAGGCCAGCTTCACCGGGATGCGGATCTTCGAGGTCGCACCGGGGTCGATGTCCATGCCCTTGCTATCCGTGCCATCGAGGAACGGCGATCCCGAGAGGCCCAGCGCCCAGTCCAGTGACTGCAGCTCGAGCCCCACCGGGTAGGGATTGTCGACCTCGAACACGAACGTGGTGCCGATCTTCTGGAAGTCGACAGAATCGACCTTCATCTTGCTGTACCGCAGCTTCGGCAACATGTCCTTCAGGCCGCCGAGGTTCGGAATCCCTCCCTTGCACCCGATGGACAGGGCGAGGGACGCGATGAGCAGGTGACGCATGGAGCCTCCGAGGCGGTGCGTGTCACCGGGTGGACCCCCGAATGCAAGGTCGGCGTCCCCGAATGACGGTGTGGTGTGAGGTTTGCGCACCCCACGACTCGGCGCGACGACGCCGGAACCGCCATCGCCGTTCACGCTGGTTCAAACCGTCCACGGTGGCGGTCGCACACCCTCGATGGTGGGCTGCGCCAGGGCCTCGCGGAACAGGTCGGGCCAGCGTCCGGTGGCGCCGAGGGTCGCGAGCACCGAGTTCAGCCCCCACTGCAGACGGTTCGCGAGCAGCCACTGCGGGGGCATCAGCGTGCGGCGGAAGTTGGGGTTGTCGGACATCAGGGTCTGGTGGCTCTCACGCACATAGTCCCGGGTGTAGCGGAATCCTGGGGTGAGGAACGGGCGGTACAGGTGGCGCATCACCTCCCACTGGGCGTCGAAGTCCCAGCGGTCTTCGTCGTGCACGAAGCCCGCGTCGTGCAGAGCGTCGCGCAGATCGGCCCTGCGACCGTCCAGCACGCACACGGCGATGCGCTTCCACGCCCTGATCAGCGCCGCGTCGAAGAACCGCACGCAGCCGAAGTCGATGAACGCAACCCGACCGTCTGCGGGGAACAGGTAGTTGCCGGGGTGCGGGTCGCCGTTGAAGCAGCTCTGACCGAAGATCGACGTGAACGCGACCGTGAAGATGGCCTCGCCGGCGCGGGTGCGCTCGGCCTCGGTCGCGCGCTCGGCGAACGCATACAGGCCGTCGCCCGGCACGAAAGACGTGGTGAGCACCGTGCCGCGGGTACGGGCCGGGAACGCCCGCGGGATCCACACGACCGGATCATCGCGCCACCTCGCCCGAAAGTGTTCCTGAAACGCCGCTTCCTGCAGATAGTCACACTCCTCGTGCACCCGCTGACGCAGCTCGTCGATCAGCCCGCTCAGGTCCAGCGGCGTGCCCAGGCTGGCCAGCCGTCCCAGCCGGTCGGCGTTGGCGAGGTCGACCGTCAGAGCCTTGGCGATCTGCGGATACTGCACCTTGACCGCCACGTCGTGCCCGTCGAAGGTCGCGCGGTGCACCTGGCCGATGGACGCGGCCGCGACGGGCTCGGGCGCGAAGGTGTCGAACAGGGCCTCGGGCTCGGCGCCGAAGGCGGTTCGGATCACCGCGGCGACGGCCTCGTCGTCCATCGGCTCGGCGCTGCGCTGGAGCTTGCGCAGGGCGCGCTGCACCTCGGGCGGAACGGGGCCGTCGAGGTAGCTGACCATCTGGCCCACCTTCATCGCCAGCCCCTTCATGCCGTCGAGCTGGTCGGCCAGCGACTGCGCCACGCTACCGGCGTCGGCCCCGACGGCGTCGCGCACAGCCGCCGTGCCCAGGGTGGCCGCCACGCGCCCTGTGGCCAGGGTGCGCCCGGCCCAGCTCGTGGTCATGCGCTTGATCGCATCCCGCTTTCGTCCCACCCGCCCCCCGCCGGCGTTCCTCAGAACCGAACCTCGCGCTGGTGTCCAGCGACGCGCCCCAGGGCGGCCCGCCGCGCGGGGATGCAGGGCGGGCGAGCGGCAGATCGGCTAGCCCGGCCCCATGCGACGTTCGCTCGTGTTCCACATCTACACGCTGGCCCTCATCGTCGGTGTTCTCCTGATCGTCGGGGCTCCGCTCCACCAGCTCGGCACCCGGCACGCCAACGTGGTGCGGGTCGACCCCGTCGCACAGCGCGTGGCGGTCCGGGCCGTTGACGCGGTGGGATTGGCGCCCGGCGACCGCCTGCCCGTGTACCGGTTCAACCCGTCCTGGAAGCGGGAGATCGGCCACGCGGTGGTGGACGAGGTGGGCGAGGAGCAGGTGTGGGCGCGGTATGACGCTGCGGCCATGTCGTGGCCCATGGGGCGGCAGGGCCGGGTGAGCTCCGAGCACGACGACGCCGTGACCCTCGACTTCGGCGAGAACCTCGGGGTGACGGTCGGGCAGACGATCCGGGTGTTCCGCGAGCGCACCGAGGTCGCCCTGCTCCGCGTGGAGCAGGTGAACGCAGACTGGGCCGACGCCAGGGTGACCCGGCGGCTCGAAGACAGCACCGAGCCGCTGACCGGACTCGTGGCGGCCGAGTTCAACATCCCCACCCAGCTGTCCTGGTTCGCCGGCGGCTGGCGCACCCTGCTCGAGCTGATCGCCATCGCCGGCACCCTCGGCGTGTGGCTGTGGAGCGTGTTCAGCCCAGTCCCCGGTCAACGGTTCGCCGCCGCGGTGCAGGCCGGTCGCAGTCTCGTGGGTCGAGTGGGGCCTACCGGGGGGGCGTACGGCATCGCCCTCCTCGGCGTGCCGGTGGTCTGGGCCGGCTCACGGCTGCTCTGGTACGGCAGCACCCACGCCTTGTGGTCGGCCCTCGGCTGGCTGCGCTGGCTCGGCGTGCCCGTGCCGTTCGAGGTGAGCCAGTTCCCCGACACCGGGCTGAACACGGCCACGGTGCTGCTGGCGCTGGCCTGGTACGGCACCCTCGTGTGGACCGGTGGCCACCCCGGCCGGATGCTGTGGGATGCCCTATACTACCGGGTGCCGGACCTCACCTGGGTGCCGGGGCTGCGGCGCGGCCAGGTGAACTGGTTCCTCCACCTCCCGATCTTCTACGCCTTCGCGAGCACCCTGCACATCTTCACGCTCGGCAACCTGCAGGTCATCGCGTTCACGGGCTGGCGGAGCGCAGAGCTCAACGTGCGCGCCGACGGCGGTCTGGTGCGCGCCTTGGTGCACATGGCCACCCACCTGCCGCAGTTCGCCACCGCGAGTGAGGCGTATGAGTGCGCGAACCACGTGCTCCTGACCGTGTGCATCCTGGGCTGCCTGGTCGGCTACGGCCACACGATGCTCACCGGGCTGTTCACCGACAGCATCCGCAACGTGGACTTCACGATCCTCGGCTGGTTCACCACGGCCATCTGCTACGGGCCGCTGCTCGGCGTGGTGGTGTGGCGATTCATGCCCGAGCTCTCGGGCTCTGACCCGATCCTCACCGACGGCCCTTGGTTCTGGTTCATGATGGGCACCGCCCTGTTGCTGAACCTGCTGTACACGCTGGCGATCCTGAACTTCGGCAAGCGGTTCGGCGTGATGGTCGACAAGGGCCTGGTCGACTGGGGATTCTACTCGGTGGTGCGACACCCGGCCTACACCCTGGAATCCCTGCTGTTCGTGGCGATGGGGATGGTCGGGTTCACCACCCTGGGACCGTGGTTCGGCGCCTCGGTGTTCATCATCCAGTACTACTTCCGGTCCGAGCGGGAAGACGACTTCATGAAGGCGTCGAACCCGGACTATGTGGAGTACCGGGAGCGGGTGGTGTGGAAGTACATCCCCGGGGTCTGGTGACCTACCTCCGACCGAGCCAGACCATCGACAGGGTGTAGCTCAGCCAGCCGGCGGTGTTCGCTAGCGCGAACAGCTCCAGCGTCGCCGATGGCCAGAGCATCGTGGCGACGAAGCCGGCGCCGAAACACAAGCCGGTGGGCAGGGCCAGGGCGTCGAAGGTTGCGGCCACCGCGAACACGGCGCTGGCGATGGCGAGCAAGTGCACCGCGAACGTGATCGGCAGCGGCACATCACCGATCCAGGCCAGGAACCACCACGCGTTCAGCAGGGCCGTGAGCGCGAGCAGGTACCGGCTGTGGGCCAGGGCGAACGCGTTCAGGCGGCCCACCGACCACACCACGCCGAGCGAGAACAGCACCGCCAGGTCGATCAGCCCGAGCGGTCCGAACACCGTGGGGTAGGTGAGCGGCTGCACCCCGAACCGCACCTTCGCGGCCAGCCACACGCACAGCGTGAGCACGACCAGGGACATGAACACGCCGACGACCGCCCGCTGGGGGGCGAACGCCTGCGGACTGGATGCCCGCTTGAGCGCCTTCAGCTCGGCGGCGTCCCGCCGCTCCCGCTCCAGGCGAGCGCGCTGGGTGGCGATGGCGTCGAGCAGCGCCGGGTCGGGGCTCCGCATCTCACCGAGGAGCTGCTCGGCCGCCAGCGGGTTGCCGCGGAGCAGCTCGAACCGGGTGCCGAGCGCCAGCGCCCGGTCGTGCCCGGCGCGCGCGGTGGGATGCTCCGGCCACTCGGCGAGGGCGTGCCGGAATCCGAACCGCGCCTCGACCAGCGCCCGGTGTGCCGCGGTGGTGTTCATCGGCTCACCCCGGTCGCCGTCGGCGACGACCTCGGTCAGCCGCGCCACCCGCGCCTCGGCGGCGTCCGACATGGCCACCGCCGACCGATGTCGCCCGAACGCGCCCAGCGCACGACGGAACGCATCCGCTGACGGAGTGCGGTGCGCGGGATCGGTGGCCGTCGAGGCCGTCAGCAACGCGGCGAGCTCCGCCGGGGCAGCGGCGATGTGCGGCACGACGCCCTGCTGCGCACCTTCCAGCTGGTCCGCCGCCGCCAAGCCATCGAACCGTGGCGCGCCCGCGAGCACCTGGTACAGCATCGCCCCCAGCGCGAACACATCCGAGCCCACACCGAGCCGAGCCCCCTCCCCCCGCGCCTGCTCCGGCGACATGGTCGATGGCGTGCCCACCACCTGCCCCCGGTCCCGCGCCGGAGGCAGCCCGGCTTCGCCGTCCAGCGATGCCGCCAGCCCCCAGTCGAGCAGGGTGACCTCACCGTGCTCGCCCACCATCACGTTGCCGGGCTTCAGGTCGAGGTGCAGCACCCCGCGCTCGTGCGCATACTGGACGGCGCGGCACACCTGCGCGAGCACGCCGAGGTGGAACGACAGCGCGTCGCCGCCCTCGAGCAGCGGATCCACCCGCCCGGGGTCGCGCAGCAGCAGGGCCCAGGGCGGCCCAGTGAGGCGCTTCATCACCAGCATCGGACCGTCGGCACCGACGACCAGGTCGTGCACCGGCACCACCGCCGGGTGGTCGAGCAGGCCCGTCACCCTCGCCTCGCGCTCCAACGCCTGCTGCGCCGCCCGCGACGGCGGGTGGGCCACCTTCACCACCACCGTGCGCCCCAGCGCCACCTGCTGTGCGGTGTGCACCCGCCCCATGCCCCCCTCGGCGAATGCCGGGCCCAGGAGGAATCGCCCATCATCGCTGTTCGCCATCAGGGGTCGACGGCGTGAGCGCGCAGGCGCTCGAACTCGGCCTCGGGGATGCCGCCGGTCACCGCATCGAACGGCGGGAACACGTCGGGCACGGGCGTGAGCAGGTGGCCCGCTTCCGCGTCCAGCGCGTCGCGAGGCACCAGGAGGAATGCCTCGTCTCGGCTCACCGTCACCAGCTGGGTGCGCGGCAGCCAGGTAGGCACGTCCGACCACACGGCGTGGCTCCGCGGCACGCCGTCGATCACGATGGCGCCGAACGACGCGACGAAGACATCCACGCCCTCCCGCTCGTGCACCGGCTCGAGGCCCGCCTTGATCGCCGAGTATGCGGTGCCTTGGTCGAGCACGACCAGCTCGCACCACTCCGCATACTGCGGGTGATCTTCCGGCGGCACCCAGCCCGACCAGCCGTCAACGCCGAGCACCACCGGAGCGGCGGTGTCTAGCCGGGGCAGATCCAGCGCCTTGGCGGCGATCTGGAGCAGGATGCGCAAGCCGTCCTCGTCTTCATCTCCGGTGATCCACAGCGTGTCGCGGTTCGCCGGCAGCGCCACGGCGCTGCCCCGCACAGGCAGCGCGCGGATCCGGTCGACCAACACGACCCGAGAGCTGTCGTAGCAGTCGCCCACCTCGCACGCGTACACCCCAGGGGAGACCTGGGCGAAGGCACCGGGCGGGGTCTCTCGATCGAGGTTCGCCACGGCCCGTTCGAACGCCGCCTCCTGCTCGATGCCCCACACCAGCAGCCGCTCGGGCCTCACGTTCTGGATCGACGTGGGCTGGTCGTAAGCGAGCTCTACGTGCAGGTCGCCTCGGAGCGGGCGGAGGGTCGCGGCCAGTCCGCCCGCGTTGGCGCCTGTCGCCCGGCTCCGGAGCGCGAGCGTCTCGTACATGTGGCGCGGCCGGAGCCGTGGACGCAGGTTCGGCGCGGCCTCCGCCCACGAATCCGGCACGCCCGCGGTGTCCTCTCCCAGGGACACGATGATCCTGGCCGTGTCGAGCAGCACGCCCTCGCGCTCGGCTTCGGGTGCGGTGCGGTAGCGGTCCCAGTGGTTGCCCACGAAGGCACAGGTGCCATCCGTGCCGATGAACGCGTCGCGCTCGGCGTCGTAGGTGGTGGACGGGTCGACCGCCTGCACCATCACACCCAGCCGCAGCACGAAGGCCTCGCGCTCATCCGGGTCGTTCGCCGGCGGTTCGCCCCGAAGCCACCCCAGCACGCGTGAAAACATAGACACGACGGGGCCCCTGGTCCTAGAAGATGTTGCCGCACTCCTGCGCGTAGTACAACCCGAACAGCACCGGCTCGAGCACGCTCTCCTCGTCGAGGAGCTGGAATGCCACGTCGTAGGTACCCGGGTATACCGAGGACTCCCAGCTGGTGCGGCCACCCTCGAACGACTCGACCGATACCGAGGTCAGATCCTTCGACACGAACACCACCGCCCAGTCGTCGCCACCGTCGCCCTGCACCGGCTGCCCGTCGTACAGCACCTCGCCGCCGATCGGCACGGTGGTAGGCAGCACGTCGAGCACGGTGTCGCCGGAGATGGACAGCCCCTCCGCGACCAGGAACAGCCCACTGACGGGGAACAGCACGGTGTCGTCGAGGTCGGTCAGCTCGAAGTACACGTCGTAGCTGCCGGGCACGATGGGCACCTGGTAGGTGCTCGGGCCGCCCTCGAAATCGTACACCCGGCCGACGCCGTCCTCGCCGAAGAACCACAGGCGCCAGTTGTCGCCGCCGTCGTCCTGGACGGGCAGCCCGTCATACAGCACGTCGCCGGACACGATGACGGTGTCGACGAGCACGTCGAACGGCGTCGCGCCGGCCACGGCCAGACCCTCGGTGAGCGCCACCTCGCCGGCGACCGGGCGGAGCACGGTGTCGGTGTCGTCCAGCAGCTCGAACCGCACGTCGTAGGTGCCCTCGAACACCGGCACCAGGTAGTCACGGATCGAGCCCGGGAACTCGTGGTGCAGCCGGTCCCCGGTGCGGGGGTCGTCGAAGTACAGCGCCCAGTCGTCGCCGCCATCGCCGATGATCAGGCTGCCGTCGTACTCCACGATGCCCTGAACGGGGAATGTGGTGAGCACCACATCGAGCGGGGTGCCCGGAGCGGCGACCGCGAGGGCATCGGCGACGCGCTTCTCGCCGTTGACGGGCAGCGCCACGGTGTCGGTGTCGTCGAGCAGTTCGAAGGTCACGTCATAGGTGCCGGGGAACATCGGCACCACGTAGTCGAGCGCCCCACCGGGGAGGTACTGCGACAGGCGCTCGCCGGTGGCCCGGTCGTCGAAGTGCAGGGCCACGTTGTCGCCGCCGTCATCGCGGATCGGAGCGCCGTCGTAGAGCAGGTCGCCCTGGACGGGCACCGGCGCCATGGCGATGTCGAGCAGCTCGTCGCCGTCGACCACGAAGTCATCCGCGAACCGGTACAGGCCCGTGACGGGCAGGTCCACCACGTCGGTGTCGAGCAGGTTGAAGTACAGGTCGTAGGTGCCGGCGAACAGAGGGAACCGGTACAGCGCGGAGCCGCCCTCGAAGCCGATGGTCCACTGGTCCCCCGTGATCTGGTCCTCGACCCAGATCTCCCACTCGTCGCCGCCATCGCCGGCGATGGGCACGCCGGCGTAGGTGAACGTGCCCGACACCTCGTAGGTGATGGGGAGCACGTCGACCACCGTGTCGGGGGTGGAGATGTCGATGCCGCGCCCCACCAGGAACCGCCCTGGCACCGGCTCGGTGACCGTGTCGGTGGTGTCGAGCAGCTGGAAGAACACGTCGTAGCGACCGGGGTAGACGGTAGCGTCATACAGCCCGGAGCCGCCCTCGAAGTCGGCCCAGGTCTGCGAGCCGTAGCCATCCTCGAAGACCAGGCGGTAGTTGTCGCCGCCGTCGTTGTCGATCGGCGCGCCGTCGTACAGGGCCTGGCCGATCACGCGGATGGTCTCGGGGAGGAGGTCGGCCGCGCAGGCGCCGGTGGCGCACAGGTCGGTGGACCGCATGCACTCCATCCCCGTGCCGCCCGTCCCGGTGCCCGTGCCCGTGCCGCCCGTCCCGGTGCCCGTGCCCGTGCCGGTCCCGGAGCCCGTGCCCGTGCCCGTCGCAGTGCCGCCGCCGGTCCCGCCGCCCGTGCCACCGCCGGTCCCGCTCCCCGTCGCGGTGCCCGCACCGTCTCCCTTCGCGTCACCGCCGCACGCGGCCACGATCAGCGTGAGGGCCAGCACCCACCCATTTCGCCGGGTCATCGAGTCCTCCATCAGCGCAGCCCAGGGGTAGTGCCGGCTCAGGATGAGGTCCAGGGAAACCGCGCCCGTTGGGATCCCCGTCTGATCCGCGGACTATGCCCATCCGCCTAGGAGAGCCAGCGGTCGGGCCACGCCATCCACGCCGACCAGCGCCTCTCCGCTGACCACCGCCTCGGCCAGTGACCACGTCCCCGTCGGGAACCACAGCAGCCCGTGCTTGCCAGCTCGGTGCGGCCACCGGTCCTTGGGAACCGTGGCCACCACCGACCACGACCACGCGTCGCGGCTGGCGAACACCTGTGCTGACCGCGTGCGCACGCCGGGCCCTCGCTCCACCCCCGTGGCCACCAGGTGCCACCCGTCAGCGGTGAGGGCCCCGGACCACACCGGGGCGGGCAGCACCGCGCCAACCTCCACAGCGCCGGTGCGCCGGTGCACCCGCACCACATGGTTCACTCCCCGCTCGGTGTCGGTGCACCAGGACACATGCCGTTCGGTGAAGCAGAGGTGCGTGGCCCGGAACCGCTGCGTTCCGTCGCCCACCCGATCCACCGTCCGGAACCCGTCGGCGGTCCGCCAGAGGAAGCAGGCCCCGTCCCGGTCGCCGGTGGTCGCCCACAGCGCCCCATCCACCGGGTCCACCTGGATCCGGTGCACATGCCGCACGGCCCCGGTCGGGAAGACATACGCCGGGCGTCGCGTGAAGTCGGGGGAGATGCGCCAGATCACCACCGGCTCGTGCCGCGGGTTGGCCCAATAATCCCCCACCCAGGCGGCCTCGTCGGTGGCGGCGACGGCCCCGCGCAGCGGAGCGCCGCGGTGGAATGGCCACAGCCTCTCGGCACCGCCGGGCGTCAGTCGGTACCCCCAGCCGGCGCGGATGCCCAGCACGCCCCACGGCAGCGGTCGGACCACGCACCGGTCGCCACGCAGGACACGACGCCAGCTGCGGTGTCGCTCGAACGCATCCCACCCCGGCCGACGGGGGAACGCCGACCACGGCTCCCCATCCACACAGATCGTGCGGCCCAGGCTGCCCCAGACGCGGCCTCGAACGTGGTGCACCTGCTCGACGCCGACCAAGGGCAGGCCGAGATTCGGCAGGATCACGGCGGCCATGCGGCCAGGGCGTCGAGATCCTCGGGGAGCAGGATGCCGGTGGGCAGGGCGAACGCTGCAGACACGTCCACCGCGTACAGCTCCCGCTCACCGAACGCCGGGTCGAAGGCATCCAGCGGCGCCACATACAGCCACCCATAGGCGAAGGTGCACCCCTGGCCGCTGTAGCCGCTCGGAAGTCCGTCCACCGCGCCGACGAGGGTGCGGCTGCCCGTGGCGGGGTCGAGGGTGTACAGGGTGGCGCCCACCAGCTGGTGGAGCTGGCCCGAGGCGTCGGCGGCGAGGCAGTGCCCGGAGGTGCCGCCGGATGCCAGCGGCTCGGACAGCGCGCCGGTGGCCAGGTCGAGGGTGTGCAGGGTGTCCCCCTCCTCGACCCACGCGTAGGTGGTGTCGGGGACGGCCCAGGCGAACCCGGACGCGTGCTCGACCTCGAGGGTGTGGAGGACGGTGGTGCTGAACGGGTCCACGGTGAGCTCGAGCAGCTGCGCGGATTCGGAGCTGGCGGCAGTGAGCGCGAGCAGGCGCCCCACGTCGGTGAAGGTGAGCCCGGTGACCGGCGCCGGCAGCGTGCCCACCCCCTCTACCGTGCCGGTGACGAGGTCGATCTCGTACAGCCGAGGCGGTGCGGCACGGTCGCGGCCTCCTCGCCCATCTGCAGCGTACATCCTCGCACATTCCGGGTCTACGCCGTCGCAGTCCTGATCGATGCCGTCCCCACAGATCTCGAGCGCGCCCGGGTGCCGTTCGGGGTCGGTGTCATCGCAGTCTTCGGGCGGGGCGAAGCCGTCGGCGTCCGCGTCGCACAGCGCGAGGCAGTCCGGGTCTTCGCAGTCGATCAGGCCGTCATCGTCATCGTCCACTCCGTTGGCGCAGTCCTCGGGACAGTCGGTGCACGGGGTGCTGCCGGTGGACGTGGTGCCGGTCGAGGTCGTGCCCGTGGGGGTCGTGCCCGCAGACGTGCCGCCGGTCGGGGTCGTGCCCGCCGGAGTCGTACCGGTGGGTGCAGTGCCCGTGGGCGTGGTGGTGCTGGGAGTGGCCGAGGACGCGGAGTCAGACGACTTGTCCTCGCCTCCGCAAGCGGTGAGCAGCACCAGCGCCAGGACACGCATCGGACCTCCACGGTTGGCGGGACCTTGGCTAGCGTAGCCCAACCGTCCGGCAACACGCCGAACCGGCGAGGGTCAGCCGGCGAGCGCCGCCAGCAAGGCGTCGGCGCGCCCCGCTTTCCCGGCCGAGCGAGCCGCCGCCGCCGCGCGCTCCGCAGCCCGCAGCACATCGGGGTCGCGAAAGCCGGTCTCGGAGAGCAGCGCCAGGCCGTCGGCGGCCCTTCGGTCCCACTCCTCCCAGTCGCCATCGGCCGCCGCACATCCCAGGAGAACCACCTGGACCGCGCCCGCCATTCCCTGGCGCGCCTGGTGCGCGAACCACCGCTGCACATCCTCGAGGATCGGGCGGGCGGCGGCGGGCTCGTTCCGCTCCAGGTGTACCAGCCCGAGGTTCACCTGCGGATAGGCCGCCATGGGCGACCCGACCGCCCGGAACGCCGCCAGCGCCTCGAGGTAGTGGGCCACCGCTCCGTCGAGATCGCCGCGCACGCGGGCCAGGTCACCCCGGGCGTTCGCCGCCGAGGCGAGCCCCGAGCGGGCGCCGAGGCGTCGATAGGCCGTCACCACCCGCTCCAGCTGGGCCTCGGCTTCGTCGAGTCGGCCCACCGCCTCCAGCGTGAACGCATGGCCGAGCCAGGCCTCGGGCCCGCCGGGGTGGTCGGGGAATGCATCGAAGGCCGCCAGGGCGTGGCCATCCGCCTCCAGGGCCGCGGGCAGGTCGCCCCGCTCCCGGTGCACATCCGCGAGATCGGCGAGCACGAGCGCCCGCTCCTCCGGGGGTGGGTCCAGCGCCAGGGCGGCGTGCAGATGGACCGTCGCCGACGCCAGGTCCTGGCGGGCCCAGGCGGCCCGTGAGCGCACCCGGAGCGCATCGATCCGCTCGCGGGGCGTGCCGACAGCCTCGGCCCGCTGGGCCAGCGCGTCCGCCTCGGCATACCGGCCCGAGTTGCGGTACACGCCGGCGAGCACCAGCCAGCCCTCCACCTGCCGCGGATCATCTGCCGCCAATGCCCGTTCCCGCAGCTGGATCAACGCCTCGGCCGCACCGCGCCGGCCTGAGACGAACCGCTGGCGAGCGAGCGCTGCGAGGGCGTCTACCGCGTCGTCCATCCTCCCCGCGGCGAGCAGGGCCCGGGCACGCCGATCCGGGTCCGACAGCTCGGGCAGCGCGGCGACCGCCCAGCGTGGATCCGGAGCCGCGCACGCCTCCCGGATGGCGGGGTGCGCGAACGACCAGCGCTCACCCGTGGCACCGGCCGCAACGGCCAGCCCGGCCCGCTGGAGCCGGTCCGCAAGCCCATCGGGAACGGCCACACCCGCGCGGGTCGCGGCGCGGTGCCAGGCCGCGTCCGCCACCGGCTCGAGCCACGCCGCCAAGGCCAACGCGGGCCGGTCCGATGCCGCGCTCACCCGGGCGAGACGCGCCGCCCACCGCGCCTGATCGTCCGCGGGCAGGTCGAGCCGTGAGCCCGCCCGCAGACCATATCCGCTGGGAGTGGCGTGCAGACCGTCCCGCGCCACCAGGTCCACCACCATCGCCCGCGCCACCTCCGGCAGCCCAGCCGACCGGTGCGCCACCTCGTGCGCCAGCCGTGGCACCAGCCCAGCGTGCTCCACCAGAGCAGGCGCCAGCACCTCCGCCGACCGCGGCGCGAGCCGGACCGCGCCCTTGTCTGCGGCCCGTACCGCCAGAGTGCGTGGGAACACGGGCACCTCTCCATCCGGCGCCAGCCAGAGCACACACCGCTCGAGCGACGCCACCCAGGACCGCAACACCGCGAGCGCCTCGGCGGGGCCCGACAGCCGCACGGGTTCGGCCGCGTGTTCACTCGAACCGGGCTCGAACACCTCGGCGAGCGGCGCCACCAGCTCTCGCGGCACCGTCCGGGCCAGGCGGTGCACCCGGTCCGCCCCGGACAGGCCGTCCACCCGGAGCAGCCTGGCCACGGCGTCGTGAAGCGGACCGCGCAGCACATGGGCGGCGCCGACGGCGTGGGCATCCCGCGCGAGCGCTGCGAGGACCGCCGACCGGCCCGAGCCTGGCGGACCCGCGACCTCCACAAGCTCCCCGTCCCCAGAGGCGTCCACCGCACGCAACCGGGCCCACAGCGCATCCGCGACGCCGTCGGCCAGGGGTGGGAACGGCCGCAGCCCGAACAGCGCCAGTCCCACACCCCGCAGGGCGGCGACCACGGGCGGCGACTCCACCGGTCGGGCTGCAGGCACAGGCGGACCGCGCCGAATGACAGGCGCAACGCCGAGCCTCGGCGCACCTCCTGCCTCAGCCGTGCGAGCCAGGGTCGCGACCAGGGTCGCAGCCGGCGAGGCCTCTCCCACCACGGCCCATGCCGACGCGCCCTCCAGCGCCGCCCGTGCATCGGCCGCCCGGCGGAACCGGTGGCGCAGATCCGGCTCCACCAGGCGCGCCACCCAGGCCTCCAGATCCGAATCGCCCACCCCGCGCACCGCGCTCGGCATCGCGTGGGCATCCCCCACGAGCAGCTCCAACACCGTGCGCCCGAGCGCATACAGATCGGTCCACGGACCCAGATCCCGCGGATCGCCGCGCAGCTGCTCGGGCGCCATGTACCGGAGCGTGCCCGCGACCTCGGCCCCGGCAGCCCCCAGCCAGGCGATTCCGAAGTCGGCGACCCGCCAGCCCGCCGATGGGTCTCCGCCGGCCGCGAGCAGCAGGTTTGACGGCTTGAGGTCCCGGTGCACGATCCCCGCCGCGTGCACCTGGGCGAGTGCGTCCAGCACCGAGACGATGAGCGCGCGCACCCCTGGCCAGTCCCGCGGAGGTGCATCGGCCGCCGAGCCGCCGCTGCACCGCTCCATCACCAGGTAGGGACTCCGGGCCGGCGCCTCACCCAGGTCTGCCGGCAGGGAGCCGTAGTCGAGCACCCGGACCACGTTCGGATGGCTCACCCCGGCGAGCGCCCGAACCTCCCGTGCGAAGGCCGCCCGACCCGCGGCGCTCCGGCCCAGCTCCCCGGTCAGCACCTTGAGCGCCACCGGCGTACCGACCCCTCGGTGGTGCGCGGCCCACACGACGCCCATCGCGCCACCGCCCAGGCGATCCAGTACGGTCCAGGGGCCGATGTGCATGCCCCCGACTTAGCCGATGGCCACGCCACCAGTCTGGAGAAAACCTGCTCCCCGAACCGCCGACGGCCCCGGTCCGGGGCGTCGCGCGGGACACTTCGGGCTCAGGGTGATAGCCGCCCGGCCATGAAGAACCTCATCCATTTCCTTCCTGTCCTGTTCCTCCTGGCCTGCGGCGACACTGCCGTGGAGCCCGAGCCCGATGGCGCCGACAACTCGGCGGCTGTTGCGGAGGTCACCCCCGCGCCCACGGCGCCGGCCGTCAAGCCCGAGCCCGAGTCGATCCCGGCTCCGCCCGATGTGGCGGCCGCCCCGGCCGATGCCAAAAAGACGGCGTCCGGCCTGGCCTACAAGGTGATCACCCCCGGCGCGGGCACCGAGCATCCGACCAAGAAGGCCACCGCCACCGTGCACTACACGGGGTGGACCACCGACGGCAAGATGTTCGACAGCTCGGTCACCCGGGGCGAGCCGGCCAAGTTCTCCCTCGAGCGCGTGATCCCGGGCTGGACCGAGGGCGTGCAGCTCATGGTCAAGGGTGAGAAGACGCGGTTCTGGATCCCGGTGGACCTCGCCTATGGCGGGCGACCGGGCGCTCCCGAAGGCATGCTCGTGTTCGATGTCGAGCTGCAGGACTTCGATGAGCCCGCTCCGGCGATCCCCGCGCCGGCCGATGTGGCCGCCCCCCCGGCTGATGCCAAGAAGACCGCGTCGGGCCTGGCCTACAAGGTGATCACCCCCGGTTCCGGCGACGTTCACCCCGGGCCCACCGAGGCGGTCACGGTGCACTACACCGGCTGGACCACCGACGGCGAGATGTTCGACAGCTCGGTGCAGCGCGGCGAGCCCAGCAGCTTCCCGCTCAACCGCGTGATCGCCGGCTGGACCGAGGGCCTGCAGTTGATGACCCCCGGCGAGAAGACGCGGTTCTGGATCCCGGTGGACCTGGCCTACCAAGGTCGCCCGGGCCGTCCCGCCGGAATGCTCGTGTTCGATGTCGAGCTGATCAAGATCGGCAAGTAGGGTCGGACCTGCGCGCGGTAGGCTGGCCCCTGTGCGCATCCTGTACCTCGACTGCGACACCACGCGCCCCGACCACCTCGGGTGCTACGGCTACGCCCGCCCCACGTCCCCCCACATCGATCGGGTGGCGGCCGAGGGCGTACGGTTCACCCGGGTCTACGCCAGCGATGCCCCCTGCCTGCCCTCCCGCACGGCGCTGAGCAGCGGGCAGTTCGGCATCCGGACCGGCGTGGTGGGACACGGAGGCACCACCGCCGACCGCCGGCCCGAGGGCATCGGCCGACGGTTCGCCGACATCACCACCCGCGACAACCTGGCCAGCTTCCTCCGACGCGAGGCCGGCCTGCGCACCGTGTTGTTCAGCCCGTTCGCGTGGCGGCACTCCGCGTGGCAGTTCCAGGCCGGGTTCCACGAGGTGGTGGACACGGGCGGTCGGGGCATGGAGAGCGCCGAGGATGTGCTGCCCGGGGTGCTCGATTGGCTCGACCGGCGCGGCCACGCCGACGACTGGTTCCTCCACGTGAACCTGTGGGATGCCCACACCCCATACCGGGCCCCACCCGCCGCCGGCGACCCGTTCGCCGACCACCCCCTGCCCCGCTGGCTCACGCATGAGGTGCTCGCCCATCACCGCACACTCCCCGGCCCACACAAGCCGCGGGAGCTGAACATGTGGGACAACGCCACCGATCCCCGCTGGCCGCGACACCCGGGAGAGCTGCGCGACCTGGCCGACCTCCGCCAGCTGTTCGACGGCTACGACACCGGCATCCACTGGATGGACAAGCACATCGGCCAGCTCTTCGCCTGGCTCGACGCCGCCGGTCTGTGGGACGACACCGCCGTCATCGTCAGCGCCGACCACGGGGAGAACATGGGAGAGCTCGGCATCTATGCCGAGCATGGCACCGCAGACGACGCCACCTGCCGGGTGCCGCTCCTCCTGAAGTGGCCCGGCGGGCGCACGGGCGCGGTGGCCGACGGCCTGCACTATGCGCTCGATCTGGTGCCCACCCTCGCCGAGCTTCTCGGCTGTGCGCCCCGCACCTCGTGGGACGGCGTGAGCTTCGCCGGTGCGGTCACCGGCTCGGGCGATGCTGGGCGATCGGAGCTGGTGCTCAGCCAGTGCGCCCATGTGTGCCAGCGCAGCGTGCGGTTCGACGACTGCCTGTACATCCGCACCTGGCACGACGGGTTCCACCTGTTCCCCACCGAGATGTTGTTCGACCTCTCCACCGACCCGCACGAGCAGCACGACCTGGCGCAGTCACGGCCCGAGGTGTGTGCCGAGGCCGCCCACCGGCTGCTCACCTGGACCGACGCCGCCCTCGCGAAGTCGGGCTGGGCCGACGACCCGCTGTGGCAGACGCTGCGGGAGGGCGGACCGGAGCACGCGCGGGGCGAGCTGGCCGCATACGTCCGCTACCTGGAGGTGACCGACCGCGGCCACTGGGTCGCGGAGCTGCGGCGCCGACACCCCCGGGAGTTCGCCACCGTCCCGGTATTCTACGGCCCAGGCTGACCCGGATCCTGGCGTCCTCAGAGCCGACCCGCACGAGGACGTCAGTGACCGATCTACACGCTGTGACCTGGAACCTCGACGGGCTCGACCCTGAGCAGGTCGACCCCCGCACCGAGGCCGCCATCGCGCGCCTGCTGGCCGACCCACCCGACGTGATCCTGCTCCAGGAGGTCACCCGGCGCACCTGGTCGGCCCACCTCGGCCCGCACCTGAGCCACGCCGGGTTCACCGCGGCCGTCGTGCTGCCCGATGACGACGAGGGCTATGTGGAGGCGCTGCTCGCGGGGCCCGGCATCACCCTCACCGGCGCGACCCGGACCGAGCTGGTGGGCACGGAGCAGGGCCGGTTCCTCCTGCTGGCCGACGCCACCTGGGGAGGCGTCCCGATCCGCCTGGCCACCGCCCACCTGGAGAGTGGCGTGCCGGTGGCCGAGGTGCGCCAGGCCCAGCTGGCCCAGGTCGTGCACGCGCTGGCCGTCGGGCCACCCGCCGTGTTCGGGGGCGACACCAACCTCCGCGACGTGGACGTGCGAGCGGTGCCGTCGGCAGCTGCGCTCATCGATGCCTGGGTCGCAGCCGGTGCTCCGCCCGCCAGCCGCTACACCTGGGACACCCAGCGCTGCCCCAACCTCCGATTCCGAGGTCCCCGCGCCCGATTCGACCGGTTCTACCTCACGCCGGAGTGGAGCGTGGGTTCGGTGGAGCTCATCGGCGATGCCGTCGCGCCCGGGGTCGGCCTGTGGCCATCGGACCACGCGGGCGTGCGGCTCCGCGCTCGGCTCGGCTGACCTACATCCCCCGGAAGTCCGGCACATCCACCTTGGGACCGAACTTCACCTTACCCCGCCCACCGGTTTTGATCAGCCGAACGGCCCGGCCGCGGTTGCCCGCCTCGGGCGCGAGCAGCTCCAGCATGCGGACATCATCGGCCCGCGGCTCATTCGCCAGCGTCCACGACACCACCGACGGCAGGTTGTAGTCGCCGACCGGCACCGCATCGGGGTCTCCCAGGGCCAACGCGGCAACGACTCCCGCCGTCCACGGGCCGATGCCCGGCAGCTTCTGGAGGTGGGCCATCGCATCCGGCGCGCTCATCCGCACCGCGCGCTCCAGCGCGGATGCCCGGGACGCCACCCGCCTCACCCGGTCCGCGCGCATGCGCTCGATGCCCATGCGGTGGAAGGCGTAGTACGGCTGGGCGGCGAGCACCTTGGGCACCGGCAGCAGCCACAGGCCAACGTCCGGACCGGGCGCGGGCTCGCCCCATGCGCGCGCCACCCGGTTCAGCGACTGCTTGCCGGCCTTTCCGGTGACCAGCTGGCCGAGCACGGTCGACACCAGTCGCGGGTACACGTGTCCGGTACGACCGATCCGCCACCCCGGCCGACGGCGCTTGAGCTCGGCGAGGATCGGGTGCGTCGGCGTCCAGGTGCTGGGGTCGTCGTGCAGGCCGCACAGATCGGGCACCCGGTCCAACACGGCCGCGGCGCCAGGCCCCCAGGCCTCGGCCACCACGGCCTCCGACTCTTGCCAGATGCGCACAGTTCCCGGGCCATCCGGCGTTCGCCGCGCATACCACGCGCCGTCCGAGTCGACGCGCATCCAGCTCGTGCCGCCCCACAGCCCGAGGTCCTTGAGGGTGAGCCGGAGGTCGAGTCGGCCGGTGTAGGGGAAGGCGCGCCGCATGACACGGCGTATTACGGGCGACTAGCTGCCTGAAGGGTCAGACCGGAGTTCTCCCGAGCCCTGCGAAGGAGGTCAGCGTGATCGCACTCGTCGCCTTGGCCGCGCTCGCAGCGGGCGTGCATGAGCGGGAGCTGGAGCACGACGGCCAGACCGTGCGGTACACCCTGCGAATCCCGAAGGGCAAGGGCCCTCACCCGGTGGTGCTGGCGCTGCACTACGCCGGCGAGGTCACGCCGTGGTACGGCCGCGGCGTGCTGGATCGTCTCGTCGCGCCGGCGCTCGAGAGCGTGAATCCGATCATCGTCGCCCCCGACTGCCCGGGGCTCGGGTGGACCGACCCGGCGAGCGTGAGCGCGGCCCTCGCGGTGCTCGATGCGGTGTCCGCCGAGCTTCGTGTCGACCCGGACCGCACCCTGGTCACCGGCTTCAGCATGGGTGGCATCGGCACGTGGCATATCGCCCTCGCCCACCCCGAGCGGTTCACCGTGGCCGCGCCGGTCGCGGGTCTGCCGCCGGGCGACACGTCCGCTCTCACCCTGCCCATCGCCATCGTGCACAGCGCGGCCGACACCGTGATCCCCATCGGCCCTACCGAGGCCGCCGTCACCGCCCTCCGCGACCGCGACCACCCGGTCCGGTTCACCCGCCTGCCATCCGTGCCGCACCACGACGTGCCCGGCCATGTCCAGGCCCTCCGGGCGATGGTCCCCTGGATCGAGGCATGCTGGGCGGAGTGAGGCCCACACACCGCGCGCGGCGGGGTCCGGCACCGTCCCGGCCCCCGGTCCGCAACGCGGGGTC
>JBLFXJ010000072.1:0-25791 GCA_047609825.1 Myxococcota bacterium
GGGGTGGCTCGATGGCTCTCCCTCGGCGCCAAGGTGCTCGAGGGCGACGTGGGCGGCGACGCCAGCCGGTGGTTGTGGTGGTACGGCGACGACGGGTGGACGGTGGGCTCCGTGCTCTGCTGTCCCCGATCACGCACGGCCCGCGGGAGCCGAACCGACCCGCCCATGGCGCTCCAAGACGCCGCCCAGCGACACCTGCACGGCGCCGCGGTCGCGCATGCCCTCGGGGCGAGACACGCCGCCCGGGCCGCCACTCGCCGCGCCTCTCCACCGGCACGGTCGCAGCTGGTGCCACTGCACCGCGCCCTCCTCAGCACCCGGTCGGCGTTGATTTCCGCAGGTGCGCCCCCGCTGAGCCCGGACCAACGCGGCGACGTGCGCACGCGGTTGGTCGAGGATCCGCCCACCGCCGAGATCGCGCTGCAGGCGCCGTCCGCATGTCCCGGCAACCTGGACGCACGCACCCGGGTGGACCTCAGTACCGGCCAGGTGACCTGTCGCTGCACGTCCCCCGTTCCCGGCTGTGCCGCCCGGCTCGCGGCCGCCGACGCCCTGCTCGATGTGCTCACCGGCGGCGAAGCGATCCCGGGGGTTGAGCCCGATACGCTGTCCGACCTGGTCGGCACACCGCTGTGGCAGCGGGATCTCGACGCCCTCGACCGAGTGCTCGGTGATCTCGGCGGCACGACCCTCGGGTGGCGGCTGAAGTCCAGCCGCGGCGGATTCGCGCTGGAGCCGGCCACGGTCACGCCGCGCCCGAAGGGAGGGCCCGCGCTGGCGTCGCTCACCCTCGACGCCATGCTCAGGAGCAGTGGCCTGCGGGCCGACCGGCGTGCCGCAGACCTGCTCAAGGCGGGTCGGGAGCGCCCCGGCGCCCCCATCCCCCAGGCTCTGGTGTACCAGGCGCTCGAGGCACTCTCCGGACATCCGCGGGTGTTCGGTCCGGGCCGGTCCAGCCGGCCATCGTCGATCTCGGTGCATCGACTCGTGGTCGCGGGCACCCACGACGGCCAAGCCACCACCCTGGCCCCGATCGTAGATGGCGTGGACGAGGCCTTGCCCACAGAGGTGCTCGCCACCTCGGCCGGCGGAAGGGCTCTGTGGGTGCACGGGACCGAGGTCCGCGTGCTGCGGGCCAGTCCCACAGCCCTGGCCGTGCTCCGCACGCTGGCCGAGCGCGAGATCCGGTTCCCAGACGAAGCGCTCGTGGGCCTCTATGCCCGCCTCCCTAAGCTCGCTGACGTGATCGACGTTCGGCTGGAGGGGGAGCTGGCGGGCACCGCTGAGCCGCCCAAGCCGGCCGTAGCGGCCTCGGTGGCCCGGTCGGAGGACAGCTTTCGGGTTCGCGTGACCGTGGCGCCCGCACCCGGCTACCCGAGTCGGCGGTTCTCCCAACACCCGAGCACCGTGTACCGGAGGGGCGACCGGCCGTTTCACGTGCGGCGCGACCTTGGGGCCGAGCGGGAGGTGCTCCAGCAGGCGCTCCACGGCCTGGGCTTGGTCGATGCCGATGTGGCGGTGTCACTCGACACCGTGCTGGAGGTGACCGCGGCGGCCGAACGGCTGGCCATCCCCTTGGCGTGGGTCGGCGATGCGGTGCGCGTGGTGGGCGAAGCTGAGGCCACCGACCTCAGCGTGGAGGTGCAGCGGCGGCGCGACTGGTTCGGACTCGATGGCTCTCTTGCAGTGGGAGCGCACAGCGTGCCCCTCCGCGACGTGCTGCGCGCGATTCACGAGGGTCGCAGATGGGTAGAGCTGGACGACGGATCCTGGGTGCGGCTGGGTGATGACTTGGTGGCACGGCTCACCGACGCGGCGAGCGTGGCCACCCCAAGACGGGGCGCGCTCGCGGTGGACCCGATCCACGGCACCGTGCTCGAGGCACTGCACGAAGCCGGCGCCGCTGTGGTGATGCCGCCAGCGTGGCGCGACCAGGCCGCCCGGATCCGGCGGGCCGCAGAGCTGGTGCCCGATGTACCCCAGGCTCTGAACGCCACCCTCCGTCCTTACCAACACGCCGGCTTTGTGTGGCTCGCGCGGCTGGCAGAGTGGGCCCCGGGGGCGGTGCTCGCGGACGACATGGGGCTGGGCAAGACGCTGCAAGCCCTCGCGCTCCTGCTCAAGCGCGCTCCCGATGGTCCAGCACTTGTGGTGGCGCCGACGTCGGTCGGATTCAACTGGCTGCGGGAAGCCGCTCGCTTCGCTCCGACACTCGATGTCGTGCTCTACCGCGGGCCCGGGCGTGAGGCCCTGCTCACCGGACTCGGGCCCGGGCAGGTGCTGGTGACGAGCTACGCCCTCCTTCGCCGAGACGCCGAAGTCTTGGGTGACCGGGCATTCCACACCGTCGTGCTCGACGAGGCCCAGGCGATCAAAAACCCGGGCACGGGCGCCGCGAAGGCTGCACACGCCCTCCGCCGCGACTTCTGCCTGGCCCTCACCGGCACACCGATCGAGAACCGGGTCGGCGAGCTGTGGTCGCTGTTCCGGGCCGTGGTGCCCGGATTGCTGAGCAGCGTCTCTGCGTTCCGGGAGCGGTGGGCGCTGCCCATCGAGCGAGATGGCGACGCCGAGGCCAGCAAGCGCCTCGCACGGCTCATCTCACCGTTCCTGCTACGGCGCCGCAAGGGCACCGTCGCCCGGGACCTGCCAAAGCGGCTCGAATCCGTGGTGGAGATCGAGCTGTCCACGGCCGAGCGGGCCCTGTACGAACAAGAGCGCTTGGCGGCGGCCCGACGGCTGGTGGCCCGCAGCGAGGTTGCGTCAGAGCATCGGATGGCCGTGCTCGCCGCACTGACCCGACTTCGCCAGCTCGCCTGCCATCCGCGGCTGGTCGATCCGGACAGTGAGGTGCCGTCATCGAAGCTCGCCCGACTCCGACAGCTGGTGGGCGATCTGGTCGATTCAGGCCACCGAGCGCTCCTGTTCAGCCAGTTCACCCGCCACCTCCAGCTGGCTCGCGCCGCCCTGGAGGAAGACGGTGTGCGATGCCGCTACCTCGACGGGAGCACCCCAGCGGATCGGCGCGGCGCAGAGGTCGACGCATTCCAGGCCGGCGAGGGCGATGTGTTCCTGATCTCCCTCAAGGCCGGGGGGACGGGGCTCAACCTGACGGCCGCGAACTACGTCATCCACCTCGATCCCTGGTGGAATCCCGCGGCCGAAGACCAGGCCACCGACCGGGCACATCGGATCGGCCAGTCGAGCACCGTCACGGTGTACCGCCTGGTGTCCACCGGCACCGTCGAGGAGTCGATCCTCGTGATGCACGAAGAGAAGCGTGCTCTGGCAGATGCCCTCATCGGCGGGGCGGCGCGGATCCGGCTCGACACGGACCAGCTGCTCGAGCTGCTCGGCGCAGATTGAGTCTGCGCTCACCGTACGGGCGCCAAGCGCTCCAGGTGATCGTTCATCACACGCTCGAGTCGCCGCAGGGCTGCAGCATCGGCCGGTCGGAGAGGATCGAGGGGCTCGCCCTCGTCCCACGTGCCGCCGCCGACCGCGTACAGCTCCGAGTCGCCTCCTTGGTAGGTGACCAGCTTGTACTCGGCGTCCTGCACCGTCCGGCCGTCCACGCGGTACGGCCCGAATCCATTGTCGGCGAACTTCTCGGTCCACGCGTAGCGCCGGAGGGAGGGATGCCCAGGATCGGCGAGAAACGGCAACAAAGACAGACCGTCGGTATCCAGGGCGTCCACATCTCGGACCGGTTCGACCAGGCCCGGCGGCTGCACGCGGACGCCCCCGATCTCGGCGACGGTGGCGAACAGGTCCGCCACATGAACCAGGGCTCCACACTCCGAGCCCGGGGCGGAGACGAGCGGACCCGACACCACCAGTGGCACATTCACCCCGCCCTCGAACAGGGTGGTCTTGCTCCTGACGGCGTCCCAGGGCGGCCGAATCGCCTGCTCGTGGGTGCCATTGTCCCCCGCGAATACAACCGTGGTGCGCTCGAACACGGCGGGGTCGATGCTGTCCAGCAGTCGGCCCAGCTCGGTGTCCATCGCCTCGACCATCGCGGCGTAGCGCAGCGGTGGAGGTGACGATTCATCGAGATCGAACCCGTGCAGGTGCTCAGGCGGGAGGTGGAACGGGTCATGAGGCGCGTTCAGCGCGACGTACAAGAACCACGGCTCGGGCAGGGCCGCGACCTGAGCGATGGCATCGTCCACCGTGTCTGTCGTCATGTACACGCGGGTGAAGGCGGCTTCACCATCCACCACCTTCTCCCAGTACTCGTAGCCGAGTTCCTCCTCCGGGAGCTGGCTTGCGCTGCCGGGGTTTCCGAACGACCCCGCGTGGTGCGAGAACCCTTGGTCCAGCGGGTGGCGCATGCCGGACTCGCTGCCGAACCCAGCCAGGTGCCACTTCCCGAGCGCGACCGACGTGTAGTCGAAGCTGCTGTGCCCGAGCACCTCAGGCAGCAGTACCTCGTCCAGGCGGAGCTGGTAGTCGGAGAACCGCACCTGCACGACCTCGCCGAGTCCCGATCGGCGAGGGTACCGCCCCGTGAGGAGCGAGGCGCGGGTCGGGCTGCAGCTGGGCGAGGCGTAGGCATTGCGGAACAGGACACCGCCTGCGGCCAGCGCATCGATCACCGGTGTTGGGGGCGGCTCGGGGTGCTCGCCATACACGCCCACTTTGTCGACCCCCATGTCGTCGGCGAGCAGGATCAGCACGTTGCCCCCAGGGGGCTCGCCGACCTGGGCCGACGCCGTGGCGGACACGTCGCTCCCGCCGTCCGTGACGGTCACCTCGCACCGCCAACGCTCGCCGAAGGCCACGGTCTTGGGGGGGATCCCGTCGCCCGGGAGCACCCGCGTGGTCGTCGGGCCGTCCCACGTGACATCGTCGACGAACCAGGTGACGGCGGCTGTGAGCGCATCCCCGTCCGGGTCCCACGCCGGGTCATCCAGCCAGCACCACAACGGCTCCCCGACCCACGGGCTCACCGGATGGACCCGGAGCCAGGGCGCCTCGGGAGGCGTGCTCAGCACGACTGCGTCCCCACTCGTAGCGGGAGCTCCGGACGTGAACGGGTCAGATGGCACGCCGGTGCAAGCGAGCACGGCGTCAGGCACGACCCGGACCGGGTCCAGACGCACTCCGACTCCAGCAGGGAGGCCGTCCACGGTCCAGGTCACCGCCACAGTGGTGGGGTCGGCGTCCGGGTCGTCCACTGTGATGGCGCATCCCGCGCCCGAGACAACGGTTGGGGGGTCCGGTGCGACAGCGATGGACGTGATCGATGGCGGCCCGTTGCCGACACTGACCTCTGCGGTGACCACGGGTTCGGAGGTCTGCAGGCCGTCGGTCGCCACGAGGTGCGCCTCGACGCCCATGCCCTGCCGCAGGTCCGTGAGCTCGGGCCCTACATGGAGCAAGACGCCGTCGGCCCACCAGCTGACCTCCAGCTCCACGAGGTCTCCGTCGGGATCCGCAGCGTCCACCTCTGCGGTGAGCACATCCGCCGAAGTCGGCGCGTCCGGGACGATGCGAGCACGCGACAGGATCGGTCCGGCGTTCGCCACCACTACCTCGTCGTTCGCCATCACGTCGCCATCGGGCGCGCTGGCGGTCACGGTGACCCGCCAGCGCTCATCCCGGGCGCCCGGCCCGGCGGTGAGTGCCACTCCGCCATCGCGTCCGTCTACGGTCCAGCGCGTGGACAGCGTGACCGGGGGGCCATCCGACGCCGTCAGCGAGATCTCGGCGTGCAGAATCTCGCCGCCGACCGGTGACTCTGGCACGATCCGGACGGCAACCCGTGGGGACGGTTCGGCACCGATCGCCGAGGCGGTGTCTCCCGGCCGTTTCGATCCCGGCACGGGCGCACACCCGAGCAGGGCCACCGCGATCAGTAGCCGGACACCCACCGATCCTCCTCCACGTGCCAGACGTAGCGCGTCGGCGACCGGCGGCCGACCACCAGCCGGCGGTCACTCCCCCGTCCCGCCAGGTCCAGTCGCATCACGTGGTCGCCCCAGCTCAGGTCCAGCGTGAGCGGGGTTACCCCGATGAGTTCGTCGCCCAGCCGGACCGTGGCCCCCATGGGGATCGATGTGACCCGCACCGGCAGCATCGGTCGTCCAGCCGGGGCCGTTTCGGATTGCACCGGGGCTGCGGGAACGGGAGGAGGTCGCTGGACGGGCGTCTCCCGGAAGGGCTCGGCAGCGGGCACTGTGGCCGCTGGAGGCAGAGGGGATGGCGTCGGTGCGACGACTGGGGCCCTATTCTGTACGGGAGATGGCGAGCGCGCCGGGGCAGGCGCCACGCTGGTGGCGCTCCCAAGCATGACGCCAACCGCCAGCAAGAGCATCGCCAACACCGGAAGGATCAGCCCCCAGAGCTGGGGCTCGCCGCCAGCGTGCACCGGGATCATCACCGGCGAGTGCTCGACGTCCTCCTCGAGCAGCCGCCCCACCAGCTCGTCGGGCTCGAGGGGTGGCGGCGGAGCCACGTCCGACTCGGCCCACTCCCGCAGAGACGGCCCCGGAAGCTCGCGCAGCGCCGATCGACAGCGACGTTCCACCTCCCGAGCGGGTGGCCTCGCCTCCGGGTCATCGTCCAACATCTCAGCGACCAGGGACGCCAGACCGGGCGGCACGGTCGCGTCTCCAGCGCTGGGCCGCTCCCCCACGAGCAGCTCGTGGAGGACCACGCCCAGCGCGTAGATGTCCGATGCGGGCCCCTCGAGCCCGAACAGGCGCTCGGGCGCGATGTACCCCGGCGTTCCACCGACGTGACCGCGGGTGCGGGACTCCCGGCTTGCAAATCGGGCGCGCGCGATGCCGTAGTCGAGCAGGCGCACCTCCCCCGACGGCGTCACGAGGACGTTGGCTGGCTTCACGTCCCGGTGGATCACACACAGCGGCTCGCCGTCGGGCCCTGGCTGGCTCCAGCCTTGGGCCAGGGCACGCGCGACCTCCGCGACCACCTCGGCCGCTGCGGGTGCCGGGAACGCCTGATGCAGCGTCAACAGGCCGTCACAAGTTGCCCCATCCACGAAGTCCATCGGCACGGCCCACCGACCGTCGAGCCGCAGCGGGGGCCCCGTGCCGACCACAGCACGATCGCGCACCAACGCCAGCAGTCGTGCCTCGTCCCGGAACCGCTCGAGGACCGACCTGGCTGGGGCGATCTCCGACAGCACCTTGAGGGCGATCTCCTTCTCGAATCCGTCGGTTCGGACCAGCCGTGCGCGGTACACCCGCCCCACGGCGCCTTCGCCGATCACGGACAGAATGCGATATCGACGGGGCTCCAACAGGTTCACCGACGGTCCCTCGAGCTGCTGCTGTCCAGTATGCCCGGCTCGTCGTTCGGTGTGCAGCCCGCGCACCTGCGCAGGTTGGTTAGCTTTCGCCTACCTCGACAGAGACGCGCACCGATGACGCCCCTCCATCTCCTCGCACCGCCAGCGCTTGCACAAGACATCGCGCAAGACCTGACGAACGCAGCCACCACGAGCGCGACCTACCTTGTGGGCGGGCTTGTCGCCGCAGTCGTCATCGGCAATGCCGTGCTGTTCATGGCTCGACGCAGCACGGCCAAGGCCCAGGAGGATCTCGAGGCCGCCTCCCGCCCCCTCGAATTGCGGAGCCCATCCCTCGTCGCCCAGCTCGCCCGTCCAAAGCGCGATGTCGACATGGATGCCCTCGTCGACGCCATCCCGCGATTCTCCCTCGACCGATTCAGGGAGTGGGCGCAGGCGCTCCACCGCAAGGTGCACGAGGCGCGCGCCACGCGAGACATCTCGGAGATCGAGGACCTGATCCGGCCGGGCGCCTTGGAGTCGGTGTTCCATGGCCCGAGCGGCCTCGAAGCTGTCGGTCGCATCCGATTCGTGCGCACCCGGCTCGTGCGCACCACCGTGGCCAGCACCGGCTGCCAGATCAAGCTGCGGCTGATCGCGCACGTAGACGAGACCCGTTCCGGTGAGCGCCAGGGCTGGGAAATCGACGAGACTTGGCGATTTTCGCGCGAGAACGACAGCTGGCACGTGCTGCACATCGAGCGTGAGGTGCGCCAACCGTGCATCCGGCCGAGTGCCGCGTGGGACAAGCCACACATCGTGGACCTCGAGACGCGTCGTGATCCTGAGATGCGTACTCAGCGCGACGCCATGAGCGCCCGGCACGCCGACCTGGACTGGCACGCGTTCGAGGACGGTGTGCGCCAGGCGTTCGCGCGGGTGCAGGCCGCCATCACCCACCAACAGCCCGAAGCCGTCACCAACCTCCTGTCGCCACTGGCGCTGGAAGAGCTCCAGACGTGGATGCGCCGCTACCACAAGCACGGGCTCGCCCGGAAGCGGCTCGACCCCACCATCGAGCGGGTCGAGGTCGTGCGGCTGTCGCGCGACGCCGAGCACGAGCGGGTGACGTGCCGACTCACCGGATCGATCCTCGACCTTGTGGAAGACGCCGACGGCAACCCGATCGAGAATCAGCGCTCAACGCCAGCGCAGTTCTCGTACTATTGGACCTTCCGCCGAAAGCAGGGTGGCCCCTGGCGGGTCGACTTCATGGACGACGACCTCACCTGGGTGGTCTGACCGTCAGCTGCACACCAGCGCGCCGCCTTGGTCCACGCAAGACACGCTCTGGCCACCGGTGATGCCGCGGGTGGCAGGGGGGCCGCCCTTGAACTTCATCTTGCAGTCTTCGCGCGGCACGTTCGGCACGGTGGCCGAGCCCCCGCCGAACTGCCCGCGCTCCCGGAATCCGCTCGGGCAGCTGATCTCGACCGATGTGTAGGGCAAGCTTTCAGACACCTTGACCGTGACCGCTGCGGGCGAGGTCGCGGGCGCAGGCGGAGGGGCCGGCTTGGGGCGTGGCGCTGGGGAGCCACCACCCTTCGGGCGTGGCTTTGGCTTCGCCTTCGGTGCCTCGATGGGCTTCGCTGGGATGCCCGTATCGACGCGTCGGCGTGCGGGTGTGGGAGCGGCGTTCTGCGGGGGCGGCAGCGCGGCAGCGGCCTCTTTCTCCCCCTGCAGGTAGACCCCGGCGAAGATCAGGCCGACCGCCGCGAGCAGCCCGAACATCACCATCGTGACCAGGCCGAGCACGATGGCGAACACCCGGTAGCTCTGTGCGCGGTCTCCGCCAGAGGGGTCGCCCATCGGGGCGGCGGGGGCGAGCCCGCTGCCCATGGCACTCATGGCCACGGGTCCGGATGCCACCGGTCCCTGGATGCCGATCGGGACGCCCCCCATCGGGGCCATGCTCATCGGCGCAACGCCCGGGGGCGCTCCCGGAGGTGGCCCCGCCGCGGGCGCACCCGCACTGCTGGCCGCGACCGGCGGTGGCTCTTCCTTCTTCTTTCGCTTCGCCTGGGGAATGGCGAAGAACGTGGTCGCCGAGCTCGGCGCACCGTCGTCGCCAGAATCGTCGGCGTCGGTCAGCTTGACCATCTTCAGATTCGAATCCGCGGTGCCCGAGGAAGGGGCCTTCGGCGCGGGTGGTGCCACGGGCGCCGACGGCTTCTTCGGGGAGAAGTTGGCCGGTCGCTTGGCGCTCGGTCGCGACGGGCCGGCCGCACGCTTGCGGGCCGAGGGTCGCGGCGGCCCGCCGGGGCGCGGTGGGCCGTTCCTCTTCGACATGGATCCTCCGCAGGAACACACGCAACATACGACGTCTACGGCGCTCGCGCAGGGTGGCACGACCTGTGCTTCTACAACAAGGCATGAGCCCCGGAGTCCACGGGTGCGCAACCTACGCAGGTCTGACCGAGAACGCGGCAGCTGGGACCGTCCTGACGGGGCATCGTCGAGAGCCCGCGGCGGCAGCCGGTCACCACACCCCCACCGGCGGTGTGTCGGCTCCGTGGTCTATAGTACAGTGCTCGCGGACTCTGCCCAGGAGGTGAGCCTGTGACGCTGCGGAGGTTGCGCCGTCCACCCGGCCTGCTGTGGGTGGCGATCATCGCCATCCTGGGGTGTGGCGCGCCAGCAGACGGGCCCGTCGCCGGGCAGACACCGCTCGACGGAACGGGCCAGACGTCTGCTTCGACCGAGACCATGCCCCAGGCGCGCACCCCCACACCCGGCCGGGTGACGCTTCACCGGCTCAACCGCGCCGAATACGACAACACCGTGCGCGATCTACTGGGAACGCCACTGCGACCGGCGCATGACTTCCCGCAAGATGACTTCGGCTTCGGCTTCGACAACATCGCAGACACGCTGTCGATGTCGCCACTGCACATCGAGATGTACGAGTTGGCAGCTCGGGAGCTCGTGGGGTGGGCGCTCGGCCCCGGCCCCGTACCGCCGGTCCGGTACCGGGTTCAGGCAGAGAGCGAAGACGCCGAGGCCAGCACCGGGGGGCCGGCCGGCAGCTACTGGAACCTGTGGTCCAACGGCGACCTCACGGCCTGGGTGGATGTGGCGCACAGCGGCGCATACACGTTGTCGGTCCGCGCTTACGGCCAACAGGCCGGGCCCGACCCGGTGCGGATGGCGGTGCTCGTGGATGGCGCCGAGGTCGCGGTGGTCGACGTGTTGTCCGAGGTGGACGCACCCGAGACCGTGGCGGTGGACGTAGACGTGACGGTGGGCCTCCACTCCATCGGCGCCCGATTCCTCAACGACTACTACAACCCTCCCTCCGAAGACCGCAATCTGGTGATCGACTGGGTGGAGCTGGAAGGCCCGTGGGGCCTGGATGGCGAGCCCGAGGGCGACCCCACGGCGATCCTGGTCTGTGATCCGGAGTACCAAGGCGAAGATCCGTGTGCGCGGACGATCGCCGCCGACTTCGGAGGCCGCGCCTGGCGGCGACCGGTGACGCCCGACGAAGTGGAGCGGCTGATGGGGCTGTATGCCCTGTCGCGCGACACCGGAGGAACCTGGCTCGAGGGCGTCGGCCTGATGGCGCAAGCGATCCTGGTGGCGCCGCAGTTCCTGTTCAGGGTGGAGGCGGACCCCGATCCTGGCGCTGGCGTGCGCGCGCTGGACGACTGGGAGCTCGCGTCCCGACTGTCGTACTTCCTGTGGAGCTCGATGCCCGACGCCGAACTGTTCGCCTTGGCTGTGGAGGGGCGCCTGACGGACGATGCCGTGCTCGAAGCACAAGTCCGACGGATGCTCGACGACCCGCGCGCCTCAGCCCTCGTGGACAACCTGGCGGGCCAGTGGCTGTACATCCGCGCGGTAGACGAGCTTCAGCCCGATCCGGAACGATTCCCCGCCTTCGACGATGAACTCCGCGAGTCGATGCGCGTCCAGATGTGGCATCAGGCCCACGGGATCCTGCTGGACGACCGCTCGATGCTCGATCTGGTCACCGACCCGCAGACCATGATCGACGCTCGACTGGCCGACCACCTCGGCGTGCCGGCCCCGGCGGGCGAGGGCTTCCAGCCGGTCTCGTTGGCTGGCACGGGGCGGGTTGGCCTGCTCGGCACCCCAGGGCTGCTGGCAGCACTCGCCTACCCCACCCGCACATCGCCGGTGCGACGGGGGAAGTGGGTTCTGTCGAACCTGCTCTGCGAAGCGCCAGCGCCGCCGCCCCCAGGGGTGGAGGCCCTGCCCGAGGATGGCACTGCGGCTGACCTGTCGCTCCGCGAGCAGATGGAGCAGCACCGCGCAGACCCCGTGTGCGCGTCTTGTCACCAGGTGATGGACCCGATCGGATTCGGGCTCGAACACTTCGACGCCACGGGAGCGTGGCGCGACCAGGATGCGTTGGGCCTGCCCATCGACGCGAGCGGGGTCCTCCCGGATGGACAGTCCTTCGACGGACTGGTGGAACTCTCGGGGATCGTGGCGAGCGATCGAAAGCTGCCAGCGTGCATCGTCCAGAAGACCTTCACCTACGCCACCGGCCGTGCCCCGACCGTCGAGGACCTCACCTACCTCGATGTCATCGAAGACCGGTTCGCGTCAGGTGAGCATCGCTTCTCCGAGCTGGCGCTCGGGATCGTGCTGTCCGAGCCATTCCGCCAGCGCGCCGAGGAGGGCGAGTGAGCCGCCGCCGACCCATCGCACCGACACGACGTGGGCTCCTCCGCGGCGCCCTTGGCGGCCTCGCGCTGCCGTTCCTGCACTCAGCGCTCCCCCGCTCGGCCTGGGCGCGAACCCCCAGCGGCGCCGACTGTCCGCGGCGGCTCGTGTACTGGTACGTGCCGAACGGAATGCAGATGGACTGGTGGACGCCAACCGCGGAGGGCGCCGGCTACGATCTGCCCGCTGTCCTCGAGCCGCTCGCCGGCGTCCAGCCCGACGTGAGCGTGCTCACCGGGCTGTCCCAGGAGGCGGGCTTCGACGGCCGGCCCGGCGACCACGCGCGCGGCACCGGCTGCTTTCTGACCGCAACCACGGTGCGGTTCACCGCTGGCGACGACATCGAGAACGGCATCTCATGCGACCAGGTCGCGGCACAGGCGCTCGGAGACGCCACGGTGTTTCCGTCGCTCCAGCTCGGCATCGAGGGCGGCAGCAGCATCGGCGACTGCGACTCCGGCTACTCCTGCGCGTACAGCCGGAACATCTCCTGGGCCGGCCCGTCCACGCCGCTACCGAGCCTCACCGACCCGATCTTGCTGTTCGAGCGCTTGTTCGGCGCGAACAACGAGGGCCTGTCGCCCGAGGAGCAGGTGCGCCAGACCCTCCTCCGCGCCAGCGTGCTCGACTTCGTGCGAGAGGAGGCGTCCCTGCTCAAGGGGCGGCTTGGCGTTGTCGACGGCCGAAAGCTGGATGAGTACCTGTCGGGCGTGCGGGAGCTGGAGCTGCGCGTTCAGGCGTTGGGAAGCGGGATCTGCGAGCCAGGGCTCGAACCCGGTCCCGACGCGGAGCTTCCCGAGAGCGTTCGGCTGATGACCGATCTCACCGTGCAAGCGCTGGAGTGCGACCTCACCCGGGTCGTGACGTTCATGATGGGCAACGCCGGTTCGTATCGGGGCCACCCCCACCTCGGCATCGCCGAGGGACACCACGATCTGTCCCACCATGGCGGCGACGCCGACAAGCTGGACAAGCTCGTCACCGTCGCCCGCTGGGAGGTCGAGGAGTTCGCGTACCTCGTGCAGCGCCTCGGCGAGGTCGCGGAGGCGGACGGTTCGCGGTTGCTCGATCACAGCCTCGCGTTCTTCTCCTCGGAGATCGAGGACGGAGACACCCACAACCACCGCAACATGCCGGTGTTGCTGGCCGGATCGGGCGGTGGAGCGGTGACGCCGGGGCGCCATCTCGTCTACGGCGCAGGCGAGCCCATCGCCGACCTGTTCATCGCGATGCTCGACGCGTTCGGCGTGGAGGTCGACACCTTCGGGCTGGACGGCACGGGTCCCCTCGCGGGGCTCACTTGAGGGTGACGTGGTGGCTGGTGTTCACCGTCGCCTGCACTTCCGGCGCAGACGCTCCGGCGGTCGACCACACCGGCGATACCGGGCCAGACGCTCAGGTCGGTCAGGTCGGCGCCACCTGGAACGGCGGGGTGGCAGACCTCGTCCGCACGCGGTGCGTTGGCTGCCACTCGGGCGACCTGCCGGGAGGAGATCTCGACCTGGCGGTCGACCCGCTGGGTTCCGTGCTCGAGGTGCCCGCCTCTCAACTGCCCGAGATGGCCCTCGTGGAACCCGGAGATTCCCTGTACAGCTACCTGTGGCACAAGGTGAACGGGAGCCAGTCAATCGCGGGTGGCAGCGGAACGAACATGCCACTGGGCGCGTGGCTGGCAGACTCGGAGATCGATCTGGTCGCACGCTGGATCGATGCAGGATGCCCATGAGGGGCATGAAGCCATGGCGGGTGGCGAACGGTCAGGGTTAACTGCGGCGGTCCACGGTCCATCTGACCGCTGCTCGGAGTGCGCATGTTCGCCACGGTCCCCCTCTTGCTCGCCCTGTTTCTCGGTTGCTCGTCGTCAGAGCCAGAGGTGACGGAGCCTGCCGCCCAGGCGGAGCGGGCCGCTCCCGCGGGAGCGATGGGCGCTCGCGCGAAGGGCGCAAAGGGCGCAAAGGGCGCGAAGGGCGCCAAGCATGCGAAGGGGGCCAAGGGGGCGTCCAAGCAAGGCAAGGGCGGTGCGCACGCGAAGCGGGGCAAGCCTCCCGCAGGCAAGGCCGCTCCTGCGGGCCGCGGCGGCGCACCTGCGACGGCCGCCAAGGGTGCGAAGAGTCCTCGGAAGGGTGGCGCCGAGACGCCCCCCGAACCGATCGGCGTCGCGGGCCCCATCACCGGCACCCTGGCGCTGGCGAAGGGGGGCACCGATGCGGAGCCCCTCACCACCGCCTCGCTCGCCTTCTCGTGGGAGGGAGGCAGCAAGGACCTTCCCCTCGGCGAGGTGAAGGGCACCTGCAAAGACAACGTGCCCGAGCCGATCACCAGTGATGACGCCCAGGTGACGCCCGTGTGGTCCGTCACCTGCGACACGAGCGGCAAGTACGATGCCCGAATCGCGATCGTGGTGGACGGCACCACGGTCTCGGTGCGCCGGGCCAAGGTCGAGGGCGACAAGGTCAGCCCCTACCGCACGCTCAAGCGGCTGAAGCTGGTCGAGGGCGCCGAGCTGACCCGCGGCGGCTGACGGGGCCGTTCACCGCGAGGTGCGCGCCAGAAATCGCTCGATGGACCATCGGGTGATCTGACCGCACGGCCCCGACAGGTTGGCTTCACAGCCGTGCGTGGCCCAGTCCAGCTCAACGAGCATGTGATCGACTCCCGCCCCTGCCAGGCGGTCGGCCAGCGCCTGCGACTGCGCGATGGCCACGACCTGATCCCGCCCCCCATGCACCAGCAGCGTGGGGACGACAGCACCGTCCACCCGCCGGATGGGAGATGCGGAGGCGTACGCATCGCTTGCGGCCACGAGCTCGCCGCCGAGGAGGTCGCGCAGGCGACCGCGATGATCCGTCACCGAGCCCCCCTCCCAGGCAGCGCTCAAGTCCGAGGGTGCGGCGAGCGCAACCACCCCACGAACGCCGGCGGGCCGGTCTGCGTAGGCGACCATCAACGCCAGGTGCCCGCCCTCCCCTCGTCCTACCAGCGTGATCCGATTCGGGTCCAGGCCCAGTGCTCGTCCCTCATCGCGAACCCACCGAACGGCCCCGAGAACGTCCGTTCGCGCCGCCGGATGCGGGAATGCGGGCGCGTGGCGGTAATCGGGCGCCACGACCGCATATCCACGGCCGGCGAGGTACTGCGCAAGTCCTGGCCGGTCGGCCCGGGTGCCCCGGGTCCAGCCATCGTGCACGAGAACCACCACCGGGCGTGCCTCGGCCTCCTCTGGCGGCAGGTACAGGTCGAGATCCAGCGCCTGACCTTGCACCTCGCGGAACTGATGCGTGCTGACGCGCGCCCCGGAAGGTCGAGGGGCAGCAAGAGTGGCCAGCTGCATCGGACTGCCCAGCGACACGCTGCCCGGCATGTCACCCAGCGCCTCGCCCGCCGCCAGAGGCAGCCCAGCGGCGAGTATCCACGCGCGCAGCAGCGGCGTGAGCGACAGCCCTCCTGCCGCCGTAGCGAGCACAAACGCGGGTGTGCCGCGAGGATCCGCCAACCCGGACAGCACGATGAGCGCTGCCAACGCGGCCAGCACATGCCCCCACTCAGTCGCCGCCATGGCCACCCACACCAACGGCTCTGCTGGCACCGGGAACAGCGCGAACAGCGCGAGGGCAAACAAGATGACGGCCGCCGCGGTGCGAGTGATCTGAAGGGCGACGCGCATCTTCATCCGTTATTCCACCAACGACCCACTCGCGAGGGGCTTCCGTGCTGATCCTCTGCCTGACGCTGGCGGCACTCGCCGGCTCCGACCGCGACGACAGCCCCAAGGTGGTGCTCGATGGAATCGAGCTCACCGTGCGCTGGAGCGACGGTGACACTTTCACCTGGAAGGACGCCGGCGGGAACACCCAGCGTGCACGCCTGTCCGGCTACAACACGCTCGAGAGCTTCGGGCCGGTGCACCGGTGGGGAGACTGGACAGGCAAGGAGCTGTACGACCTCGCGAAGGCCGCCGGAGCGCTCGCCCGCACCAAGACCTGGCGGTGTACGAAGCTGCCCGGCAGCGGCGGGTATGGCCGCTCACTCGTCGATTGCCCCGACCTGCGCCGGGCGCTGGTGGACTCGGGCCTGGCCCACCTGTACAGCCTCGATGCCCCCCACGCGGAGTCCGAGCTCTCGATCCAGCGATCTGCGATGGAGCGGCGACGTGGCCTGTGGGAGAAAGGCACCACACCGGTGATCCTGACCTCGCTGCACTCCAAGGCAGAGGGTGGCGAAAAGACCTACGACCGAGTGTGTAGCCTCACCACCGGCATCTGCGAGGCCCGTCCCCACGAGAACACCTACGCCACCTGCCAAGAGGTGTGCGACGAGGGTTCGTGCATGACCTACGTACCCTACGAAGAGCGCTACGGGCGTGAACGAGCGTCGTGCCTGTGGATCAACAAATAAGCGACTCGGGGTCTGCCTCGAACGCCGTGGACCGGGCCGCTGGAATCGCGAAAAGCAAGACACCCACGTCCTGCATTTCAAGTCGTGTACCGTAGGGCATGCATCCAGACTCGACCCCTCCGTCCGTCACTGCCCTCGACACCGGCACCACCGTCATCCTCGACTTGGATGCGGAAGACCTGCACGAGGCCGTGCTGGCCACGCTCGAGCTGCTCGGCCACCCCCGCGCCAAGCACGACGAGACCGCCACCGTGCTGGTTCAGGACGCCGACCACGGCCCTGACGCGCTGACGCCTGGCGTCGCACTGCTCCATGACCGCGTGTCCCGCGAGGACGCTACCCTTCAGGTGCTCGTCCGGTTCCGCAAGCCGATTTTCGTGAATCGCGGCGAACCCACCTGGTTTCTGTGGATCCTGCTCTCGCCGCACGACACCCACCCCCACGTGGACAGTGCGGCCGAGTTCGCCCACTTAATGGAGGACCCCGACTTCGTGGCGGAGGTCTGCGCTGCGCCGGACGCGGAGACGCTCGACGCCATCTACCAGCGATGGCGGGACGACGAGGTCGACCTGCATCGCCACGTGCCGGCCGAGCTCCGCCCATCCGGCCGACTCTTCGGTGGGCTGCGCAATGATATCGAGCGGGCCTTCAACTGGTACGGCTCCGACATCACCGACGCCGCCAACACCAAGGCGCTGGCCTCGATCATCTTCCTGTTCTTCGCCTGCCTCGCCCCGTCGGTGGCCTTCGGTGGCCTGCTCTCGGTGATGACCGGCGGTGAGATCGGGGTGGTGGAGACCATCACGGCGACGGCGATCACAGGGGTGATCTACGGCCTGTTCTCAGGCCAACCCTTGTCACTGCTCGGCAGCACCGGTCCCGTGACCATCTTCATCGGCATCCTGTACGGACTGTGCCAGACCCTGGGCATCCCCTACTTGCCCACGCTGTGCTGGATCGGCCTGTGGACCTCCCTGTTCCTGTTCATCGGCGTGGCGGTGGACGCCGCCGCATGGATGCGGTTCTTCACCCGGTTCACCGACGACACGTTCTCGGCCCTCATCGCCCTGATCTTCATCTACGAGGCCGTCAACGCGATCTCGCACGTGTTCCTGGACCACCAGGTCCGGTACGACACCGCCCTGCTGTCGCTGCTGCTGTCGGTCGGCACCTTCCTGGTCGCGTCGAACCTGTCCCGGTCCCGACGCAGCCCGTACCTCCGCCGACCGGTGCGTGAGTTCCTCGCCGACTTCGGGCCTGCCATCGCCATCATGGCGATGACTGCCATCGCTGCCATGATGCACGAGGTGGAGCTGCAGACCCTCGCCGTCCCGCAGACATTCGGCACAACCTCCGGGCGGGCTTGGCTGGTGGACCCGTTCGCCGTGCCCGGCTGGGTGATGATCGGATCGGCGGTGCCGGCTGTACTGGGCGCCATCCTGCTGTACCTGGACCAGAACATCACGGTGCGGCTGGTGAACAGCCCGACCCACCGCCTGAAGAAGGGCGGCGGCTACCATCTCGACATGTTGGTTGTGGCCGGACTCGTGGCGTTGTTCGCAATCTTTGGACTGCCGTGGACCGTCGCTGCCACCGTGCGTTCGCTCAACCACGTCCGCAGTCTGGAGACCGTCGAGACGGTGCGGGGCCAGGACCGGGTGGTCGGCGTCATCGAGAACAGGGTGACGAACATCTCCGTGCACGCGCTGATCGGGCTGTCATTGCTCGCCTTGCCCCTGCTCAGTCAAGTGCCGATGTCGGTACTCTACGGCCTGTTCTTGTTCATGGGCGTTGGCTCGATGACCGGCAACCAGTTCTTCGAGCGGGCGCGCCTGTGGGTGCTCGATCCACTCCACTACCCGCCCACCCACTACCTGCGCGCCGTTCCCACCCGGGTCGTGCACAAGTACACGCTGGTGCAGGCCACCTGCCTCGGTGTGTTGTGGGCCGTGAAAGCGAGCGCCTTCGGCATCTTCTTCCCCTTGTTCATCGCCATGCTCGTGCCCGTTCGGATGCTGATGGGGCGCCTGTTCAAGCCAGAACACCTTGCGCTGCTCGACGCGGAGGAGCGTCCCGACGAGGAAGAGTTCAGTGACGTGGGGTGATGGCGACCGTCCGACACAAGTCGAGGCTGGACGCAACGTCACCTGGACCGCATGCTGCCCTCGTTCGGGGGCCCTGTGACACCACGCCATCTCGCCATCGCTGCCGCCATCCTCGTCGTCGCCGTTCTCGGCTACCGGTTCGCGCCTACCGCTGACCAGGTCGTCCACGCCGTGGCGTGGATGCAGGAGCTCGGCCCCACCGGCTGGCTGGTGTTCTCCGTGGTGTTCCTGGCCTGGACGTTGTTCGCGCTGCCCGCGTCGTGGAGCCAGGGGACCGCCGGATTCCTGTTCGGGCCCGTCGTCGGGTTCTTCGTGGCCAGCGCGCTCTCCACGGCCACGGGCACGGTCGCGTTCCTGCTCGCCCGCACCCGCCTGCGGTCGGTAATCGCTGATCGCATCAGCGGCGACCCTCGGTTCAGAGCGATCGACAGCGCCATCGGAGACGGCGGAACCCAACTGGTGGTCGTGCTTCGCCTGTCGCCACTGTCCCCGTTCAACGTCGTGAACTATGCTCTCGGCATCACCCGCGTGCCGCTGCGCTCCTACGTCATCGGTACCCTGGTCGGCAGCATTCCACCTGTGCTGCTGTACAGCTACCTGGGCTCCACGGTCGGGGACCTGTCCCGGTTGCTCGATGGCTCGGCCGCCGCAGAGACCGGCTGGGCGCAGGGCCTCGCGCTGGGCACCACCCTGCTGGCCACCGCGCTGGTCACCCGGTTCGCCCAGGTCGCCCTCAAGCGCTCCCTCCCCTCCCCCGACGGCGTCACGGCATGAGCTGGGTGAGCGATGGCGCGACCGTCATGCGGGTCGCGACGCGCACAGGACTCCTGCGCGGCTCCGCCCTGGGCGCTGCGAGCGTGTTGCGGGAGCTCGCCCGGGGCCGACGCGACTGGTTGGTGGCTGTCCATCGCCACGCCCGCGACCGCCCACGGGCCCTTGCCATCTGCGATGGGTCGGAGTGCATCGACTGGGCAGAGCTCAGCCGACGGATCCTCTCCGCCTCGGCAGGCTTGCACCGACTCGGCCTGCGCCCTGGTGGGCGCCTCGCGCTCGCCACCACCAACCGGATCGCCCAC
Source organism: Myxococcota bacterium (assembly GCA_047609825.1). Lineage (GTDB taxonomy): Bacteria > Myxococcota_A > UBA796 > UBA796. Next base: position 19,587 of record JBLFXJ010000072.1, read on the forward strand.
GTTGTCGCGTCGGGTGCTGCCGCCCACATCGGCGCCGTCGTGGCGCCGATGTCTCCAGTCAGCGGGCCGGACGAGCTCCGCGAGCGCCTTGCACGGTGCCAGCTCGCGCTGGTCGAGTCGGAGCTCGCCGAGGTGGCCGCCTCCGCCCTCGGCGCATCGTGGCGGGTGGTCGTGCCCGAGGGGGCGCCGATCGGCTGTACGGCCTGGTCCATCTTGCTCGCCAGCGGGGGCTCCGCGCCGCGGGGTCGGCCCGATCCGGACGCCCCCGACGTCGTTCTGTATACGTCCGGAACCACCGGTCGTTCCAAGGGAAGTCGGGTGAGCACCCGCGGCGCAAGCCCGGTCACGGCGTTCCGCTATCTGGACTTGCTGGGCATCGGGCCTGACACGGTGTTGTGGACCCCTTGCCCGCTGTACCACGCCGCTCCGTTCGCGCTGGCGGGCCTGACCTTCCTGCTCGGCGGCACGGTGGTGCTCGACGCTGGATACGACGAAGACTCCGTGACAGACCGGATCGTGGGGCGGGGTGTGACCCACATGTTCCTGGTCCCGGTGCTGCTCGAGCGCCTGCTGCGGCGCCCCGAGACCGAGCTGGAGCGACTGCGGGCAGGCCCACTCCGCGCCCTGGTGTCGAGTGGGGCTCCGCTGCGCGCCGATCTGAAGGTGGAGCTTCAACGCCGTTTCGGACCTGTGCTCTACGACCTGTACGGCGCCACCGAGCTGGGATTGGTCGCGATCGGCCGGCCCGGGCACAACGCCGTGTGCCCAGGTGCTGTCGGCCCGCCACTCGCCGGCATCGACACCGAGATCCGTGACCCCACCGGGCGCCCAGTCCCGCAGGGCGAGATGGGCGAGCTGTTCGTGCGGTCCGACACGATCTCTGCGGGCTACGAGGGGGACGATCCGCAGGCCGACACCGTGGCCAGTCCAGGCCGGCGCTGGGCCGGCTCGGGTGACCTGGCTCGGCTCGACCGCGACGGGCTCCTGCACGTCGTGGGGCGACGCAAGGAGATGGTGGTCAGCGGCGGAGTGAACCTGTTTCCGGGCGAGATCGAGGCGGTACTCGCCCGGCACACGAGCGTGCGCGAGGTCGCGGTCGCGGGCGTTCCCGACGCCCAGTGGGGAGAGGCGGTGCACGCGTGGGTCGTGCCGGAAGGCGAGGCCGTGGGCGCAGACGACCTGAAGGCGTGGGTCCGGGCGCACCTCGCAGCCTACAAGGCGCCCCGCGTGGTGCACTGGGTCGATGCCCTGCCGCGCACGCCGACAGGGAAGGTGCTCAAGCGTGAGCTGGTCGCAGGCGTCGTCGACCGCTGAGCGGCCCCTCCGTGACTACATGGAGGCCGACTCCGGCTCCTCGGCGCTCGCGACGAACTTCGGGCGGTCGAGGTCCGGCTTGTCGAAGCGCTTGTCGCGCAAGTACAGGTACATCACGGCCATCGAGTCCACGACATCGTCGGTGGTGTTCTCGTACACACTCACCAGCTCGTACTCGTGGTCCTTGTACAGCGGGATGCCGTCGGCACCCTCGTAGTGGTCGATGTGGTCGAGCCCCACCCGCCCCTCGGCCTGGCGGGTGAACGCCTCGTACACGTTCTCGCCCGTCGTGAGATCGCGCAGCGTGAGGGAGTGCGCGAAGGGGTGCAGATGCACTGCGATGTAGTGGGCGGTGGTGTCATACGGGAGGTTGAGGAATCGAGTGACGTTGGTGACGTTCACCTCGCGCCCGGGCTCCACCTTCCAGTGCGCGGTGAAGGCCTGGCCCAGATGGTCCTCGTCCACGTCGCCGGCGATGGCGGCCTGGCCCACGCTGCACCCCGGGCCGAGCATGTCGGCGTCGGCGTGGGTCTCGTGCTCCACGCCGTAGTACCTCGCATCCCCGAGCGCCTTGAACCCCTCGACCGCCGACTGGAACATCGGGACCAGCGGCGCCTGCAGCTCGGAGTCACGGACGTAGCGGATGGTCACCTGGTGCTTGACCGTCGCGTCGATGTCGGGCTGGTTCAGGTTCAGCACCTGGGTAGCCAGCGAGATGGGCAGATCGGACGTGACCGGGACCCCGAAGCCGCCGGGGAATTGGATGTCCTGCTGCCCCTGGGACAGCGTGAACACGCGCCCGGACAGGGACGGCGCCGTGGGGAAGTGCTCGAAGTACACCGAGGTGTCAAAGTCAAGGTTTGCGTGGCACATCCACTCCTGAGAAAGCTCCGACTCGTCCTCCGCGGCGACCACGGTGGTGGTGTAGCCAACGATCCACAGGAGCTCAGGCTTGTCCGCGTCGAGCAAGACCACGTCATTGAAGCCATATGGACCGGTCATCGACATGTACTTCTTGTCGATCCGGTAGGCCTCGCTGACAATCACCCGTTCGTGCACGGTCGGCGGCGCGACGGGCGCGAGCGGAGCGGGCTCCGGCGCGGGCGTGGGCGCTGACGCCATCCAGCCGCAGGCGACGAGCAGGCTCATGAACGACACCAGGCACCTCCAGGCGGGGCGAGCGTCCCCCGGAGGGTGATAGCGTGTCCACATGGTCCTGACCGCGTTGATCGCCTCCGCATTGGCCTCCGAGCCGGCCCGACTCATCCAGTGCGACCTCGACATCACGCTCCGTGACGGCTCGACGCGCACGGTCTCGGGCTGGAGTCATGACGAGGATCGCGCCGTCCATCACGCGACCACGGTGGCCTGGGCAACCGCCCACTGGGCCGACGCTCCGTCCAGGTGGTCACTGCTCGCAGTCGCCCCGGAGCTGGCGCGGGAGCGACTCCGGGCCGATCTGCACCGAGTGGGCGAGCCGTCGGCCGTGCCCGGGGTTCCACAGAGTGCGATGTCAGCACCCCGGTGCGAGCGCGTGTTGCCGCCACGCGGGAAGCCGGGGAGCGGCTGGACCGCCACCTGGGGCGCTGGTGAGCCAATCACCCGCAGCCAACCTGGGATCGCGATGGAGGCCGCGAGGCGACGCACCTGCCTGTCGGCGTGGCAACTCACCGAGTTCGACCGCCTGAGCCGAGGCACGCCCGCGGCCACCGTCGCTCTGCGGGAGCGGGAGCGGATGGAGGCCGGCCGCGACACGCTGCTCGCATGCCTCACGGCCCGCCCGGATCCCTCCGAGGTGTTGGTGCCCGGCCCCTCCGTCGCCGTGCCAGCTTCCGAGGGCGTGGTGCAGTGCAGCCGCCCCGTTCAGGGCGAGGGGTTGTTCGCCGCGTGGGGGGTCGACCTCGAAGATGCCCGCGAGGCCCTGCTCTGGCGAACGGCGATCGCAGCATCACGCCGGGCGTGGCGCACCGCGCTGCCGGAGGGTGTGGATGAGGACGCACTCACCGCCGGCGCCCTGGATTCGCTCCGCGACCTGGTGGTGCCGGACGATGCCACCGAGCAAGCCATGGCCGTGTGCGCCACCGGTCCGCGCGAAGGACGCCCGGTGCTGTCCTGGGGCCCACGGGACGCCGGGGTCGCCGAAGCCTGTGGCCTGTCCACTCCCGCAATGATGGAGGTTCCCGACCCGTTCTGGCTCACGTCCTCTCCCGGCGAGCTGTGCCGGACCCATGGGACTGAGCGCGACATCGCCGCGGTGATTCCGGAGCTGGCGCAGTCGACGGTCGAGAGCGGACATCTGGCCGCAGCCGGCTGGCAGCGGGCGTTGTTCTGCGAGGCGCGGTGCTGGACGGACCTGCGCGTGGAGGGATGGTCGCCGTCCCCCATCCGGCTGACGACCGAGCTCGACCGCACCGACCAGGCGGCCGCAGCATCGATTCTGGACGCCGCGATCGAGAGCCGCGACCTCGACCGGCTGGGAGTGCTCACTGGGGGCGTGCTGCTCGGCCGGTCCTACCGAGAGCTGGTCGCCGCCGACCCGGATGCGTTCTGGGTCTCCCTCGCCACGACACGTGCAACGGCACAGTGGGAGGAGACCACTTCCTGGATTCCCATCCACGGCCAGTGGTTGCTCGCGTTTGTCGGTGGTTGACCGCTCTCCCACCCAGTTGTCGCATGCATCGGATAGGGGCGCGCGCTGCATGGAGGCTCCGATGCGCGTGCTCGCCCCTGTCCTCGCCTTGACCCTGGTCGCCTGCGGAAGCCGGGTGGATGGGGCCAAGAACGACACCGCCGCCTCGTCCACGACCGCGTCGGACACCGACACCGACACCGACGCGGACGCCGACTCAGATTCCGACGCCGACGCCGACGCCGACTCGGATGCGGACACCGACACCGACACCGACACCGATGCCGACACCGATGCCGACACCGATGCCGACACCGACACCGACACCGACACCGACACCGACACGTCGGGCACCGCCACCGGCACCAACCTCCTGATCAGCGAAGTGGTTGATCACTCGGCGGACTCGAACATCAAATACGTGGAGCTGTACAACGCGGATGTAGCAGCCATCGCGCTCTCTGGCTGGCAGATCCGGCGCTACAGCAACGGGGGCGAGAGCCCCACCCCGATCGACCTGACCGGGCGGGTGGAGGCTGGCTCCACCTTCATCGTGGCGTACGACAACGACCCGGCCGCCTTCGAGACCGAGTACGGATTCCCGCCCAACCAGGCCTCACCCCAGCTCAACGGCAACGGCAACGACGTGTACGAGCTGTTCGACGGCGCGAGTGTCGCCGACGTGTACGGCGAGGTCGGCGTCGATGGTGATGGCACTCCGTGGGACTACGGCGATGCGGTCGCCGTGCGCGACGCCGACGTTCTGTCGGGCAACCCCACGTTCGGCATCGACCAGTGGACCGTGTACCCCGGCTTCGGCGCGGCCAATCCCGGCGAACACCCCTACGACCTGGGCACCACGACCACCTCGGGGCCGCTGTACACGCCGATTCAGGACATTCAAGGTGGGCTCATCCCGGTGGACACCGACGTGTGGATCACTGGCGTGGTCACCGGCAGCGGCGACAGCGGCCTGTTCGTTCAGGACCCGACCGGCGGTGAAGGCTCTGGGATCTGGGTGTACATGGGCGGCGGTTGGGACGGCCGATACGGCGCCATCGTGGCCGGTGACGAGATCCACATCCGGGCTCCCTATGTCGAGTATGAGGATGTGAGCGAGATCGACGTGACCGAGGCCGCGTTCCCCGTCGTCGAGGTGCTCTCCGCTGGGGGAGCGCCCCCCGCCGCCACCGTGGTGCCGATGGACATGTTCTCCGCCGACCCCGAGGCGTGGGAGGGGGTGCGGATTCGGGTCGAGGTCTTAGTCGTGTCCAACCCCGACCTCGGATTCGGCGAGTGGGAGATCACCGACGCTGGGGGCGCCGGTCACACGGTGAACGTGGACGACCTGCTGTACGCCTACGATGGCGCCCTCGGACTGGGTTCCGAGTTCTCGTACATCCAGGGGCCGCTCCACTACTCGTTCGGCGTGTGGAAGATCGAGCCGGGCGAGTCGTCGGACCTGGCCCCGCTGTGAACCGTTGCGGGTGAGGATCCGCGGGGGCGGCAGGCGCCCGAACTCCCCCCGGAGTCGTGTTGGACGCCCGCCGGCGCCATCCAATGGACGGCGGCCCACGCAGCTCGCTCGGTGCCACTGCACACGCCGTGCCGGGCCCGAAGGCGGCGTCTGTCCATCGAGCGGAAGCGGGCCGCGTGCCCCTCGGACGCGGTCGCGCGTGTGAACCGTGCGCGCAGCGGGGGCGCGTGTCGCCCTACCCTGGCGGCGGGGGCTGCTCGCGCTCGAACACCCATCGCGTAGCCGTGGAGGGCTCTGGCTGGAACCGGTACCCCATGCCGTCGAACGCCTTCAGGTCCGCGACGGCATCGATCCGATTCCCGATCACGAAGCGCGCCATTGCCCCCCGCGCGCGCTTGGCGAAAAACGAGATGATTCGGGACTTTCCAGCCTTGACGTCCTTGAACACCGGCGTGACCACCGGACCCGGCAGCGACGCGGTCGGTACCGCCTTGAAGTACTCATTGGACGCCAGGTTGAGCAGGCTGGGCTCCTTGTGGGACGCTAAGGTCTCGGACATGGCGTCGGCCAAGGTCTGGCCCCAGAAGGCGTACAAGTCCTTGCCCGCCGGATTCGCCAGCTTCGAGCCCATCTCGAGCCGATACGGCTGCATGCGGTCCAGGGGTCGGAGGACGCCGTACAGCCCCGACAGGATTCGCAGGTGGTCCTGCGCCCACTCCAGGTCCGCGGGGTCCAGGGTGCCCGCGCCGAGGCCCTGGTACACATCTCCGGCGAACGTGAGCACT
>JBLFXJ010000073.1:0-25768 GCA_047609825.1 Myxococcota bacterium
CGCAGCAGTAGGGACCGCGGTCCACCAGGGTGCCGCAGTGCCGGCACGCGACGGGGGCGGGGCTAGCGCTGTTCGACGTCATACGACGGCTCGAGCTGCGGCGGGTCGCTGAGCGCGAGCCAGGCCATGGCGACGTTCACCGCGACCACGACCAGCAGACCCAGAGCGATCCCGACCGGCCATCGCCTCATGGTGCCACCCCAGGACCCGGCGTCTTGAACGTGGTCTCCCAGGTCACCGCGCCGTGCCCGTCGTCCACGTGCACATGCAGTGGGTAGGTGCGCTCCGTGACCCGGTCGCGGGCCAGTTGGACCGCGAGCGGGATCATCCGCGTCTCATACGGCCCCAGGGTGACCGCCGGCATGGTGACCACGGCGTCGTCGAGGCCCTCCACGTCGAACGAATAGGCGCGCTCGGCGTCGGCCGTGTTGGTGAGATGCACCAGGAAGGTGTTGCGCACCAGATCGCCGTCGATCTGGAACAGCGAGCCGGGCGCCCGGTTCACCGTGACCTCGAACGGCGCTCGGGTGAGCAGCACCCCGAGGAATGCGGCGGCGAGCCCGGTGAGCAGGGCCGCATACAAGGCCGTGCGGAACCGCACGGTGCGCCGGTCGCGCCCCTGTTGCTCGGCGATGGTGCCATATGAGATCAGGGTCTCGGTGCTCGGGCTGGCCTTGGCCATCACCGCCGTGCACGCGTCCACGCAGCGACCGCAGGCGATGCATTCGAGCTGAAACCCGTCGCGGATGTCGATGCCCTGCGGGCACACCTGTACGCACCAGTTGCAGTCCAGGCACCGCCCGTCACGGGCCGCACCCTTGCCTCCGCGCGCCTCGCCCCGGCCCACGTCGTAGGTGATGGTCAGGCTCTGCTCGTCCATCAACGCGCCCTGAAACCGGGCGTAGGGGCAGATGTAGTTGCACACCTGCTCACGTGCGTAGGCGAAGTCGAGGAACCACAGGCCGGTGAAGAAGGCGACCACGCCGTAAGAGGTGCTGCCGGCACGCAGCGTCCACAGCTCGGCCGGGTCGCTGAAGAAGCCCATGAAGCCCATCGACAGCAAGAACGCGATGGCCGCAAACGCCGTGAACTTCGTGGCCTTCAGCCCGGTGGTGGACACCGTGAAGCCCTTGCCGTCGCGCTTGATCCGCTGCTTCCAGATCCCCTCGATCCACTGCTCCACCGGCAGCACCCAGTTGATCAGGAACACGCTCTGCGGGCAGGCGAAGCCGCACCACAGGCGCCCGAACAACGAGGTGAAGAAGAACAGCAGGAACGCCGCGAGCAGTCCCATCAGCATCAACAGCACGCCGTCGGCCGCCGTGAACATCTGGCCGAGCGCCCACACTCGGCGCCCTGCGACGTCGATGTGCAGCACCCGCTTGCCGCCGATGGACAGCCAGGGCACGACGAACAGCACCACGTGGAGTGCTGCCGACGTCCACCGGTGCAACTTGTGGAATCCGCCGGGGATGTCGCGCGGGTACACCCACACCCGTGTGCCGTCGGCGGCCACCGTCGCGGTGCGGGCTGGAATCGCCATCAGTCGCCCTCACCCTGTGACAGCACGAAGGCCGCCACCTGGGCGATCTTCTCCGGCCCGAGGATGGGGCCCCAGGCGAGCATGCCCTTGGCCGGCACGCCCTCGGAGATCGTGCGCACCACCTCCTCGATCGAGCCGCCGTGGATCCACTCGGCGTCCTTCAGGTTCGGCCCGATACCGCCCTCGAGGTTCGCCCCGTGGCAGGCGACGCAGTTCGTCTGGTAGATCGCTCGGCCCGCCTCGGCCGACTTGGGATCGGCGGCCACATCGGCGGCCGCGACCTCGCGGGTGGGCCACTGCTCCGCCGCCGCCGCGAGCTCGGCCGCGTAGGCCTGCTCCTGGGACGTGGGGCGGATGAAGTGGTAGTCGGCGGTGTAGCCGATGGCCCACAGGATGGTGAAGCCGAACAGCCACACCCACCAGGCGGGCAGCGGGTTGTCGTATTCGTCGATGCCGTCGTTGTCGTCGGCATGCCCCAGCAGCTGGTCCATCTGGCTCATGGATCACCCGGGTCGTCAAAGGGGAGCTGTCCGTAGGCTTCCATCGCGGCAGCGCGGGAAGGGGCGTAGGCGTACCAGCCCCATGCGGCGTACAGGGCCATGAACAGCAGGGTCACGACGCCCATCAGCAGGCCCGTGTCGTCGGTGATCGACTGCTTGGCAGCCTGGAATAGCGGGTTCATTCGCCCTCCTCCTGCAGGGCGATGGCCGCCCGGCCGTCGACGCCGAGACGCTGAAGGTATGCGATCAACGCGACGATCTCCTTGTCTGGCGTCGTCGTGATGCCCTGCTCCGCGAGCCGGCCCACGATGCCGTTCGCTTGCGACATCGTGCTCTCGGCCACTCCGGCCACATCAGCATCGGTGTAGGGCGTGCCCGCCCAGCGCAGCGCGGTGACGGACCGCTGCACATCGGCGGCATCCCAGGTCCACTCGTGCAGCCACGGATAAGGCGGCATCACGCTGGCGGCCGACACGGAGCGCGGATCCCGCATGTGCTCGTAGTGCCAGGCGTCGGGGTACTTTCCACCCACCCGCATCAGGTCGGGGCCGATGCGCCGCGAGCCGAGCTGGAACGGCCGGTCATACACATACTCACCACCGCGCGACCATGGGCCGTAGCGCAGCGTCTCGGAGCGAAACGGGCGCACCCACTGGGAGTGACAGTTGTAGCAGCCTTCTCGCACATAGATGTCGCGGCCGGCGACCTCGAGCGGCGTGTAGGGTGTGACCCCCGCGAGCGGCTCGGGCTGGGCGGCCTTCGACGCCATCGTGGGCGCCAGCTCCGCGACAGTTCCGACGAGGATGGCGATAAGTGAGAGGACCGCCATCCACGACGCGGACGATTCGAGAGTTCGATGGTTCACAGCGCGCTCCGAGCTACTTCGCCGCCGGCGAGGCGGGCTGTGGAACTGGCGCGCCAGAGGCGGTCAGGACCAGGTTGACGAGCATCAGGATGGCGCCGCACAGGAACAGGGTGCCGCCGATGAATCGGGTCCAGTAGAACGGCGCGAGCGCGTGCACGGTGTCGAGGAAGTTGGGGTAGGCGAGCAGGCCATCGCCGTCGATCGCCCTCCACTGCAGGCCCTCGGTGAGCCCGCCCATCCACATGCTCACGATGTACAGGACGATGCCGATGGTGGCCATCCAGAAGTGGGCGGTGGCCCAGTCCCGGTTGTACAGCTCGCGTCCGAACAAGCGCGGTGCCAGCCAATACAACATCCCGAAGGTCATCATCCCGTTCCAGCCCAGCGCACCGGAGTGCACATGGCCGACGGTCCAGTTGGTGAAGTGCGACAGGGAGTTGATGGACCGAATCGCCATCATCGGCCCCTCGAACGTGCTCATCCCGTAGAACGACACACCCACGACGTAGAACTTCAGGATTGGATCGGTGCGCAGCCGGTCCCATGCACCCCGCAGGGTGAGCAGGCCGTTGAGCATGCCGCCCCAGCTGGGGGCGATGAGCATGATCGAGAACACCGAGCCCACCGTCTGGGCCCAGTCGGGGAGGCCCGAGTACAGCAGGTGGTGTGGACCGGCCCAGATGTACAGAAAGACCAGTCCCCAGAAGTGAAGGATCGACAAGCGATAGCTGTAGATCGGGCGCTCGGCCGCCTTCGGCAGGAAGTAGTACATCAGCCCGAGGAAGGGCGTGGTGAGGAAGAACCCCACCGCGTTGTGGCCGTACCACCACTGCACCAGCGCGTCGGTCATGCCCGCATAGACCGGGTAGCTCCGCGTGAGCGTCGCCGGAATCGCCAGGTTGTTCACCACATGCAGCACGGTGACCGTGATCACCATGGACATGTAGAACCAGATGGCCACGTACAGGTGTGCCACCTTGCGGATGGCGATGGTGCCGAAGAAGTTGATCGCGAAGCCGACCCAGACCAGCGCGATGGCGATGTCGATGGGCCAGATCAGCTCGGCGTACTCCTTGCCCTGGGTCATGCCCAGCGGCAGGGTGATGGCGGCGGCCACGATGATCCCCTGCCACCCCCAGAAGTGGAACTTCGACAGGGCGTCGTTCCACATGCGCACCTTGAGCAGGCGCTGCATCGAGTAGTACATCGCGCAAAACACGGCGTTGCCGGCGAACGCGAACACGACAGCGTTGGTGTGCAGCGGTCTGAGGCGACCGAAGGTGGTGTACGGCGACCCGAGGTTCGCCGGCCACCAGGCCAGCTGCAGGGCGAGGATGGCCCCGACGGTCATGCCCACGATGCCCCAGATCACAGTGGCCCAGAAAAACTTCCGGACGATGTCGTCGTCGTAGGACGGCGCAGACACGGTCAAGGCGACCTCCAAGGCCCGAGCCTTATGCAGGCCGCGTGCCAGGCACGGACCTTGCTTGGTCACCGACCATGGAAGGCTGGTTGTTCGGAGCTCTGCTGGGCGGCTTGATCGGGTCGCCCCACTGCGTGGGCATGTGCGGCGGGTTCGCGGCGGCGGCGTCAGACGCGCCGGTCGCGTACCACCTCGGACGTCTGTCCACCTACACGGTGCTGGGAGCGGCGGCCGGCACGGTGGGCGCGATCATCCCCGGGCCACCGATGGTCTCGGCGGTGGTCTCGCTGGTCGTCCTGGGGTTCTTCTCGCTCCGCCTCGGCGGCATCGTGCCCACAGTGCACGTGGGCTCGGGCCGGGTGGTGGAGGCCGGGCGCAGGCTGATCGGTCGCGAAGGGCCCGCCGGGCGGTGGGCCCTCGGCGCGGCGACCGCGCTGCTCCCGTGCGGCTTGGTGTGGGCGGCGCTCGGCGTCGCGGTTGGGGCGAATCACCCAGGCTGGGGTGCGCTGTCGATGGCCGCGTTCTGGCTCGGCACGGTGCCCCTGTTGGCCGGGGCGGCCGCGGGGGTGCAGCGGTTCGCCCGGCGCAGTCGCGGGGCACGGCTGGCGGTGGCGGCGCTGGTCTTCGCCGCGGGCGCGTGGTCGATCGCGCGGCGGACCGCAGCGGCGCCGGTAAGCGATGGCGCCCCTCCGACGTGCCACGACGTGGAGTAGTGGGAACGCGCACAGGGGGGAGGTGGTAGGGGGTGCGCTGGTGAACAGTGGGGCGCGCGGCGGGTGGCCGACTGTGCGGCGGATGCTCGCGATGCTCGTCCTGGCCTGCGGCGGCGACCCTGATCGATGACTTCGGCGAACAGATGCAGAGGGTCGAGGCTTGCTTCGGACTCGAATCTCGTGCTCCGGTCGATGACCTCGAGGTCGAGTCCGTGGACCCCGCAGCTCTATATCAGTTGTCCGACCAAGCCCTTCACGACTCGCCGTCGTTTCTCGACCGGACGCTCGTGGAGGGCGAGGATCAGTGCCAGTGCATCGGTTCGGCGGAGGATGTCGAAGGTGGGCGGGTCCAGGATCACCGACTCCGATAGGCCGACAACCGAGCCGACAAGACCGTACCCGGCCTCATCTCCCCGCCGGCCCCGGCTCCCCGAGAGCCTCCGCAAGCTCATCGTCCGTGAGCCCTGCAAGGACTCGCCCCTGAAGCGTCAAGCCCCTAGCGAAGGCGACGATGGACAAGGCAGCCCGGATCAGATCGGGCTCTTCGTCCCTCCGGATGTCTTCCAGGGCCAGCCCAAGTAGGCACTCCCAGGCCCGTCGATAGCCATTCGCCAGGCGGGCGGGGATCTCTGGGTTGTGACCTGCTAAGCGGCACTCCTCAATCAGTGCCGCGAGGCCAAATGCCCGCCAGTCCGGACAGCCCGACTCGGCCCGTATGCGGACCAGATGCGCCAGAGCCGCATAGGAAGCCACGCCGATATCTCCCTGATGGTGGAGGTTCTCCCATAGACTCCCCCATGCCTTCTCCTTCGCCGCGTGGTCGCCAGATTCGAGCCGTTCAAGGTCAGGGCGTGGGTCGAATGGAACTCGGTATCCGCCTTCCATCAAGGCCCACGCGGCGTCATCAAAGGGCAGTGCCATGGACATGGCGGGGCCCGTCGATGTCGACGCATCCAGCATCGGGTTCAGCACCCTACGGACGACTGCATGACCAACAAGGCGTCCACCTTCATGCATCCGTAGGCGCTTGCCTACCCAGAGCGACCTCGGGCACGATTCCGGTGAAAGCAGCGTGATTCGCGCTAGGGCGGAACCGCCAGGGGGCACCTCTTGGACTCCGACATAGGCCTGCTGTCCTGATGTCAGGACTTCGGGCAGAACCGCGAGGTGTGGCCGATAGCCGGAGAATGCGGGCTTGCTGCGCCCACCCGCCCGTGTTGGCAGCAGGGTGACTTCAGCCTCGAAATCTGGAGGTCGATTCTTCATGGGTACACGATCTCGATGGACTGCACAGTGTCGTTCACCAGGTCAAGCTGGGCACCGGGCTGTGCGGTAACGGTGCCGCTCCTGAAGATAGCGGAATCCACTCCAGTCTGATCAAGCGCGTCGAGGGTCGATCGGGGCACGCTCACCTTGATGACTGCATCGGCATCGCCAATCGCGTCCGCGAAGTCCACCGTTTCGCCGAGGTCGAGGCCGAACTGCTTGCCTTCGAGGCTGGCCCCGGTGGGGTTGCCACGGAGCACGCCTGAAGTTGCGATGTCATCCAGCTCACCCGTGGACACGGCCCGGAACAGGTCGACGCTCCCTTCTGCTGTCGAGTTGTGCACCAGCACACCAACCGCATCCGCCCCCGGCCCGCGCACGTAGAAGTTGTGCAGGCCCTCGACCTCGAAGTCGAAGACCTCGAACTCCCCCTGCCGCCACGTCTTGTTGACGAGGATCGCCTCGCCACCCCCCTGAACATGCAGGACGGTCCCGACCTCCAGCTCCCCCAGCGGCACGTAGTCCCGCACGGCATCCACCCAGAACGGGTGGTTCGGCGTCCCGGTCAGCACATCGGTCGTGCCGTCGCCGTACGACACCTCGGCGTCGATCACCTCCGGCGCCACCCGGGCGAACGTGTCCACCACCCGCCCGAGCACGTCGCCAGTCGCCTCGACCCCATGGGGTGTCACCGCCCAGACCTGCCCGTCGAGCGCCACCTGCGCCCCCGCGGCGACCGCATCCAGCGGGGCGTGCCCGCCGGCGCCCACGATAACGACCCAGTCCTCAGGGTGCGGAGTCCGCCAGCAGGCGACGTCGCCGAGCGAAGCGTCGGCGCGCATCAGCGCCTCGGCCGACGCCTCTCCGAGCCACACCGGACCGCCCAGCTCAACCCGGTACAGCTGCCCGTCGGCGCGCACCTCGGCCCCGGGCTCCTGTTCGGACACAACTGCCGGCGCCCACAAGCCCAAGCGGGCATCGTACACGTCGACACTCGCGTCCGGCGAGAGAGTCGCAATGGCGCCCCCACCTGGCGCCGACGCGCAGGCCAGGGTGACCCCCAGCCGCTCCCACGCGGTCCGAGGCATCGCGGGCATGGCGTCCGCCGAGGGTGGACAGCGGGGCGGCAGGTCTTCGCCAGCAGCCGCGATGACTTGATCTCCCTCTTGAACCCCTTCTATCGCCCGCACACCCATCGGAGTCGCCACGGTAGTTCCGTCGATGAAACAGGCGCCTCCGCCCGCTTCAGCCAACTTCTGAACGTCGTGCATCGCGTCGGCGCCGTTCGCAGTTCGGTAGAGGTCGGCGCCCTTGTTCACCGCCTTCAGCGCGATGCCCGCTCCCCCCGGCACACCGGGCGCCAACACAGCCGCCGCGTCGATGGCCATACCCGCCGCGTCCAACGCGGCCCAGCCGTAGCTCCCCTGCGCCACGTTCTCGCGATACGACCCGTAGCCGACGATTAGACTGGCAAAGTCGAAGGCGGTCTCGATAAGGTACCCATTCCGGTCCTGCAGCGCGTTTGTGTTCCCCGCCGCGTACGCCGGACCGAAACCCAGCGGCGCGCCAAGGTCCGCATTCGTCAGCCCCAGGTGCAGCAGCGGCTCGGGCTGCAACCACAGGCCATCGTCAAGCCGTGCATGCCGCGGACCGTGGTTGATCACGCCCGCGAACCGCTCGGGCTGGCTCCCGTGCAGCCCGTCCACCGGCCATGACGTGCCCACCTCGTGCAGCGCAACACCCGTCTGACCCAGCGCCTTGTGCAGCACCTCACCGCCGGAGCCGTCGAGCACCCACGCCGCGTTCCCGCCGGGCTCCCGGATCGACCACCGCGCCTGACCGTCGTGCGCCCGAAGCATCGGCAGCACGTCCACCGTCTGACCGGCCGCCGAGTCCGCCACGTACCCGGCGTCCCGGTGCACCACCTTCGGCGAAGCACCCGTGCGCACCTCGGTGATCAACACGTCGTCCAGGTCGTAGTGGAACGTGTGCGTCCACTTCACCATCTCCACGTCGCCACTGTCCGGGTCGGTGATCCGCTCGACGCCGCGGATGCGCGCCAGGCGGCCCAGCCCGTCGTACAGGTACGACTCGTTCCGCCGCTCTGTCGGCTCCAGGTGCGACACCCGCGACAGGCGGCCCATCGGGTCCCAGGTGTACTGCTCCTCGATCCAGTCCGCGTCATCGTCGGCACCCGACCGACCCGCGACCTCACCAAACCGGCGCTCGGGGGCGTAGGTCCAGGTGGTGGGCAGCGGCGCGAGCGGGTCGCCACCGGGCTTGACCGCTCCGCCTCGGGTCAGCGACGTGGGCAGGCCCAGCGCGTCCCGGGCGATCGACTCCACCACCTCCCCATCCTGGCTCACGTCGTCGATCCGCCCCAGCGCGTCGTAGGCGTACGACCACACGCCGGCCACGTCGCCGAACCCCGTGTACGCCTTCGAGACCAGCGCCCCGCTCGCGTCCCACGAGTAGTCGATGCTGTTCGTGTCGCAGCTGGGGCGCTGGAGCTTGATCGCGTCGAGCGCAGCCGGTGCCGACCACACGTGGTCGACGCGCAGGTTGCAGTTCTCACCCTCGACATCCGCGAACCACCCCCCGCTGGGCTGGCCCCAGACGCCGGGGAGGAAGTCGACCGTGGGATGGGTGCCATCGGGCAGGTGGGCGGTGGAGGCCTCGGCCCAGCGGGTGGGCCCGAAGGTGTGCTCGACGTGCACTGCACCGGGCAGGTCGGACGCGAGCACGAGGCCGTCACTGTCTGGGGTGTAGGCCCACTCCGCGACGTGCCCATCGCTCCAGGTGCGCGTGCGCTGGACCAGGTGACCGAGCCCCCATCGCAGCGCGCCATCCGGGGCGTCGTAGGCATAGGTCGTGGTGCTCAGCGGGTCGGTCACGGAGCTGCGCACCCCCACCCAGGCCGTGTCCCACACGGCGGATGAGTCCTCCCACACCCCGTCTCGCAGCACCGACTTGTGGGTCAGCCGCCCCAGCGCGTCGTGCTCCCAGGTCACCACGAGCGCGTCGGCCTGGTCGAACGCCCTGACCGGGTGTGGCCCCTCGTGCTCGTAGCGGTGCCAGGGCTCCCACGGCGCCCCATCCTCCGCCGGGCGTCGCTCCACCGCGCGCGCCCGCCCGACCTGGTCATAGGTCGTGCGGTACTGGTTGCCGTTCGCGTCGGTGAACCCGGTCAGGCGGTCCCGACCGTCCCAGGAGTAGGTGCCCGTGCGCGTCCACTCGGTCGGACCGCCCTGGTCCACCGCGACCAGCCGGCCGAGCAGGTCGTGCTGCGCCCGGTGCAGCCGCCCCATGCCGTCCATCGTCTCCACCGCTCCCGGGATCGGCAGCAACGTGCGGGACGTTCCCGACACCGGTGACCAGGCGAGGCGCTCCACACCCATCGCGTCGACATAGTGCCGGGTGTCCGTAGCATCCGGGATGCTCAGGTCGGCGGTGCCCACCTCGAACACGTCGGCCCCCCGCGGCGCGCGCACGACCACCGCGTTGCCGGCGAGATCGGTGAGCGTCTCGCGAACGGTGAACCCGCTCGGTCCTTCCTCGGGAGTCCACGACTGCTGCGTGCGCCCGAGCCCATCGAACACCTGGTACGCGGCGCGCTCCAGCACCGGGCCGAGCGGATCCTCCTGGGTGTACCTCGTCTCCTCGGTCCAGCGGGGCACGTCCTCGTGCGCGTGCGCCCAGCTCCGCACCCGGCGCGGCGCGTCCAGTCCGGCGCCGATCACCGATTCGGACGCGGGACGCCCCAGCCCGTCGTAGGCCATCACCTTGGTGACACCGTTCGGGCCGGTGCTCGCGAGCGGCCGGCCGAGCCCGTCGACCTGGACGTGGGTGGCGTGGGCGTGGGCATTCAGCGTGTCGGTGACCACCGCGCCACCGAGCGTCCACGTGGTCGACGCCCACGCGCCGCCCGGGCCCGTGGTCTCCTCGACCGCGCCGGCTGCGGTGTGGGTGAAGGTCCATGTCTCCCACGCCTCGTCGCACAGCGCGTCGCCGGCGAAGGCGCCGCAGGCATCTTGCCGGACGACCGCACCGTGTTCGAAGGGCTCCCCGCTCGCCGGCGCGCTCTGCCCGCCGAACTGGTACTGGACCCACTCGGCGAGGCTCTCGGCACCCAGGATCTCGTCCCACCCATAGGTCTTCTTCGTGCCCGGCAACCGCAGGCTGCCATCGTCGGTCGCCGCCCAGTCTGCGAACTCCACCCGCACCGTCTCGGGGGACGGCTCGATGGGCCCGTCGCCGCCCGGGGTCGGGCCGGTGACCACTTCCGTCAGGTCCGGCCCCGTCCACGTGGCGCGCATGCTCATGGACTGCCAGTCGCCGTTGTCGGCGCGGGTCTGCACGAGGCGTCCGGACAGCCTGTAGCCGTGGTCCCAGGGCTCGTAGTGGTGCTCCACCCGGCTCGCCGGCTCGAGCAGCGCCCCGTCGCCCGCCCCCACGGCCGGGTTGGCGCCATCGACCGGCATCCAGCGCAGCTGGGTCTCGACCGAGAGCTCATCCACATCGAGCAGCGGGAAGTCTCGGTGGGGTGTGAAGGACTGCGTTCGGGACCAGGTGGGCCAGGCCGCATCCCCGCCGGCCCAGCGGGTCTTGCCGTCCCGGACGTACTCCGTCTCGGTGACCCACTCGAACCCCTCGAACACCCCGCCGGCCTCGGCCGGCCCCGCATACGAGAACCAGCGCTCAGCGGACTGGTCGGTGACCGGGTCGTACAGGTTGAGCGTGCGCAGCGTGGGGCGGTGCGACGAGAACGGCTCGGCGTCCACCGCGCCCGCTTCGTCTGCCGTGTTGGCGTAGGTGAGCGACGTGACGGCGCCCGTGCCCCACACCACGCGGTCGAGCAGACCGGGGGGCGTGCCCGACGAGAGGATGAACCGATCCTCCGCCAGGATGTCGGGCATCCGGTCGCCGTTCACGTCCCGCACCGCCCCGAGCACCTGCACCTCGGTGCCGGGGTGCAGCACCGGGTCTACGAGCCTCTTGTCCACCTCGCGACTGGGCGGCACGAACACCGTGCTCGTGTAGGCGGCGGTCTTGCCGAGCTCGTCGGGGAACGCATCCCACGGGATCGGGGTCGCCACGGTGAACCCATCGCCGGTGTTCTGGTACCACAGGTGGTTGTCGGCATCGACCAGGTCGGGGCGCCCGTCCGCGTCGAGGTCGAGCAGGTCCACCAGCACCCGCGCGGGGTCGGCCTCGGCGTCGGTGCGGCACGCCGAGACCCGGTCGGCGATTCCCGGCGCGGTGCCAGGGTCGCCCGGATCCCACGGGCTCTCGAGGTCGAGCGGACCGTCGTCGAAGTCGGGCGGGTCCCCGCAGGCGGGCTCGTCGTCGTCGAAGTCGGGGTCGTCGGCGTGGTCGGCGGGGTCGTCCTCCGGGCAGCTCTCCTCGTGGTAGGAATCCCAGGAATACTCGGGGATGAACGCGCCACCTGGCTCGTACAGGTCGGGGAGGATGCCCAGACCGTCGTACATCGTGGGCGGCACGTAGGTGTCCAGCCCGCCGAGATCGACCTCCACGGGCGGGCCGGAGCACCGGGAGCTCTGCGGCCGGCCCTCGTACGAGCGGGACAGCCACGGCGTGGGGGCGGGCCAGAGCACCGCATCGGCGAACCCGCCGGGGTAGCCGAACGCCACATCCCACTCCGGATGGTCGGGGGCCCAGTGCGCGGTGTCGACCACATCTGCGTGGCCATCGCCGTTCAGGTCGACGATTCGCCGCGTGATCTCTGTGTACTCAGTCCGAGGTTGCTCGTAGTAGCCGGTGTCCTCGTAGAACACGCCCTCGAGGATCGCGCGGTGGGTGACGACGCTGAGGTGGCTCGTGGGGATGCCGTCGAAGCTGTACTCGGTGGGCGCGTCCTCCCACGCATCCCGATCAGGGTCGAACGCGTACACCTGCAGCCCCATCGGCAGGCCGTACACGATGTCCAACCACCCATCGCCGGTGAGGTCGACGAGCTGCAGCAGGTCGGCGCCGGCGTGCTCGAGATCGACGAATGGCGATGTGTCGTCCCGCAAGAACACGGGCCTGAAGCTGATGCCCTCGGCGACCCCCGGGAACTTGAACGGCGTGGACAGGGGCACCGCCGGGCCGAGGCCCCACTGGGTGCCGAAGTGCACATCCCAGGTCCAGGTGCGTGCGATGCCGTCTTCGTCGAGGTTGAGGTTGAACAGCTCCGGCACATCCTCCAGGTCGTGGTCGTACACGGCCGACACGACGTCTTCCCGGGCGACGATCAGGTCGCGGAGCCCGTCGCCGTCGAGATCCACCCAGGTCTGGGTGGTGTAGTTGTTGCGGATCGGCAGGGTCCCGTTGGGAAACGTGGGGGCGTAGTCGATGCCGACCACCGCCGACTTGCTCGCCCCCAACTTGTGGGTAGGCTCCGGCCGATCGAACGGCTCGGGGAGGTCGGACAGCCAGAGTGACCCGCCGCCGTGCGCGACGTGCGCGTGGGCCAACGGGCCGTCGTCGCCCCAGTCGAGGCGATCGACCCAGCCATCGCCGTTCGCGTCGGCCATGTCGACCCACTGGTAGGTCTCGCCATCCCGCCCGGTGGAGCGGAGGCCGAGGAGCCCCGGGCCGGGCTGCTCACCGTAGAGGTGCCCCTCCGGCTCGAACGCCGTGTAGTGGAACGCGGCGAGGGTCATCACCTCGGGGCCCTCGGTGTAGCCACAGCTCGCGGGATGGGCGGCCGACCGCTGCCGCACCTCCACCAGGCGCTCTTCGGACCCGAACGGCGCATAGCAGAGGTCCCACGCCGGGGAGACCATGCTGGTGCAGTCGACCGAGGCGTCCGTACACGCCACCTCGGTGTCGAGGGTGAACCCGACCACCCGGCGGTCCAGCACGGCCACGCCGCCGCTCGGCAGGCCTCGGTACGACACGTGTGGCGCGTCTTCGATGTCGCTGACGAGGGCGTATAGCGGAGCATCTTCCCACTCTCCGGGCATGGCCCCCTGGGTGCCGCCCCACTCCACCCGCTCGAGCACGCCATCGCCCCCGCGGTGGTACACCACCTGGTTGCCCCAGCTGTCGGCGACCGAGTGGGCCGCCCAGGCGTCCGCGTCGTCGTACGCCACGAGCGTGGTGGTGATCCCGCCGCTGCGCACGGTCCACGCGTTGTCGCCGGGGTGGAAGCTGACATCGGCGTTCTGCGGGGACTCGGAGTGCAGCTCCCAGCCGGTGTCCCCCTTGAACAAGATGCCGGACAGCCCGCCCCCCGACACCCGAACGGGGGCGGTGAGCTCGAGACCATAGGCCTGGGCTCTGGCCTTTCCGGTGACGTGCGTGAGCGTCATGCCCGCCGCGATCGACCACCCGCGCCCGAGGGGGGAGTGCGCCCCCGCGGCCGAAGAATACGCCAGCGCCACGCCCGGCCCGAGCCGCCCTTCGGGGAGTGCAATGGGCACAGCGTAGCTGACGTCGCCCCGGGCTGACCCGGACGCGCCGTAGCCCACGCCCTGCAGGCCGCTGTCGTGCGCCAACGCCTCGGCGACGGTGGGGGTGACGCCATCGCCGGCCGCCGAGAGCCCGAGGAAGATGGCGTCGTCATCTCCGGATGCTGCGGCTGTGCCGGCGAACAGCGCGAGCACCAATGCTGTGGTGGGTGACACGAGACCTCCGCTTCGCAAGTGAGGCGGAGAGAGTCCCACGGCGATCGGTCCCGGGGACCGGCGCAACCGAGCCCTCCAGCGTCAGATCAACCCATAATTTGCGTGCGTCGCCGAACATCCGCCCGCCCCGGGCCCGAGCACTTCGATCCACCCGCGGGCCTGGATTTCCGCCCCGGCGTCTGCGATCGGACATCCGCGTTGCGCGCGGCCGAACTCCACCGTGCGATACGATCCCGCGGGGGTGCGGCGATGTGGACGGCAGTATTGGTCCTGCTCGGGTGCGGGGCCGGCAAGGTCGAGGACTCGGGGGGCCTCGAGGCGACCGGGTCGACGGCCACGGGGTCGCCCGGCACTGCCACGGGGTCGTCAGGCACGGCCACCGGAACCGGAACCGGGGTGGTGGACGCCGACGGCGACGGGTCACCGGCTGGCGAGGACTGCGACGACACCGACCCACTGCGATTCCCCGGAAATCCCGAGCGTTGCAACGGCATCGACGACGACTGCGACCTGCTCGTGGACGACGAGGATCCCGACGTGGTGGACATGCCCGCGTGGTTCGACGACGCCGACGGCGACGGATTCGGCGACCCGGCGACCGAGGTGGTGGCGTGCCTCGCCCGCGGCGGGTCGGTCCTGGACGGCGCGGACTGCGACGACGCCGACCCCGACGTGAACCCGGACGGCGTGGAGGTGTGCGCTGCGGGCGACGAGGACTGCGATGGCCTGGAGGGCGACGCCGACCCGAGCGTGCAGGCCACGGCGTGGCACCCCGACGGCGACGGCGACGGGTGGGGCGACGCCGCCACCCCAGCGATCCGGCAGTGCGCCGACGTGCCGGATCGGGTGCCCAATGGACGGGACTGCGCGGATGCCGATCCGACGGTCTACCCAGGTGCGGCGGAGGTGTGCGAGGACGGGGTGGTGAACGACTGCGACGGCTCGGTCGGCGACGCCACCGACGTGTGCGGGTGGCCACCGGTGCTCGGGTTCGACGACGCGGAGGCGGTGGTCGAGGAGGATGACGGGGGGAGCGCCTTCGGGTCGTCGCTCGTGGTATCGGCCGACGTGGACGGCGACGGCCTGCTGGACGTGCTCCTCGGCGACGCCGGGCACAACACCGCGTACCTGCTGAGCGGGCCATGGGGCGATGACGAGGTGCACCGCGCGGCCGCCTTGCAGGTGGAGTGGACGCCCGGCGCGTTCGAGGCGTCGCAGCTGCATGCCATCGGAGACATCGACGGGGATGGGCTCGAGGACGTGTCGGTCGGCGACGGCGGGGCGAGCGCCGGCGGCTTCGAAGCAGGCGCGTTGTGGGGGATCGCCGGCGTAGACCGCGTGGGCCTCGACCTGGCCGAGGCGCGGTTCGTGATCGCGCACGACCGGTTCGGATCGGGCTTCGGGTTCGGCGCGACGCTCCTCGGCGACCAGGACGGCGACGGCGTGCACGAGATCGCGGTGGGGGCCGCCGGGGAGGTGGCGCCGTATGGCGAGGGCTTCGTGGTGCCGTCGGATCTGGTGGGCCTGCACATGGCGCGGGATGTCGCGGTGGCGCATATCATCGATATGCCACCGTACTATGGGGGTTTTCGCCATGCCGCCGGGGACTTCGACGGCGACGGCGTGGACGATCTGGTCATCGGCGCGCTCCAGAACACCCGCGGCGCGTGGCTGCTCCCGGGCCCGCTGATGGGGGACATCTCCCTGACCGACGTGCCCGGGCTGCACGACAGCTGCACGGTGCCCGAGCTGAAGGCGCTGGGCGACGTGGACGGCGACGGCCTGGCCGACCTCGCGATGGGGTGCCCCGACAACGGGTCGGCGTTCCCGCTGGGCGGCCTGGTCACGGTGCTCGGCGGGCACCGCTCGGCCCCGCTGGAGCTCGACGCCGCCATCGGCCGCATCGAGGCGTCCGGGCCGGACCAGAACCTGGGGGGTTCGCTGGCAGCGGCCGACCTCGACGACGACGGGACGGTCGATCTGCTGGTGGGCAGCGGCTACATCGGGCTGTACCGGCTCCGCGGCTACCGGCATCGGGCGGGACCGGGCGCGTGGTGGTTCGACGGCGCGCCGCTCGGTGTCCGCACCGACGACGACGCGGTCATCCGGTTCGACTTCCCGTCCGAGAAGGGCGTGCGGGTGGGGGCGGGCGACCTCGATGGTGATGGGCTGCAGGACGTGATCCTGGCGGGGTCGGAGACGGACAGGGTCGAGGGCGAGCTGCTGTTGTTCGCGCCTGCGGCGATCTGAGCGACCGCGGACCCAGGCGCCCCCCTCGCTACCGGTAGTCGTCGGGGATCAGCCCATCCTCGCGACACCACCGGTACAGGGTGTTGCGGGACACGCCGACCGCGGTCGCCACCCCCCGCATGTTGCCGCCGCGCTCGGAGAGGAGCCGGGCGAGGGCGGCCCGATCGGGGCGACTGACGGGCGCCGAGGCATCGGTCGCCCCGGGGGCCAGCTCGGCCGCCATCCCGGGCGCCAGGTCGAGGGGGCCACCTCGGGCGAGCACCACCAGGGCCTCCACCCGCGCCTCGAGCTCCCGCACGTTGCCGGGCCACCGGTGCTGCAGCAGGTGCCACGCCACGCGGCCGGTCCAGCCGGGGTCCTGTCCGGCGAACCGTCGGGCGAAGTGGGACACCAGCAGCGGGATGTCCTGCGGGCGCTCTCGAAGCGCCGGCGTGGGGATGACCCACCGGTACAGCCGGTTGAGCAGATCGGGGCGAAACCGCCCAGCGTCGACCTCGGCCGCCAGATCGCGGTGGGTGGCGGCCACGATCCGCACGTCGATGTGCTGAGTGCGGTCGGCGCCGACCGGCCGGATGGCGCTCTGCTCGAGCAGCCGGAGCAGGGCCTTCTGCAGCTCGAGCGACGCGTCGCCGATCTCGTCGAGGAACAGCGTGCCGCCATCGGCTGCCGCCACCAGCCCTGTGCGGCGCCGGTCTGCGCCCGAGAACGCCCCTCGCACGTGGCCGAACAGCTCGCTCTGGAGCACCCCAGGGGCGATGGCGCTGCAGTTCACCGGCACGAAGGCGCCGCTGCGGCCCGACCGAGCGTGGATCTCCTCCGCCACCAGCTCCTTGCCGGTGCCCGTCTCGCCGACCACGAGCACTGTGGTGTCGCGTCGGGCCACGAGGTCCATCAGGTCCACCACCTCCCGCAGCGCGCTGCTCCGACCCACGAGGCGGCCGCCGTCGCACGGGGCGCCAGGCCGCTCCAGCACTGGGAGCAGGATCATGCGGCCGAGCGCGAACGGCGTGCCGGCCTCGACCAGGGCCCGGGCCACCCGGCGTGAGCCGACGCGCACGCCGTTGCGGCTGCCGAGGTCCACCACCTCGACGGCATCGCCGACCCGACGCAACGAGGCGTGGCGCGTGGACAGGCGGGCATCGGCGAGCACGGCCGGGCCGAACGCGTCGGAGTCACGGCCGAGCTCCAGGGTGACGTTGTGCGGCAGGCGCACCGAGGTGCCCGCGTGGCGGCGCTCGGGGTGGAACACCACGCAGCAGGTGAGGTCCTCGTCGGGAGCGGCGGGCTCGGCGAGCCAGTCGGAGTCGGTCTCGGTGGGGCTGGACACGCCGCGATCTAACCACACGCGCAGACGAACCGGCCGCACGCACCCACATCGGCGTCTTCCGCCTCGGACACCACGACGGTGACCTCGCCACCATCGCCCTCGCCGCTGTGGTCGAACACCACCAGCGTGTAGGACCAGGCGTCGCCGAGCTGCACGAAGTCGTGGTTCACCGCGTCGGTGAAGCACGTCTCCCAGTCGGGCACCGTCTCCACCACACAGCAGTCGTCCTGGCCGGACAGCATGCCCACCTTCTGCGGCACAGCCGTGCTCTCCAGACGGATCTCCACCAGCTGGTCGTCGCTGTGGACGGCGAACCAGACCTCCGCCGGCTCGCCGGGGGCGACGAACACCGTGCTCGTGGCGAGCACCCGAGCGGGCACGTCCGGCGGGGCGGGGGTGGATGCGGCTGAGGTGGCGGTGTCGAGGTCACTGGACTCGGGCGGAGCGCAGGCGAGGGCGAGGACGATGAGGGGCGTGAGCATGGAGGACTCCGGTGTGACCACGGTCCACAGCAACGGGCGTGCCGGACGAAAAAGATGGTCATACCTTCATTGCGGACGGTGGGCGGCGCTCCGTGACATGTGCCGTGTACCGCGGGTGACACCCGCCGCGAGCACACCGTGCTGGTAGGGTGCCGCGATGCCCGCCGACGCACCCGCGCAATCCGCCGACCCCCGGTACGTCCCGCTCCGCCCGCTCGGCCGAGGCCGGTTCGGTGAGGTGTGGCTCGCCCGACACCGGGGTGCGGCCGGCTTCGAGCGGCAGGTGGCCCTCAAGCGCCTGCACCGTGTCGACGACCCGGCCCACCGGCGGGTGCTCGAGGCGGAGGCGCGGGTGTTGGCCATGCTGCACCACCCGTCCATCGTGGCGGTGACCGACCTGGTGCAGGTGGACGGCGGGCCGGCGTTGATCATGGAGTACGTGCCCGGGGAGACGCTGTCGGACCTGCTCGCGCGGGGGACGACCCCGCCGGCGGTAGCGGCTGAGGTGGTGCACCGGGTAGCGCTCGCCCTGGACGCGGCACACCACGCCACCGACCCACACTCGGGTGCGCCCGTCACGGTGGTGCACCGGGACATCAAGCCCGGCAACGTGCGCATCACGCCCCGCGGCGGGGTGAAGGTGCTCGACTTCGGTCTCGCCGGGGTCCCGGGCCATGGGCGGGCGGGGGGCACGCCCGCGTATGCGGCACCGGAGCGATACGACGGCGTCGCCGGGCCGGCGTCGGACGTGTTCAGTCTCGGGGTGCTGCTCGTGGAGGCGCTGACCGGCGCTCGGCCCGCGGTGGACCCCCGCTCCCGGTCCCGTACGCTCGCGGCATGCCTGCGAGCGGTCGACCGATGCCCGGAGCCGGCCCGGCACCTGGCTCACGCCATGCTCGCGTTCGATCCCGCAGGACGCCCTGAGGCGGCGGCCGTCGCGCGCGAGGCGGCGCACCTCGCCCGGGTGCTCGCCGGCCCAGCGCTGGCCGAGTGGGCGCCCGCTCACCTGAAGCCGCCGGCACCGGCACCGCCCGCGACTGTCGCCCTGCGGCCGCCGCCCCCCGAGCCGCCCTTGCCCGACCGCCCGTGGCCGCTGCTCGCCCCATTCATGCACCCCGTTGGCTTCGCAGGGCGCGCGGCCGACGTGGCCCGTGGCGTGGCGTTGCTCGCGTCGGATGCGCCGGTTCTCGCGATGCACGCGCCTGCAGGCGCCGGAAAGTCGTCGTTCGTGCTCGCGGGCCTGGTGCCTGCCGTCCGCCGGCGCGGCGTGCCGTGCGCGGTGGACCGCCAGCCCGAAGTTCCGGGTCTGGGACTGCGCCTCGCCGACGCCCTCGTGGACGGCACGGACGCACCCGCCGACCGGCTCCTGGCGGCGGCCGCGGTGGGCCGGGCGCCCGTGCTGGTGATCGATCAGGCCGAGGGGCTGTTGTGGGCGGACGAGGCGGAGCAGGTGCGCGCGCTGATCGCCGCGACCACCGGCGGGCCCGCGCCGTGCCGGTGGGTGTTGGTCCATCGGAGGGACGCCCACGGCGCGCTCCAGGCGTGGCTCGGCCCGCTCGCCTCCCGCACCCGAGCGTGGGCCCTGCCGCCCGTTGGCCGCGACGCCCCAGACCACGGCCGTGCCGCGTTCCGCGACGTGATCGCGGCCCCGCTGGCGCTGCTGCGCGACGGCCGGCCCAGGCACGGGCTGGTGGCCGACGACGCCGACATCGACCGCCTCGCGGACGGGTTCGCTCGCCTCCGTGCAGACGCGCCCGAGGCTCCGTTGGTGCCCGAGCTGCAGGTGGTACTCGACCGGCTGGTGCAGGAGGCCGCGCCCGCGGGCGATGGGCTGCGGCGCCTGGAGGTGCCGCCGAGGGCAGTGCTCGCCGGGTGGGTGCGGGATGCCGTGGCCGACCACGTGGTCCGCGTGCTCGACCAGGCCGCCGGCGCACGCCCGGCCGACCGCACGCTGGGGCTGCTGCTGCTCGGCTTGTTCGTGGCCCCCAGCGGCGACCGCCGCGTGTGGCGCGGCGCCGCGGGCCTCGTAGAGCAGCTCGGCCCCGGAGCTGCGCGCATGCTCGCGGGGCTGGAGGCTGGCGGCGCGTGGCTGGTGGTGCGGGAATCCCTCGCGGGCGTCGACCACCTCAGCGTGCCCCACGACACCGTCGCCGCCGCGGTGCACACCCTGCTGGAGCGGCCCGACGCATTGCGCCAGTTCGGACTCGACCCTGCGGTGGTGCAGGCCTGGTCCCTGGTGGACCGGCGGATGGTCGCCTGGCGGGCGGACGATCCCTCCGGGGTCGAGCTGGACGGCGGCACCCACCGGCAGATCGCACGCGTCGAGGCCCACCTCCCGTGGACCGACGACAGCCGGGCCTGGTGGGAGGCCGCGTGCGCCGCCCGCCGGGGGCGTCGCTGGAGCTGGGCCGGGGCCGCCCTGGCCGTCGCGGTCGTCCTCGCGGTCCTCGGTGCGGGCGTGTTCTGGTGGGTGGACGCCCGCCGCCTGGAGGCCCAGGTCACCGGCGGCACGGAGACCGAGGCCCTCGAGGCCCTCGAGGCCCTGTACGCCCGCCACGGCTACTCTGGATCGGCGCTGCTCGATGCTGCGGACGCCCGGGATCCAGACGGCCGCGACCGCGTGTTCGCTCTCGGCTGGACAGTCCTCGACCGGCGCCCGCTCGAGGCGCTGGTCCGGGCCACCGTCGGCGCGGGGCTCGACCGCCCACGCGCCGCCAGCCTGCTCGGCGCGCGGCTGTCGCTGGTGGCGAACGCCGGGCTCGACCCCACGCTGCAGGGGGCACTCCTGGCGCCGTGGCGCGCCCGCCGACCCCCGCCTCCCCTCGACGCAGAGGCGTGGGTCCACCTCCCCGGAGGCGAGTTCCAGATGGGCTGTGACGTGGGCGGCGGCGCGGCCCAGTGCCGGGGGGTCGACCTGCCGTACCAGGCCACCGTGGAGCCGCTTCGGATGCTCCGACATGAGGTGACCCTCGGCGAGTACCGCCGGTTCGATCCCCTCCCGGGCGTCACTCCGGCCGACCTCGCAGACAACCCCGAGGCCTGGCCGACCAGCGAGATCAGCTGGTTCGAGGCCAATGCCTACGCGGCCTGGCTCGGCGGACGGCTGCCGACCGAGGCCGAGTGGGAGCATGCCGCACGCGCCGGCAGCGACGCCCAGTGGTGGTGGGGCGACGACGTGGACGTGCTCGTGGACCACGCTTGGTACAAGGGCAACTCGCAGGGCCCCGAGTGGGTGGAGGAGCGCCAGGCGAACCCATGGGGCCTGTACGACATGGCGGGCAACGTGTCCGAGTGGGTGGCGGACTGGGCCGAGGACTACCCGGAGCACCCCGTGGTGGCGCCCCGCGGCCCGCGGACCGGGGTGCTGAAGGCGGTGCGCGGCGGGAGTTACAACTCCAACTGGCCCGAGACCCGCGCCGGCACCCGGGTGGACTCCGAGCCCGAGGCCCGCGCCTATTCCATCGGGTTCAGGATCGTGGCGCCCGCCATTCCATGATCCGCAGCCACCAACACCTGGACTTCAGCGCTCGGAGGACGATCCGCCACAGTGGTGGCTTCAACGCCGAGGCGCTCGTACGAACTCGATGTACTCCACCGACAACTCGAGCTGCTCGATAGCGGTGTCGGAGCCGGTGGCGTCCATCTCGGGGGCCTTCCACATCACCGGCCAGGCGTCGTAGAAGTTGTAGCGGGACACCTCGGCGTGGCTGTGGTCGAGCACGATCACCGAGCCGCTGCGACGCACACGGGAGCCCTGGGCGATCTCCAGCCGCCAGTTGTACAGATCGTCATTGCAGGTGAAGCCCCGCTCCAGCACGATGTTATTGTAGTAGGTGCGACCCGGAATCCGGCGCACATACAGGTCGTTGCCGGGCTTGTACTCGATGACCTCGGTGTGGGACTCCATGCCCGACAGCTTCGAGAACCCTCCCACCACCGAGTGGATCTGGTCGGTGATGTGCTCGACCTCGAGCAGGAAGTGCTGCTGGCCATGGAAGCTCTCGCTGTGGGCGCCGTCGGCGTGGGGCATCGGATCTCCTTTGGGGGTGGTTGGGGACGGAGCAAGCGCCGTGCCTGCGAACGCCCTGCGAGAGTCGGCGTCTGGCCGCTGGCTCGGTGTCATGGCGCATGTCACCCGGGGTGTGAGGGACACCCCGGGTCGGCCAGAGTCGGCGTTGGACTGCGCCATGGCGTGACAGGGGCCCGGCCCGGGACTTGCGTCAGGGGAGGCGAACGTCCCCGGGAGAGTCCATGGTCTCCGACGCCCACCGCCGTCGAAGTCGTGCGGTCGCCCCGTCGATCGAACCCGCTCCCACCGTCGGGCCTGCGCGCGCCCCCGAAGCGGAGGTGGCGGCGTCGGTGCACGATGCGTTCGGGAACACGGAGGTCGGGGCTGCCCTGGCCGCGCCTGAGGGTCTGCGCGGTGCCGTCGCGGGGGCGCTGGAGCACGCGGTGCACAACCCGGGCGTCGCCCACGGGCCGCTCGCGTCGAATCGGGCCATGCAGCGGGTGCTCCGGGAGCGGCGGTCGGGGGGCTCGGCCATCGAGGCGACGACCCTGCAGGAGTCCGGCGGGGCGAGCCTCGCGCCGGACCAGCGGGAGCGATTCGAACAGGCCATGGACGAGGACTTCGGGCAGGTGCGGGTGCACACCGATGGCCAGGCGGCGAAGGCGGCGCGAGCCCTTGCGGCCCATGCGTTCAGCATTGGGGCGCACGTCTGGTTCGGGGCGGGGGAGTTCGCGCCCGGTACGCCCGCCGGCGACCGCCTGCTCGCCCACGAGCTGACCCACGTGGTGCAGCACGCCGAGGGGCGGATCCCCGCGCCTGACGGACCCGGGCTGCAGGTGTCCTCGCCGGGGGATGCGCTCGAGCGGGAGGCCTATGCCAACGAGGGCGTGGTGTTGTCGGCGCTGGCGGAGTCCGCGGACGAGGCACCGGCGTCGTCCGGGGCCGTCGCCTCGATGGGGACGACTGCCGCCTCGGAGACGCCAGCCCTCGCCGCCGATGGGACCGTGCACCGGTACAAGCCGCCGTCGGGCGCGACCGCGGACAAGACGACGAAGAAGAAGAAGCGTCGACGGAAGCGGCAGCAGAAGCCGGTGTCTGCAAAGCGGGCGCTGGCCCTCAACCGCGCGCTGCAGCTCCCGCTGGACTTCATCCGGCGCTTGCGCGTGGCCCTGCTCGGCGAGTCGCTGGACGCCCAGGGCAACACGCACGCGATGGACGCCGCCCTCACCCTGGCCGTCGCGGGCGTGCAGCGGACGCACACGGCGGAGCCAGACACGGGCACGGCGGACGACTTCGCATATGCGGACACCTCGGGACTCGGCAGCCGGCCGCTCGGAGAGCTGGGTGGGGCGATCGACGGGCGCACGTTCCGGTTGCTCGAGGCGTTGCCGGGCATGGCCTTCCGGTTGCTCGGGGACCACACCCCGGCAGCGGGCTCCGCCGAGGCGCGCATCGTGCCGGCGGGCACCCCGGTGGAGGCGCGCTGGGTGTTCTACCGGAACCTGATCCGGGCCCGTGGCGGGGTGTTCCTCGAGGGACCGGGCGAGCTGAACCTGCTCTCGATCCGCGGTGCCCGGAAGGACGAATCCGGGGCGGTGGTGCAGACCGGTGGTGCGGGGGCGTTCAAGCGGGCCTATGCCAAGAGCGGACCGGCCCGGAACCCGAGCGGAGCCTCCCCGACCGGCGCATCACCCGCAGCGGCGGGCACGGGGCCGTCTCGAACGAAGAAGGCAGAGAAGGGCGCGAAGCACTTCTCGGGCAAGCAGGGCTTCGACGATCTGGTGATCTCGATCTGGGTCCAGCGGGAGGGTGCCCGGCTCGTTCCGCGGGTGTCGGAGCGGGCGGGCAGCGTGGACCCGGCCGGGGCGTCCGACAAGAACAAGGGGGCCGCGCACCTGATGGACGGCCAGACCATGCAGACCCTGCGCACCCACGGCACCAGCGGCGGCGGGCACCAGACGGCGGTGCTCAGCCAGATCTTCGGCAAGCGCGCCGGCGCTCCGACGGCCCGGACTGCGCGGTCGGCCCGGTGGCGCGCCGCCAGGCTCAAAGCACGCCTGCTGAAGACCGCCACCGCCACCTACGCCAAGGTGCCCCTGTCCGCCTTCGTGGCGGGCCTCCACGACCAGGCTGCCAAAGTTCGGGTGACCCAGATGTGGCGGCTGCTCAACCCGGAGTACAAGAAGCAGAAGGGTAGGTTGCGCCTGAACTACACGGCCCTGCGCGAGGCCCGCAAGGTGCTCTACGCCCGCCAGCCGGGCGACACCTCGACTGCGTTCGGGACCGGCCGCCGAACGGCGCATCGTACCCTCGGTGCGCCCGTGATCAACGTGCACAGCGGGGGCGTGGACTGGAAGGGGCGCGACTTCGTGTCGTCCTGGGGCTGCACGAACCTCAAGGGGGCCGACTTCCCTGCGTTTCTCCAGGAGATCACCGCGGCCTCCAACGCGAAGACAGCCCGGAAGGGCGCCGGCGGCATCCCGTACACCTTGGTCGACGCCTCCAAGGTGCCCCGGATGACCGAGGCCGACACCGTGCACCGGTGGGCCGCATTCGGGCAGACGTCCAGTGAGGGGCCGTCCACACCGGCGAAGTCTGGCCCGCAGCCCGTCCCGGATGCCGTCCAGGACAAGATGCAGCAGCCCGACACGGCGACCCAGCGCGCAGGGGGGAGCGACCAGACCGACGCCACCGGCGGGGTGGGCCCCGCTCTGCTCGATCTGTTCGAGGAGCTGGGCAGCCAGGACTTGCCGGCGCAGAGCGCGCTCCAGGGCAACCTGAAGCGCCGCGGCAAGGGCAAGCGAGGCAAGGCGGCTTTCGATCCCGCGACCGACGCGCGGACGTCCAGTGGGGTCACCGTCACGATCCGCGCGAACTACGACAAGAACAAGAGGCGTGGACACGCCTACTTCAAGAGCCAGGCAGAGACCCATGCCAAGACGACCCTCTCCGCCGCGGTGGCGGGCAGGCGCATTCGCTGGGGACAAGCGACAGCAGTCGACAACGCCGGCCAGCTGACCACGCGCATCAATGCGATCGGCAAGGCCCTGAAGAACGAGGCCACGAGCCGGGGAGAAGCCGGTCCCAAGCCCCCGGCATGGACCACCATCCGGAACCTGTCGATCTTCGCCCACGGCGACGATCAGGCGCTGTCGACGAACACCGTGAACACATTCAAGGGCACGCGGGCGCTGAAGAGCTCCGACGCCGCGTCTTTCGTGTCGGGGATCGGCGGGGTGCTCGGGTCCACGGTGAACATCCAGCTGTATTCCTGCAATGCGGGGCGGGACATCACCCACCGGGACAGCCTGACCTATGCGGGGGCGAAGGGCATTCGCTCCGCGCTCGCAGCGGAGGCTGGAAGCGCCGCTGGCAAGAAGGCCGTGAAGGCCTTCAAGAAGGCGAACGACGCCCGGCGCGAGGCCCGCATGGAGGCCGAGAAGGAAGACGCGCTGGTGAAGCCGCCGCCGGCCCTGGCCGGCAAGCAGCTCACGCGTAAGCTCGCGAGCGTGCGGCGAGCAGCGGCGAGCAAGGCCGCGGCGGTCGCACGCCGCAAGTGGGCCGGCAAGTCCCTCGTCGAGCTCCGTGCCGAGCTGGGCCGGAAGAAGCGGTGGCGGTCGGCCGATCCGCGCGAGAACTTCGTTCACCACGGCGCGCGCCGCATCCTCTCGGATCGTTGGGAAGGGAGCTACGACCGCACAAAGGGTCGGCACGGGGGCGGCAGCCTCGGCGATGCGCTGTCCAAGGCGCTGCACGCGG
>JBLFXJ010000074.1:0-25677 GCA_047609825.1 Myxococcota bacterium
TCGAGGAACTGCAGCCCGCGGTTGGTGTATTTCTTGGCGATTGACACCACGAGTCGGAGGTTGGCCTCCACCAGCTCGCACTTCGCTTGCTCTGCCAGTGCCTCGCCACGCCGCAGGGCCTGTGCCGCGGAGTGAACGTCATCCCGCGCCATGCCCGTGGCGGCCTCGACCTTGCGCACCTTGCGGAGTTCGCGCCGCACCCGGCTGTCGAAGTCCCGCCAGCGCTCCTCCCGGATGCCGGTGCGCAGGATGACCTCTTGGCCAGCGCCATCGAGGTTTCGGCGGACCTTACGGATGGAGGGTCGCAGGTCCTTCATCGGGAGCCGAGCGTCGCGGGCGACCAGCTCGATCTCCTTCTCGGACGACGCCATCATGGTCCAGGCTTCCTGGATGCGCTCGGAGATGGTCGCGATCTGGCGCTTGGTGAGCTCGATGGCGTCCATCACCTCGTACAGATCGTCTTCGGCGTCGAGCACCAGCTCCTCGAGCTCACGCCCGCGCTTCTTGCTCTTGACCCGCTGCAGCTCGACGCGGAGGTTCGTGAGGATGTCGTTCGCCTTGACGGCGCTCTCGCGGACCTGCTCCAGCGTGAGCCCGCCTCGGGCTCGGAACGGTCGGGGCTTCTTGCCCGACTTCAGCGCCTTGGCGACGCGCTGGGCGTTTTCTTCGATGAGGTCGTCGATGAACTGAACGCCTACGGACACGGTCAACGCGATCCGCTTGACCGTGTACTCGCCCTCTTCGATGCGCTTCGCGATCTCGATCTCGCCTTCACGAGAGAGGAGCGACACGCTCCCCATCTTGCGCAGGTAGACCCTGACCGGATCGTTGGAGCGGGTGGGCTCCTGGGGCGTCTCGTCGCGGCCGCGCCGCTCTGCCTCTGCCCGCTTGCGGGCTTGGTTCACGACCTCGATGTCCATGTCGGAGAACATGATCATCACGTCGTCCAGCCGATCGCTGGACACGAGGTGGGTTGGCAGGAAGTTGTTCATCTCCTCGTACGTGACGTACCCACGCTTTTTGCCCATGTTGATGAGCTGTTGCACTTCCGGATCGGACATGTCCTTCGGCATGCTCATGCGAGCGCACTCCAACGGGGGGCGGGGGAGACCAATGGTAGGCGGGCGACCGACGTTGACACGTACTTGCAGCTCAGCGAGCGGCAGCTGTGGTAAGTTCCACGCATGAGCGGGCGTCTGGTCACTGTCACGGTCCGGATAGACATTGGTCTGACGGCGGGTAACAGCAAACAAGCGATCCGCCAAGGCTCAACCCGCGTTCTCCGGGGTCGCACCGGGAATGCACCCGGCGAGCGCCGCGGCGAAGGCTCCGGGGTTGCCTGCGGATAGTAGCTGTTCGAGGCGGCGTTCCTGCCGGACGCGCTCCGCTTTCAAGGCAGTCGCCTGGCGGAACCCAGCAAAGTCTCCGTCTCTGAGCGCGGCCTCCGCCGTGCGCACCGCATCATCCAGTTCCTGGTTGCGTCGTCGCCGCGTGAGGCGCTCCAGCACGTGGCACACGGCTGCTGGGGCCTCCTCGGGCGCGTAGAGCACCTGTCGGGCCACGATGGCGCGCAGGGCACGGGCAACACCCGGGTCCGCGGCGTCCTGCTGCACGGCTGCCACAGGCTCCCCTGTGGCGAGGCGTGCGACCACCGGCTGGACTTGCGGGTGCCCGCTCAGCACCGCTGGGGGCACCTGGGCCAGGAGATCAGCGACCTGGTCGTACCGATGGACCAGGAGCCAGATCAGGTGGACGACGTCGCGGTCGGGGCGCCAGCCGGCCTCGGGTTCCACCTCACGAGGTGGTGCTGCGGTGCCCGCCTGTACCTGCTGCCACAACACGAGCTCTGGCACTCCCACGCGGCGGGCAACCGTGTCGGACAGCTGCCGGTCGGGCTGGGTGGCGAGCAGGGGCACCAGGTCCTCGACGACCCGCGCTCTGCCAACTGCGTCCACGTCTACCCCCAGCGGGGACTGCCGGCCGTAGGACGCCAGCTTGCGGTCGACCACCCACTCGAGCAAGGGCGAGCGCGCGACGAGCGCCGCCTCCATCACCGATGCCCCTTCTTCCCGGAGCAGCTCGTCAGGGTCCTTCGCACCCGGCAGCTCGATCCGCCACGCCTGCATGCCGGCGGAGAGGAAGAGCGGCAGCGAGCGCTCGGCCGCACGCATGCCTGCGTTGTCGGAGTCCATCACGAGCACAACGTTGCGGGTCAGCCGCCGCAGCCGCTTCACGTGCGCGGGGGTGAGGGCCGTGCCGCAGGTGGCGATGGTCTCGTCGAACCCGCCCTGATGCATAGACACAACGTCGAAGTAGCCCTCGACCACGACCGCGCGGTCCTTTCGCTGGATCGCAGCTCGCGCGTGATGCAATCCGTAGAGGATGTGCGACTTTTCGTAGAGCGGCGTCTCGGGGGAGTTGATGTACTTCGGACCGTCTCCTTCGAGCAGGCGCCCCCCGAACCCGAGCACGCGGCCCCGGTCGTCGCGGATGGGGAACACGAGCCGATCACGAAACGCATCGTAGCTGCCGTCCCCGGTACGTCGCGCGCGAGCGAGGCCTGCCTCACGCACCAACTCTTCCGAGAAGCCGGCGCGGTGGAGGTGGTCGATCAGGCGTGTCCACCCCCCGGGTGCGAAGCCGATCCGAGCCGCCCGAGCGGCGTCGCGCTCGATCTGACGCTGCTCCAGGTAGCGACGCCCAGGCTCGCCGTCGCCCTGGGTCCAGAGCACCTTCTCGTAGAATCCTGCGGCTTCCTCGAGGACATCGTACAGAGTGGCGCGCGCGCGAAGCTGCTGTCGCTCTGCCGGGGTGAGCTCGCGCTCGGGGATGTCGACTCCTGCAGGACCGGCAAGTTCACGCACGCACTCCACGAACGAGAGCCCCTCGAGCAGCATCACGAACTTGAAGACATCACCGCCGGCCTGGCAGCCGAAGCAGTGGAAGATGCCCTTCGAGGGGATGACGTTGAACGACGGGCTCTTCTCCTGGTGAAACGGGCACAACCCGACCCAGCTGCTCCCGCGCTTCTGAAGCGTGACGTGGCGTCCGACGACCTCGACGATGTCCGTCCGGTCCCGAATGGCATCCACCACGTCACGCGGGATCCGCCCCATCTACACCTCTTACGCCACGTTCGGCTCCGGCCTTAGGCCGATGCGCGGAGATCGCCATCCGACGGTCGCAGCGCGGCGAGCAACTTCGCATGATCATGCTCCGCATCGCTCACCCGTGCGATGCGCGCCCCTACGCCCTGCAGCTTGCCAACCAGATCATCGTAGCCGCGGTCCAGGTGGTAGATGCGGAGAACTTCGGTGAGCCCCTCGGTCGCGAGCCCGGCGATCACGAGGGCAGCGGACGCGCGGAGGTCGGACGCCATCACGGCGGCTCCGGAGAGCGAGTCGCGGCCGGCGACGGTGGCGACGCGGCCATCATGCTCGATGTCGGCACCCATCCGTCGGAGCTCAGCCGCGTGCATGAACCGATTCTCGAAGATGGTCTCAGTGATTCGGGAGGTGCCGTCCGCCAGCGACGCCAGCGACATCAGCTGCGCCTGCATGTCGGTCGGGAACCCGGGGTAGGGCATCGTGCGCAGGTCGAATGCCCGAATCGGGCCCTCTCGCCGCAACCGCACCCAGTCGTCACCCGTGGTGATCTCGCAGCCTGCCTCCTCGAGCTTGCTCAGCACCGCCGTGAGCAGGCCCGGGTCGGTGTTCTCCACGCGGATGTCTCCGCCTGCTGCAGCGGCGGCGGCCAGGTAAGTGCCGGTCTCGATGCGGTCGGGCAACACCCGATACGGGCGCGACGCAGGCCACAGACGCGCAACGCCCTCGATCACGAGGGTGTCGGTCCCGGCGCCTTCGATGCGGGCGCCGAGCGACTGCAAGAACCGCGCGAGGTCGACGATTTCGGGCTCGCGAGCGGCGTTCATGATCCGCGTGCGGCCCCGGGCGAGCACCGCCGCCATCAGGATATTCTCGGTGCCGGTGACGGTCGGCATGTCGAGCAGGATGTCGGCGCCTACGAGCTCGCGGCACTCGCCATGGATGTAGCCGCCCTCGATCCGGAACGTGCAGCCGAGGGCCTCAAGTCCCTTGAGGTGCTGGTCGATGGGACGGGTGCCGATGGCGCATCCGCCTGGCAGGGAGACTCGGGCCTCGCCACAGCGAGCGAGCAAGGGCCCGAGGACGAGCACTGAGGCGCGCATCTTGCGCACCACGTCGTACGGCGCCTCGCAGAAGGCGATGCGGGTGGTGTCGAGCCGCACGGTGCCGTTGACCAGCGACGGGCAGCCGATGCGTCCCAGCAGCGACAGTGTGGCCGAGACATCGGCGAGATCGGGAATGTTCGCGAGCCGATGTTCGCCAGGCGCGAGCAGGGTGGCCATGAGGATGGGGAGGGCGGCGTTCTTCGCGCCGGACGCACGAATGGTGCCGTACAGCGGGGTTCCGCCGTCGATGATGATCTTTTCCATGGAGGTCTCCAGGTCGGGCGGGACTCAGGGGATGCAGTGGGCGTGCCAAGGGAGCGCGCCGCGGGGCCGCGAGGAGCGGAAGGGGACCCATCGTATCCCATCGACAGCCGACAGGTCAGTCCTCTCGCCTGTTCTCCTTCGCCGACAGGCTCCAGTCCTCGCCGGGGTGGTTCAACGCCCACTGCACCCGCCGGACCATGCCGCGGAGCGCTTCGACCTCACGCACCCGGAGGTCAGCGCTCTGCAGGGCGGCCATAGCCGTGCCCCGGATCTTCTCGGGTCGGGTGCCGCGCGTGTACCCGACGCGCTCCAACAGGCCGATGAGGTCCTCCGCGGCCGGAGTGATTGCGCTCAAATCTGCGCGGCGGTCACGGGAGCTGCCGCGCGCAGCGGAACGGGTAGACCTGCGGGAGCGACTGCCGCCGAGGGTGCGCCCGGTCGCGGCGAGGCCACGGGAGCGCGCCTCCTCGAACAGAGCGTTGGCGACCACGAGCACCGCCTGGCCGAGGTTCAGGCTGGCGTGCTCGAGCGTGGGAATCCGCAGCACGGAGTGTGAGATGTCGATGGCAGCCTTGTCCAGGCCGTAGTCTTCTCGACCGAACAGGATCGCGGTGGTGCCTTCGGCATCGTCCAGGGCGACTGCGGCCGCCTGGCGGGGCTCGTACACGAGTTGGCCGCGCCTCCGATGGCGCGCGGTGGTCGCGATCACCCGATGTGCGCCGTCGAGGGCCTCCTCGAGCCGAGACACGATCCGGATGCCGGCCAGCAGATCGTCGCAACCCGGCGCCATCCAGCGAGCCTGCTCCGCGTCGTAGGCTGGCGGATCGACCAACACGAGGCGCCTGAGCCCCATGTTCTTCATGGCGCGAGCGGTAGCCCCGACGTTGCCGGCGTACTGCGGCTGGACGAGGACCACGACGACGCGCTCGCTGAGGGCGCGCTCGAGGTCCTTTGGGTCAGTTCCCGCCACCGAACAGACCGGCGAGCCACGCGAGGAACCGCGAGACGATTCCCATCGGCGGGGCTGGGGGAGCGGGGGGCGCTGGCGCGACGGGGGGCGTGCTGGGCTGCGGCTGCGGCTGCGGGCTCGACGGCGGCCCGAGAGGGGCCGGCTCGGCGTTCTGCGGCACGCTGGACACGGCCTGAGGCGTCGGCACGCTGGGCGGGCTGACGGGAGTGCGTGCGAGCGAGGACTGGACGGGCATGTCCAGTGGTGCGATAGGCGGCGGCGTCGCTGACTTGCGCTTCTTTCGCCTTCGACGCTTCTTCTCGTCGGCATCCTTGCCGAGCTTGAGGCGGGACTCGACCAGCTTCCCGGTGTCGATGTCCCGCGCCGTCAGGTTCAGGATGCCTTCGGAGTCGATGTGGAATGTGACCTCGATCTTCACCTGACCCCTCGGGGCCTGGCGAAGACCGGAGAACACGAACTGACCGAGCAGCTCGTTCTCGGCGACATACTTCGATTCGCCCTGGTAGATCCGCAGCATGATCGAGCGCTGGTTGCTCTTGCTGGTGGTCAGGGTGCGGGTCTTGTAGTCAGGCAGCGGCTGGTTCTTGGCGAACAGCACATGCATGCTGCCATCGACCTTGTTGATGCCGATCGCCATCGGCAGCACGTCGAGCAGGGTCATGTCCTGCGGGCCGGCCTTCGACGACAGGGAGTGCGCCATGATGGCGGCGCCGATGGCCACGGCCTCGTCGGGGTGCACCTTGTGTGAAGGCGGCTTGCCGACGAAGGACTCCAGCTTCTGGCGCACCATCGGCATGCGCGACTGACCACCGACGAGGAGCATCTCGTCGAGCGCCTCGCGCGTCGACCCCGCCTCCTGCAGGATGCGCTCGCACGTGGCGATGGAGCGATCGATGAGATCGCTCGTCAGGCCCTCGAGTTGCTCCCTGGTGACCTCGATCTCGAGGTTCAGGGACACGCCGTCATCGTCTTCGGCGATGTCCTTGAGATGGATCGGCGTGCTCTCGTGCGTGCTGAGCTGGATCTTCGCCATCTCGGACGCGTCACGGATTCGCGAGACCGCTGAGCGGTCGTAGGACACGTCGATGCCGGACTGGTCGACAAACTTCTGCAGCACGAACTGCATCAGCCGGTCATCGAAGTCCACACCACCGAGGAATGTGTCGCCACCGGTTGCGATGACCTCGAAGATCTTGTCCTTGATGTCGATGATCGAGATGTCGAACGTGCCGCCGCCCAGGTCGTAGATCGCCACTCGCTGGTTGAGCGTGCGGCCGAGGCCGTAGGCGAGCGCCGCTGCCGTCGGCTCGTTCAGCACCCGCAGCACCTTAAGTCCCGCCAGCTTGCCAGCGGAGCGCACGGCCTGACGCTGCCGGTCGTTGAAGTAGGCCGGGACCGTGATAACGGCCTGATCGACCTCGTTCTCGAGGGCGTCTTCTGCGGCTTCCTTGATCCGACGGAGAATCGCGGCGGAGATCTGCTCCAGGGTGAAGACCTGGTTCGCGACCTTGATCAGCACCTCGGAGGAATCACCCTCCACCAGCTCGTAGGTGAAGACCTGCTGCATCTTCTCCATCTGCGACGAGCCGAAGTTCCGCCCGATGAGCCGCTTCGACGCCGCGATGGTGTTGTCGGGGTTCAGCGTGGCCTGGGCCTTTGCTTCGTTCCCGACCAGCCGGTTGCCGGACTTGTCGATCGCGAACATCGAGGGGATCGTGCGCGACCCATCGCGGTACGTGATCACCCTTGGAGTGCCGTTCTCGACATAGGCACAGCACGAGTTCGTCGTGCCAAGGTCGATCCCGATCGCAATGCCCATGTCGACGTCCGCCTCGAGTGAACGGGGGCCGCGCCAGCCCCTCGCCGCGATTGCCGGCGCCCCCGCATAGCACGGCCCGAAAGCCGAGGTCAACGCACGCGCGGGCCGCGAGGCCGGTTGCCCGATTAAACTCGCCTGGCAGGCTGTGGTTGGCGACGCGCCACCAAGGGGGGAGCATGCGGCGGAAGGGGGCAGACCTGGCCGCGCGGTTTCGCCGCGCCATCCGGTCGGACCGGGACGAGAAGGTCGAACAGGAACGCGCGAGAGACCGCGCGCTGGAGGCGGCCCGAGCGGCGCGCGGGGCTCTTCTGGAAGAGTTGGCAGCGTTCGCCGAGGCGGTCGGATTTCTCGAGGTGGTGACACGCGGCGAGGCCCTCGTGGTGCGCTACTCCGATGACGTCGTGCGTGAGATCGTGTTCACGCCGTCCGGCGATGCGGATCGCGTTCAGGTGGGCTTCACTGGACAGCCGGCTCATGAGCACCACGAGCTGTACCGTCAGCCCGAGCTCGGCGACTTGTGGGTCTGGTCGATCCGCAGAGTTCGTCGCGAGGACCGGCTGCCGTTGTTCGACGCCGGACTGGAGGAGTTGTTGGTGCGAGGGCTGAACCTGCCTCGTCCGGGTGACAGCGAACCGGGAGGAGGTCCGCGGACCCTGTAGGGTCAGCCGGTAGGCTCGCTGAGCACGGTCACCCTGACCTGTTCGATGGCGCGATCGGTCGCGCGCTCGACCACGAACCGAAGTCCGGCGATATCGACGGTCTCTCCTGCTGCTGGGATGTGTCCGAGCCGCTCGAGGAGCATCCCAGCGACCGTGTCGTAGCTGCCGTCTGGCATCCGGCGCGCCAGCGCCTCGCCGAATTCGTCCATCTCGACCCGAGCCGACACACGCCACTCGCGCTCGTTGATCTTGCGCATGATCGGTTCTTCACCGTCGCGTTCGTCGCGGATCTCGCCGACGATCTCCTCCAAGAGATCCTCGACCGTCACGATGCCCACCGAACCGCCGTACTCGTCAACGACGACCACGAACTGCTCCTCCTGG
The DNA here is from genome assembly GCA_047609825.1 of Myxococcota bacterium. GTDB lineage: Bacteria > Myxococcota_A > UBA796 > UBA796. Next base: position 8,307 of record JBLFXJ010000074.1, read on the forward strand.
GCCCGCAGCTCACGGAGGAGCTCGTCCACGCGCTTGCTCTCGGGCACGAACGACACCGGCAACACGATCGTGGACACGGCGGCGTCTGCGGCTGCACCGAACAACAGATCGCGGTGGTCGATCACGCCGACGATGTTGTCCACCCGACCCCGGTACACGGGCAGTCGCGAGCGTCCGTGCCGGAGCACGACCTCGATCGCTTCTGAGACCTTGGCATCTTCGCGGACGGCCTCAACGTCGACGAGGGGCGTCATGCAGTCTCCGGCCACGGTCTCTGTCATCGCGATGATGTTCCGGACCAGCTGCCGTTCCTCCGGGTCGATGGTGTCGGATGTCTCGTTGAGAAGACCCACGATGTCTTCGCGACGGACGATGCGCTCTTCCGGCGAGGCGCTGAGCCAGATGAGGAAGTGCTTCCACCGTCGTGCGACCCACAGGGCGGGGCTGAACGCGGTCTGAGCGACGGACAGCGGCCATGCGACGATCGGGGCGAGGGCGTCGGAGTGGTGCTGGTAGACGGTCTTTGGGAGGGCTTCGCCGAGGATCAGCGCGAGCGGCAGGAAGATGGCAGTGGCCAGCAGCTCGTTCTGGGAGCCTGCCTCGACCAGCAGCCACAGCGTGAGCGTGGAGCCGGTCACGACGGCGAGGTTGGTGCCCACCAGGCAAGTGCCGAGGAGGTTGGCGTCATTCTCCCGGAGCTTCAGGGCGATCGCCGCACCGCGGTTCCCGGTCGCGGCCATCGCCTCCAGGTTGCCATGGGAGGCGTTCACCAACGCCATCTCCGACCCGGAGAAGAACCCCTGGAACACGACACACATCAGCACGAGCGGCACGCCGAGCAGGAGCGTCACACCGCCTCCTTTCGCCGTCGGTTGGTGTGCGCCGGGCGCACCAGGATCTCGGCAATGCGTCGACCGTCCATCTTCGACACGACGTAGGCCCGATCCTCGAGCACCACCTCATCGCCGGTGCGTGGCAGCCGGCCGAGCTGGTGAAACACGAATCCGGCGAGGGTGTTGTAGTCGCCATCAGGGAGCTGGATCCCGGTGGCCTCGGTGAAGTCCTCGGTGTCGATTGCTGCCTTCACGTACATCACGCCGGGGCGGATTCGGGAGATCTCCGACTCCTCTTGCCCCACTTGGAGCTCACCGATCAGCTCGTCGAGGAGGTCGTCCAGCGTGATCAGGCCCACGAGGGTGCCGTGCTCGTCGACTACGAAGGCCATGTGGAGCTTCTTTGACAGAAACTCCCGGAGCATCATGTCGGCCGGTTTGGACTGGGGCACGAAGACCGGAGGCAGGAGCAGCTCGCGCAGGGTTGCGCTGCCGCGCACGCGCACCCGCAACAGATCTTTGAGGAGGAGCACACCGACGATGTCATCGGTCGTGTCCGACTTGATGGGAATGCGGCTGAAGCCGGCCTCCCGGGCGAGCTTGAACAGCTCTTCCCACGGCGTGTCGACGCGGAGCGAGAACACGTCGGGTCGAGGGGTCATCAGGCGGTCCACAGCGATGGTGTCGAACTCGAACACCGCCTCGATGATCTCGCGCTCCATCCGATCGAGCTCACCGGCTGCGGCTCCACGAGCGATGTAGCCGCGAAGCTCTTCTTCTCGGAGCGTCTCCTCGTGCGTGCCCGGGGTGACGCCGAGCGGTCGGGCCAACAATGAGACGATGCCCGACACGACGAGCCTGAACGGCGCGCCGACCATGTAGAAGGCCGTGAGCGGCCATGCGGCAAACGTCGCCCAGCGGCGGTTGAACCGCCGCGCCAGCGTCTTCGGCGTGAACTCGGAGACCAGCAGGAGGACGGGTGGCAAGATGAAGAGGTTCACCCATTCGTAGCCGGGCAAGTAGTAGGCGCACAGGGCGGCCGAGACTGTGGCGAGCGTGACGTTGGCCGTCTCGTTCCCCATCAGCACCGTGGCGATCAGGGCCGTGTTGCGCGACAAGAGCCAGTTGATCTGGCGACCGGTCGGGCCCCGGCGGCTGAACCAGCTCCGGTCCACCTTCTCCAACGAGTACAGCGCGGTCTCTGTCCCGGAAAAAAAGAACGAGGCAGCGAACAGTGCGGCGATCAGGCCGACGGTCCACCATCCCGGGTCGAGGGCCAGCGCGACGGCCGTGGCGAACGTCACGATGCCCGTCCGAAGTGCGTGAACAGCGCCGCGGGCCAGCATTGGCCGACCAGCTCAACAGCTCGGTTTGCGGTGCAGTGGCCGATGGCCGTCACGCGCACGCCGTGGTGTCTGGCCAGCGCCTCGACTGCACCGTCGTGTGCCTCCGGCGCGGTGAACAGCAGCTGGTAGTCTTCTCCTCCACCGACCTGAAGGGCTAGCCGATCCGGGTGGTCGGCCACGACAGGTGCGGCGGGCAGGCTGGCGGGGAGGATCTGTGCCCCCACTCGAGAGGCGCGGCACAGCCGTGGGAGGTCAGCGGCGAGGCCATCCGACAGGTCCATCGCTGCCGTCGCCAGGCCTTGCTCTGCGAGGTCCAACGCCAGCTCCAGGGGAGGGACTGGCCGATGCAATGCGTCGAGGGCTTCGGGTGGGGGCGTGGTCGTGCACCACCCGAGGCCGGCGAGCCCCAACGTGCCGGTGACCCACACTCGGTCTCCGGGGCGCGCTCCGGCGCGGGTGAGCGGCGGGGAGGCGGCTCGACCGCCCAGGGTGACGCTGACGACGCGAAGGCTCGGAGAGCCGGTCGTGTCACCCCCGATCAGGCTGATGGAGAACGTTCGAGCGGCTTCGGCAAAGCCTCGCGCGAACCCCTCGCTCCATGCACCGTCGCCGTCCGGCAGGGAGAGCGCGAGCAAGGCCCAGCTGGGTCGAGCGCCCATCGCTGCCAGGTCGCTCACCGAGATCGCCAACACCTTCCAACCGACGGCCTCGGCTGGCGTTTCCGCGGCGAAGTGCACGCCCTCGACCATGGCGTCGACCGTGATGGCCGTGCCGTCGCTGAGCACGACCGCATCATCTCCAGGTTGGACCCGCAAGGGCAACGCCACGGGCGCCGACGCGAGCACGCGTCGGATCAGCCGGTCCTCGACGGTGGTCTGAACGTCGAGTCTGTCGCCGTCAGCGCTCACCGGCGAGCAACTCTGCCCGGGAGAGTCGTCGTTGTCCGGTGATTCCTGGCCGTTTTGTCTCGGCCCGTCCAGTGGGGGAGGTTCCAGCTTGATTTGCCCTTGCGATACGACCGTTCAAGGCTACCAAACTGGAGGTCCGGTAGCCAGCGTTGCTGTCGAGAGTCTACTGTCCAGCCTCGACCGGCACGATGTGATCCTCGGTGATGCTCAGCAACATGAGCTGGCGCGTGGCACGCCTTGTCTCTCGATCAAAGCGATCTGCGCCGGTGATGGACGAGGGCACGTTCGCAGCCCACAGCGCTTCCCGCATGGCGAGACGATCGTCCGCGCCGACGTTGATCGCGGCGGCGACCAGACGGCCGGCGTCTGCCGTGATCGCCTCGAGCGGGCTCGGGGTGCGCCCGTGGTCGTTGCGGTACTGAGCGACGAACGCTGAGGCCTCTGGGCCCAGGGTCCAGCGGGCGTTGTCCCCGGGCACGCTGAAGGCATCCACGAAGATGCCACCGCGGGTGTACGGCCCGCCGGTGGTGACGAGATTCGGGTTGTTCCATCCCGACAGCCCGAGGAGCGGAATGCGCGGGCTGTCCTTGGTGGGCTGAAAGTCGCCCATCGGGAACTCCTCGTACGCCAGCGCCGCGCACGCGATCGGGATGCGGCTGGCGTTGTCGGGGAGGAACAAGGCGTCGAAATCGAGCAGCGGGGGAAGGACCACGCGCGCGGGATCGCCGCCCTTGTCTGCGGTCTCGCGCCTCAGGCGAGCGAACTCGGACCCACGGGAGGAGTAGTCCTTCCGGCCGAGCAGCTTCGCGGCTGGCAGCAGGGACGTTGACGCTGGGTCGTATGTGCCCGAGACGGTGACGCGCCCGCCCCGTGCCTCGACCCGCTCCGTGAACAGCTTGCTCGCGTTTGCGCCGTAGGCATTCTCCGGCGCGAACACCGCGAAGGCGTCCATCCCATCCTTCGTCATCACCCGGTCGAGCAGTGCATCGACCTGGTCGCCGCTGGTGACCATCGCCTGGACGGTCCATGCCAACCCATCAAGGTCTTCCAGGGCCTGGGACAGGCTGACCATCGGCACACGGAGCGCCTCTGCTGCCGCCACCATGGCGTCCGTTTGTGGGGAGAGCAGCGGGCCCACCGCGAGGAGAGCGCCCTCCTCGAGCACCGCCCGTTCGAGCGCCGCAACGCCCGATTCGGCGTCGGATCCCGATTCGACGAACAGCAGCCGTGCACTGCCGTTCATCTCCTTATAGCCTGCCTCGAAGGCGTCTTTTAGCTGACGCCCCACGGCGCCGTACTTCGGGTCTGCCAAGGGGAGGAGCACCGCGACGGTGCGTCCGACGGCCGGCGCGTCGATGCGGCGGAGTGCGTAGGCGGCCGACCGGTGTTCGGGAGAGCCGGGGGCTGCCTGGGCCAGCGCCTTCGCAGCGAGCTTGCGCGCGCCATCGCGATCGTTGGCGTACAGGGCGGCGTCCGCGCGGTCGAGCAGGGAGCGGCCTCCCTCGGCTGGCGCGGGTTCCGAACCCGGCATGGCCACGGGATCTGCGGTGGCGGGGCCCGCGGCGAGGGACTCGAGCGAGGCCTTGACCCGGTCGTACACCAGGGGGTCGTCCTCAGCGTAGCTAAGCGCTGTCTTCGCGTGCTGAGCTGCGGCGCGGGCGTCACCGTTCTGGCCGGCCCAGGCCGCCAACAACAGGGAACGGTCGGCGTTCTGCGTATCGATGGCGTCGCGCTCGGGCACGGCCTCGAGGATGGTGATCGTTCGAGGCGACAGCGCGCTGCCCACATCGAGCAGCGCCAAGCCCAGTCGGGCGGACTCGTAGTCGGGCCCCCGGCTCGCCCGTTCGGCGACGCCTCGGAACAGATCGCCGGCGGCCTGCCTATCCCCGAGTAGGCGGTGCTGCTCACCAAGGTGCACGGCGACCACGTCGCGAAAGCGTTCCTGATCCGCAGACGACAAGGCGCCTTCCAACAGCTGGACGGCCTTCGCTCGATCCGTGAGCGTGAACGCGAGTGCATCCTCCACGATGTCTGGCAGTCGACGCCGCGCTGCGTCGGCGGGGGCCGACAGCGCTACGAGGAGGACGCAGGAGACGAGAAACCGGATCAAGTGGGCCATCAGCCGTCGCGGGTGCGGACCGCCTCGTCGAAAGCGAGGCGGCGAGGGTGCTGGGTCGGAGCGAGCTGTGAGGCCCACTCGGTGAGGGACTGCCGAGCTGCGGCGTCGAGATCGGTCGGTACTTCGAGCTGGAGCTGAAGGTGGAGGTCGCCGCGGAGCGAGCGCCCGACCCGCGGGAGGCCGCGGCCGGCCAGGCGCAGGACCTTGCCCGGCACGCTGCCCGCAGGCACGCGGATGGTGGTCCTCCCTTCCAAGGTTGGGACGGGCACATCGGCCCCGAGGGCGAGCTCGTCGAAGGAGAGTGGTAGCTCGACCACCACGTCTTCACCGCGGCGCAGAAACAAGGGATGCTCCGCCACATTGACGATTACGAAGAGGTCGCCTGGTGGGCCGGCGCCCCGCGGCGCGTTGCCCTTGCCGGCCAGCTTCAGCTTCTGGCCGGTGGCCACGCCGCCAGGGATCTTGACCCGGATGGGATCGTCGAGCGTGATGCGGCCCTCTGCGTCGCAGGTGGGGCATCGACGCTCGATGTTGTACCCCCGACCGTCGCAGTGGTAGCACTCGGTGCGAAATAGCCGGGCGCCACTGGGCTTTCCGCTGCCCTTGCACACCGGGCAGGTCTTCTTCCCCCCGTCAGGGTCGGCGCCATCGCCGGTGCAGGTTCGGCAGCGGACCCGGCGCGGCACCACGATCTCCCGCTCCCCACCGGCGGCGACATCCTCGAGCTCGAGTGAGATCGTGTACCTGAGGTCCTCCCCGCGCTCACGCCCCCGGCGCTTGAACAGGTTGCGCCAGACGCCCCCGAGGACTTCGCCGACCTCTTCCGGACGCGGTGGCCTGCCGTCTTCCGTGTACAGCGGGCCGAGCCGGTCATAGCGGGCGCGCCGCTCCGGATCGGACAGGGTGCGGAAGGCCTCGGTGATGTCGCGAAACCGCCGGTCGGCCCCGGCGTCATCCGGATTGCGGTCGGGATGCCAGCGCCGGGCCAAGGCACGGTATGCACGCTTGACGTCTTCCGAGGAGGCGTCGCGTGAGATTCCGAGAACGTTGTAGAAGTCGCGGGTCGCCAAGGGTGCCCCGGGGTGACGGGCGGGCTCTAACTCTCTTTGTGACCCGCGACCGGGACCAGCGCATCCACCAGTCGGGCGGTGATCCCGTCGGCCAAGGGGAATCCGTCGGGCGTGAGCCGCAAGAACAGGCCTTCACGAGTCAACAATGACGCGGCCTCCAACGCGCGCAGAACCGGCTCGCGCAGCTCCATTCCCGTGCGCTGTCGCAGACGATGCAGATCGACACCGGCCTGACCGCGCAGGCATGCAATGAGGATGTCGATCGCGCGCTGGCCAGGCTCCGGCGTCTCTTCGTCGGCGGATCCGGGATCCTGAAGCCACAGGGCAAGATCGGCCGGGTTGCGGTAGCGAACACCGTCTGGCCGGTATCCGTGGGCGGACGGGCCAAGCCCCATATACGGGCGGTCGAGCCAGTATCCTTGGTTGTGGCTCGACTCGTGGCCAGGCGCAGCGAAGTTGGAGACCTCATACCGGCGCAGCCCGGCCACTTCCAAGCGCGACACGATGCGGTCGTACATCCGCCGCCAGGTCTCGCTGTCGACCGGTGTGAGGCGACCTCTCTCGGCCGCTCGCCCGAGTGGTGTCCCCGGCTCCAAGGTGAGTCCGTACAGCGCGACGTGCGGTGGCTCCAGCGCCAGCAGGTGGTCGAGGTCATCGTCGAGATCGGCGACGGACTGGCCCGGGACCGCGAAGATCAAGTCCATCGACCACGACCGGAGGGCGGCCTTCTGGAGTCGCTGGGCCGCGGAAGACGCCTGCGCGCGGGTGTGCGCGCGGCCTAGCCGCTTCGACTGACTGACCCGGAAGGTCTGGACGCCGAGGGAGATGCGATTGATGCCGGCCCCGAGGGCGCCTTCGAGCCAGTCGTCGGACACATCTTCAGGGTTGGCTTCGGCGCTGATCTCTGCCCCTGGGCTCACCGGGATGTTGTCGATCAGCGTTGCGAGGGATTCGACGGGCAAACGCGACGGCGTACCACCACCGAAGAACAACGTGCTCGCGGGACCTGCGAACGCGCCGCCGACTCGACGGGAGTGTTCCCGCAGGACCGCCTCGACGTATTCGGTGTGTCGCGCGGCCCCTGTGTCACGAACGACGTAGAAGCTGCAGTAAGGGCAGATCGAGCGGCACCAGGGCACGTGCACATAGCAGCCCCAGCGCTCGCTCATGATCGGTCAGGGCGCACGATGACGCGCAGCCCATCTGCGAGGGCGGCGTGGCGGAAGTGGTCTTGCACGTCCTCGACGCTGACCGCCGAGAGTCGGCGGCGGAAGGCGTCGACGCCGTATGGCAGCCCGAGGTGGGTGGTAGCGGCCAGCTCGGAGGCTCTCGCCGATGCACGTTGAAGGCTCATCGCGGCCTGACCAGCCATCATGGCCACGGCGCGTTCCAGCTCCTCGGCCGTGGGGCCGGTGCGCTCGAAGTCCCGGATTGCGTTGCGAAGCGCGGTCATCGCCGCAGTGGCGCGCTCGGGATCCGTCGCCAGCCCCGCGCCGAGGACGCCGCCATCCGAGCTCGTGATGTGGGAGCACCAGACGTGGTAGGCCAGTCCGCGCACTTCGCGCAGCTCGCCGAACAGCCGTCCGCCCTGGCTGGAGAGGATGGCGGCTGCCACACGCAGAGGGAGCTGACCCGGGTGGTTCACCGCGACCCCGCGGGCGGCGCACAGCACGATGGCTTGTTCCCGCCCGGCGATGGCGGTGCGGAGCCCCCGGCCCGCGGCTCCGGGGGACGGCCTCGCCGTTGTGGCTGAACCGTCGTCGAGGCGGGCGAGCCACGGCGTGATCGCTTCCGCCACCTGATCGGGATCTGCCCCTCCGGCGACCCCGATGATCAGGCGCTGAGTCGATAGATGGCGGCGATGGAACGCACGGATCGCCGATGGCGTGAGGCGGCGGAGGGAAGCCGGTGTGCCGGCCGCGGGGAGGCGCCACGGATGGCCGGGCCACAGCGAGCGCCACACCAGCTCGGAGGCGACCTGGGTGGGGCGGTCGGCGCGCGTACGGAGGTCCTCGTCGAGCTCCTCGTGCACGCGATCCCACTCGTCGCGGTCAAACGCGGGCTCGACGAGCAACTTTCCCAGGAGGTCGATGCCGTCTGCCAGGTGCTCTGATGGCAGGCTGAGCGCGATCCCCAAGGTGCCACGGCCCGATCCTGGATCGAACACGGCGCCGAGAGCGTCGCAGGCGTTGCTGAACTCTTCTGTGTCCATGCCACCTGCACCGCACAGGAGCAGTCGCGACCAGGCGGCACCGATACCGGCCGACCGGCTGTCGATCTCCAGCGCTCCCCCGGATGCCAACACCCGCAGCCCCACCACGGGGCCGTCGTCCGGCAGGCAGACCAGACGGGCTCCACGAGGCAACGCACGAACGACTGGATCCCCGGTCATGGACCGAGCCTGGATGGGCGCGGGCGGACGCAGACGAGCGGCCTCGATGGCGGGGATGTCGAGGGTCTCCGACACGGCCGCAATCGTCAGTCGGTCGCGCCGCAGCCAGCGAGCGGCGACGCGGCGCACATCTGCTGACGACACCGCCGCGATGGCGCGCCGCCAGCGGGGCGCGAAGTCCGGGTCTGCGCGACTGACCAGGTACCAAGCAAGATCCTGCGCGACTCCGTCGACGGTTTCTCCGGCGAAGGCGAGGTCGGCGAGCAGCGAGTTCCGCGCCCTGGCGACTTGCCGGCCCGGGAGGCCGTTGCGCACCACCTGGTCGATGAGATCCAGCGTCGCGAGGACGGCAGCCTCGCCCTGGCCTGGGAGCGGCTGTAGGCCGATGTGCAGGGTCCCTGCGGCCTGCAGAGGCGAGTGGTCGCACCACGCATCGCCGACCAGACGGCCCTTGAGTTGGAGGTGCACCGAGAGCAAGGAGCTTGCGCCTTGCCCGACCGCCGCCGCGAGCACGTCGATCGCCGCCGCATCTGCGTGGGTGGCATCAACGGTCGGCCAGGCCAGGTCGATGACCGTGCTGTCGAATCGGTCGTCCACGTGCAGGGTGCCCGATCCGTGCTCCGTCGGTGCGGGCACCGGCGGCCGCGGCGCGCCGGGCGGGCGTTCGCCGCACAGCTCAGAGGCGAGTGTCACCGCCTCGTCGTGGTCGACCGGCCCCGCAATGGCCAACACGGTGCGGCACGGCACGTAGTTGGCGTGGTGGAATGCCACCAGCGAGTCCCTGCCCATGGCCGACACCGTGTTGGGAGAGCCGAGCACGGGTCGTGCATATGGATGGGGCCCGAACACCGACGCGTCTCCCGCCTCGCGCGCTACGGTATCGGGATCGTCGGCGTAGCTCCGGATCTCCTCAAGAACTACCTCGCGCTCTCGTTCCACCTCGACGGGGGGGAGTGTGCTTGACCACGCCATGTCGACCAGGACGTCGAGGGCGTCGGCCCACGCGCTCGCTTGCACCGTGGCGTGGAGGACGGTCTGGTCATGGGAGGTCCAGGCGTTGAGGTCCCCGCCCAGCGCTTCGATGGTAGCGGCCGACTCTCCGACACCGCGCGTCGCCGTCCCCTTGAACACCAGGTGCTCGAGGAAGTGCGCGGCGCCCGACAGCTCGTCCGACTCGTCCGCGGCGCCCACCTCGAACCACAGGTAGACGGCGACGACGGGGGAGGGGATGTGGCGGCTGACCACCTGGAGACCGTTCTCCAGCCGGGTCAGGCGAGCTGGAGCACGCACGGCGGAACCTCGCTGCAAGCCGGTGGGCTAACCAGTTGGCGCCGCAGCGGCGTAGACAGCTACTCGCCGTTGGCCATGTTGTCGGGGCAGTCAGGGCGCGTGTCGATGCGGTACCAGCCGAGCTCGTCTGCCCAGTACTCACCTTGGAACGGCCACACCCACTTGCGCTTCTGCTTCTTCTTCATGTCGCGCAAGCGCCCGATGTTGTCGCCGAACTCGAGTGTGCCCGTGACGGACGCACGCTCGAGCATCTGTGCCTCGAGATTCAGGAGGTCGAGGCGGGTGATCTCGATGCCCGTGAGCATCTCGGCCAGCTCGACCTGTGCCATGCGGGAGCGCGAAAGAACCCGCTCGCCCTGCTCTGCCACGATGTCGCCGCGGCGGGCCTCGAGCCACTGCAGCGCCCGCTCGGCAAGCGGACCCGAGGCGTTGCCCAAGGTGGACAGCTCCGCGTCGATGGACTCGAGGGTGTCGATGGCGTCCGAGATGCGGTCGTCGAATCGGATGTCGCCGAGCATGCCGGCAGGGATGCGGGTCTTCCGTCCCTCTCGCACGGCCCGGGCGTCCTCGAACGCATCCTCCGGTGTGAGGGTCGCCAGCGCCGAATCGAGATCCTCCTTCATCGGCGTGTACTTGGCGACGAAGTCCTCGATGGCCTCACCAGCGTCGGGGAACTTGCACATCATGAACAGCGAGTACGCCCGGAGGAGACTGCCTTCCGCGAAGTACCACTCGTCGAAGAACGGGGACTCATGGTTCATGAGCAGCGCCAACGCGCCGGTCATGTCGTCAGCCCGGAAGTGCGCCCACGCCCGCTCGAACTGCGCCTGGGGCCAGAACTCGCTGCCACGGTCGACCTGGGCATAGTAGTAGATGGCTTGGCCCCAGTTCTTCGCAGTGAAGAATGCCCGGGCGAGGTTCAGGTCGACCAGGTTGTCGAAGCGGTCGCCGCGGTCCTCGGACCGCCCCCTGGACTTGGCTTCCTGAAACGGCTCGAGCGCCGCCTTTGGCTTGCCTTGCTGGGTGAGCACCACGCCGAGCAGGTTGCGGCTGTCCGTGTAGTAGGGCGATGACGTGTCGGTGACCGTGTACAGCAGCCCGACAGCTTCACCGAGGTTGCCCTGTCGCAGGTGCCAGCGAGCCGTGACGAACGAGACCGCGGCGCGGGTCATCGGGTCCATCTGCAGACCGATGTTGCCGGCGAGTGCCGCTGCGAGCTCCTCGTCATCTCCCACGGAATCGGCGAGTGCCACGGCGTCTGCCAGCTTGCCAGCGGCGCTGGCGCCGTCCAGCTCGATGGCCCGAGACAGAGCGTGCAGCTGGGCGTGCTCGAACCCGGCACCCTTGGTCAATCCGGCGAGCGCGAGCCAGGCCTCGCCGTGGACGGGGGCCATCGCGGGGTCGTCGACCAAGGCGAGCAGCGCGACTGCGGCGCCGTCCTTGTCGCCCGTCGAGATGGCGCCAACGTAGCCCGCCATCGCCTCCGCGCGTTCCTCGTCCGTCAGTGCTGGGACCTCTGCCGGGAGGTCGTCCTGCGCTGAGGCGGGAACGTTGACCAGCAACGAGGCGAGCAGAGCCGAGGCGATGAGCCAGCGCATCTATCGACGCTCCTTCGGCGGGGAGAGCATGGTCACGCCGAGGATGATGTTCGCGTTCTGCTTGAGGTGGGTGGACTCGGTCACGCTGCGGGACTGGAGCTGGAAGTCGTCTCGCAGCTCCAGCTTCAGCGCCGTGCGTTCGGCGAGCCACATCCGCGAACCGACGCCTACGCTCACCGTGGGCCCGACCGCGATGGCCCCCTCAGACAATGGGATGACCGACTCCTCGATGGTCACGCCACCGCGGCCGGCCAGGTACACGTCGAAGTGCACCACCCTGGCGCCGTTGAGGTTCATCTTCGCGTAGATCGGCGCCCACTCGACGCCCGCGAGCACCGAGCCGAGGTAGCGGTAGGCGTATGGGGCCGCACCGTACGCGGGCGACTCCAGCTCTTTGAACGTGGCGTTCTTCAGGCCGTACCCGCCACCAGCGACCACCGACAGCGACAGATGGTCGGTGAAGTGCTGGTTGAAGCTGATCTGCCCGTTCGGGGTGACCAGATAGGCATCGAACGGCATCAAGCCGGCGTGAAAGCCGAGTTCCCACCGCTCCTGCTTCGGGTAGAGCATCTTCTGGACGACGGTGATGTCCTCGTTGCGGATCACGCCGATGTCGACGGTCTCCTGAGCGACTGCGGCGGCGGGAGCACCGAGCAGTCCGACTAGGAGGAGCAGGGACGTGCGCATAGGGGTTCGTCCGGGACTCGTGGGGTACATCAGAAGGGAAGCTCGCGCGGCATGCCGTCGAGCGGTTCGTAGTAGACGCGCACGTCGGACTGCGCGCTCGGGATCGCGGCACCGTGGAAGATCACGGAGTTCTCCGAGGCCCGGTAGGTCCAGCCGTCGCTGAATTGGGGGAAGCCGAGCGCGTTGACCGACTTCTCGCTGCTCTCGTCGATGGCCTTGCCATCTACCGTCACCTGCAGCGTTTCCTTGATCGGGACGGCCGACAGCGGGAACGTGGTCGACAGGTTCTGGAGCAGCGCGCCGAGCTGTTCCAATGCGGCTTGGAAATCGGCGGTCTCGCACTTGTTGTCAGTGATGTCAATCTTCAGCCCGCTGCTGTCGTACACCAGCCACTCGTAGCGGATCGTGCCCCACTTCGTCGCCGGGCCGTCGCACACCTTCTCGCCGTCATCGTCGAGGGCTGGGCCGATGATCACCCACGCGATGCGCTTGCGGAACCGCTTGAACAGATCGAGGTAGGCATCCGGGATTTCTTGCTGCCCGGGCTCGCGGCGGCTGTCATCGCCCTCGTCGGTGACGATGACGGGGATGAAGGTGGAGGCGTCGCGCAGGAAGCCGCGGTTCGTGCCTCGGTCCTCATCGGTCAGGGCGGCTGGCCAGGAGTTGCCTTCGATCTCGATCGGTGCGAAGCACTCCTCGGGCGGGTTCGCCACCGATCGGCACATCGAGAGGAACACAGCTTCGAGGGCCTCCTCTCTCGCCGACCCGCAGTTCACGCCCAGCCACTCCGGCACATCGCCGCAGGTGCACTCCATGTACTGCCGGGTGATCTCGTCGCCGATGGGCTCGCCACACAGGTAGGACGGGTCATTCCCGATCAGGTCGACGTCGGCGATGCAGGTCGCCGAGCACAGGAGATCGGCCAGAAAGGCGCCCGACACATTGGAGTCGCCGCGGCGGATGATGCTGAACACCTGCCCGCCCGCTACATCCGCATCGGTCGTGGTGATGCCGAACTGGTAGTCGACGAACGACGCCCGGTCCTGGACGTACTCGATGTAGTTGGTCACGGCATCCGGCAGGCCGGACGTGGACAGGGCCGCCTCGCGCTCGGACAGGTCCTGCACGAAGTTTCCGAAGTTCACCGCCAGGGACGATGCCTCTTCGACCATCGACGTGGAGTTGTCGATGACGAACAGGATGTCAGCCTGATTGTTGAACTGATCTTGTTGGTAGCCAGCGACGCGGAACATGTCGTAGCTGTTGCAGCTGGCCAGCAACAGGGTCGCGGCGGTCAGCCCGAGACGCATGAGCAACTCCCGAGGACGCCGCACTCTAACGGAAGCTGCGGGCGGGCCTCGTCAGGGTGGTGTCATTCCAGGTTCACCGTTCAGCGGGTGACAAGACCATGGATGACGTTGAATGCATGGGTGACCTGATGATGTGGGCGGATTCCGCGCTGCTGATGGTACGACAAGAGGTCGTTCCATACGTCGGTGATCCGCTCGCCGAGGAGCGCATAGTCGCGGTCGGCCACGATGGTGCGCAGCGTTGTGACCGAGGGTGGAATGTCGGCGGCGTCCTGGTAGCAGGACAGCACCCGGGTGACCGCGTCGTCGAGCTTCGCGTCGAGCGCGTAGTCGCTGCTGTGCACGGGCTCGACCAGATCGTCGATCGGCTCGATGTCCTCAATGGACAATGACTCGGGATCTTCGATGTCCTCGTCCGATGACATCGCCACCGTGTCGGCGTTGTCTGACAAGCGGGTGAGCCCGCGGGCGCTCAAGAACTCGTCGGCGCTGCCGATCATGTCCTCGTAGTCGGCGACCGAGAACCCGCCCTTGATCTTCGAGGCGCCTCGATCGTTGTGGCTCTCGATCACGGTCACGCGTCCGGACGCGTTGGGGTCGAGCACGATCTCTGGCGCAATGATCGCGTCGACTTTGAGGCTCGCGGCGCCAATGCTGATGCGGTGGTGGGCTGAGATCGCTTCGCACTTCACCTTCTGCCGACCGATCTCGACGTGCCGGCCGCTCAGCCTGCTCGCGTCAACCTCGCCTCGGATTGTGAGCTTGCCGCCAGCGATGACGGTGCCAGTGACGAGCGGGAGGTCGAGCGTGATGTCGCCGGTGGCCTCGACGTGCTCGAGGCGACGACCGAGGGTGGTCTCGAGCGTGACGTCACCGTCGAAGCGGACGGACAGTGCGTCCCCAGCGAGGTCGAGATCCAGGCCGGTCGGAAGGACGAACGCAGCACGTTCGGACATGAGTGCCTCTGGCAGATGGTTGCCGAGCGACCATGCTACGGCCCCCCGGCTCGGGTGTCAACGCCGCTGATCCGCACGCGCAACAGCGAAAAATCGGCGTTCGACCATAGACAGGTCGGTCAGCCCTCGCGTAGGACGTCTTCGGCACGCTTTCCGCCGCCCAATACCTGGAGCTCGTCGTCATAGTCGTCGCTGATCCGGGCGACGTAGCTCAGGGTCTTCTCGAACTCGTCGAAGTCGAGATGATTGCCGAGGATAGTGGCGGAGAATGACAGCGTATTGTCCTCGAACAGGAGGAAGCTGCCAAACAGCACCTCGGTGTTCAGCCGGAGAATCCGCTGGAGGATCTCGAGCGACGGCTCGAAGTCCTTGAGCATGATCGAAGCGAACCGGCAGTAGGTGTCGCCCCTCTCGAGGAACAACGACACCATCACGACCGTGGAGCCGTACTTGAAGAGGTAGAGCCCGTCGTCGGACCGCGTGGCCTCGAGCTCCATCTCTGCGAGGTAGGCGGAGACCTTCTCCGCCAGGACCTTCAGTTGATCCATAGTGTGGCTCCATACCGCTGGGTATACACGCTAAGGCCTCGGTGCGAGGAGTGCCACATGCGCCGGTCGAGTGTCGCCATCGGCGGGATGATGGGAGTGGGCAAGTCCACGGTGGGACGGCGTGTCGCGTCGCGGATGGGGCTGCCATTCGTCGACACCGACTCAGTGCTGGAGGAGCGGTTCGGACCCATTCGGGACCAGCTGCAGTCGGATCCTGCCTTGTTCCGGGAGCGGGAGGCGCAGGTGGTGGCCGACGAACTCAGGCGGCCGTCGGTGATCGCCACCGGCGGCGGTGCGTGGGCAGACCCGCGGACGCGTGCGCGCATCCGGGCTGGGTCCACCTCGGTGGTGCTCCACACATCCGTCGCGACGTTGCGCGCGCGGACCGGGGATGGCGCGGGCCGGCCGCTGGCCGAACAGCTCGAGGGCCTGCTCGCGGAGCGCGCAGAGGCATACGCCGACGCCGACTTTCTGGTCGATGCCTCGGGGGACGCCGACGCCGTGGCTGAGGCCGTGCTCGCTCACGTCGACCCTGTCACATCCGTTCATGTGAGTGCTGGCATGCGGGACTATGAGGTCGCGTTGGCTCGGACTTTCGCGGCGTTGCCAGCCCAGCTCGCTGCCGCAGGTCTGGCGGGACGGGCCATGGTCGTGGTGACGGACGCGACCGTGGCGCCCCTGTGGCTCACGCCGACGCTGGATGCGCTCGGGCCGGTGGCGAGCTCCATCCGCTCCTGCGTGATCGCCGGAGGCGAGGAGCGCAAGGATGTGTCCAGCTGGGTCGCGATCCTCGACGCTCTGCTGGCCGGGCCGCTGGATCGGTCTTCGGTGGTCGTCGCGCTCGGGGGTGGCGTGGTCGGTGACCTCACTGGCTTCGCGGCTGCTTGCGTGTTGCGAGGTCTTCCCTGGGCGCTCATCCCCACCACGCTCCTTGCGATGGTGGATAGCTCGGTTGGCGGAAAGACTGGTTTCAATCACCGAAGTGGGAAGAACCTCATCGGGGCCTTCCACGCGCCGCGCTTGGTCTACTCCGCGCTCGACACCCTCACGACGCTCGACCCAAGGCAGTTCCGCTCCGGCTTCGGTGAGATCGTGAAGACCGCCGTGGTCGGGGATCCGGACCTCCTGGAGATTCTCGAGCAGCATGCATCGGCGCTGCTGGCTGGCGATCCGGTGTTGGTCGCCAAGGTGGTGTCGCGCGCCGTGGCCACCAAGGCCGCCATCGTCAGCGCAGACGAGCAGGAGAGCGGGCGGCGGGCGGTGCTCAACCTGGGACACACAGTCGGGCACGGGCTCGAGGCCGCGCTGGGTTTCGGCAGGGTGCTGCATGGGGAGGCCGTGGCGTTGGGGGTGGTCGCCGAGTGCCGTTGGGCGGTGCGACGCGGGGTGTGCCTGGACCCGCACCTTCCCGAACGGCTCGCGGCTCTCCACGCATCGCTTGGTCTGCCTGTCCGCTGGCCGGATACCGATCTGGATGCCGTCGTGGCCGCCATGCGGTTGGACAAAAAGGGCCGCGCGGATAGTGTGTTGGTACCCGTCCCCCTCCGCGTCGGCGAAATCATCTCGGTCCCCGTGCCGAGTACTGCACTCGCCGAACTGGTCTGCCGAACGTGATGCACCGCGCTGTCCTGCCAGCTCTGTTCCTTCTCCTCGGCGCTTGCGTCGAAGAAGAAGCCGAGGTTGTGCGGGTGCTGGTGCCAGACGATGTCGAGCTGCACTGGGACGATTCGTTCAACGGCGCGGATGACGGCATCGCCGCCGTAGTGCCGGTGGACGTGATGGTCTACGTCGACGAGACGGGTGAGCCGTTGGAGGGCGTGCAGCTCGAGCTGAGTACTGACGCGCCGGATGCGGTGGCGGTCTCGGTAGACGACGTGCTGATCTTCGAGGGCGATGACTGCGCCGACTGCGAACTCACCTGGGATGCGTATCGGGACCGTTATGTCGAAATCTTTGGCGGGCCCACTGGCGGTGATGGCGCAGTGCTCCAGCTCGTGACCGATGTCGATGGAATCGCGCGCGCATACATCCACGTGGATGCGTTTCCGTACACCGATACGGAGATCGCCGCGGTGGTCGTTCGGGTCTCTATGGGCACGGCGAATGACGCGTTCCTGCTGACACCGCGGTAGCGGTGGCGCTCACCGACCCGGAGCTGGACCTTCTTCTCGAGCTTCTCGCCGAGGACCCCACGTCGGAGGTCTACGTGCAGGTCGGGGAAGAGCTGGTTCGGCGGGCGAGGTGGGAGGAAGCCTACGTGGTGCTGAGCCGAGGCACGAACACCCGCCGCACGCCGGCCCGGGCGCTGGCGGCG
>JBLFXJ010000075.1:0-25597 GCA_047609825.1 Myxococcota bacterium
CGATCCGCGCAAGAACTTCGTTCACCACGGCGCGCGCCGCATCCTCTCGGATCGTTGGGAAGGGAGCTACGACCGCACAAAGGGTCGGCACGGGGGCGGCAGCCTCGGCGATGCGCTGTCCAAGGCGCTGCACGCGGCGGACAAGAAGGGAAGTGTGTTCGCCCACGGCGTCAAGGGGCCCACGACAGACAACTACGTGTCCAAGGTATTCGGCGATGCCGCGGGAGCGGGCAAGGGCGGCGTGCATCTGTTCACCCGGATGTTCCCGATCGCGGTAGTCGAGAACCGCGCCCGCACGCTCTACCCTGCCTTCGACGAACTCGATGCCGCCGGAAGGGCACAGGCGCTGGAGCGGGTGCGGCGCTGGATGTGGCAGAGCTACCGCGGGGCCATCGTCACGAATCACGGCCTGGGAAAACGGGACAAGTGGTACTCGCCCGACGCGGACGGTGGCATGGGTGCGCTGATGTTCCACGACCCAGCGAAGGCCGCCAAGATGATGCAGATCGGCTTCGACAAGCGGGTCGCGTTCGCCGAGGAGGCGCTCCTGAAGTGGAAGGGGGCATGGAAGTGGCTCGCGGCACGGCCGTGGGTGCGCGGGAACCCGAAGCTGGCGACCCGAGTCCGGAATCAGGACGCAGCCGTCGGCCTGTGGCTCCGGGACCACCTCATGGACCGCCTGACTGGGCAGCTCCGGAGCAGGAGCCGTCGCTCGATCAGTCGAATGGTCAGCTTTGGCGATGTGGCCGACAACGGCAAGCGCCGGGCGAACGCCATCGGCAAGCTGCTGCGGGCGGCCCGAGGGAAGGTCGGCAAGGGGATGCGGGCGAGGCTGCTCGGCCTGTCCTCCGTGACGGCCACGGATCGGTCACCGACCGGATCGGTCAGCGGTGCCGTCGTCGCCAGCCTGCCGAAGCAGAACGCCGACAGGCTCTTTCCGCCGTCGCAGGACCCGAACCTGCCCAGGGCGGGGCGTGGACGCGCGGCCCCGGTCTCCGCGGGGACCGGCCCGCTTGGCGCGCACGCGGGCACCCCGACGTTGGCGGCCGGTCCACAGGTCGTGCTCGCCAGCCTGCGCGTCGTCGCCGCCGAGCTCGACGCGCTCCTCGCCGACGCCACCGAACGTCAGGCCCCCGGTCCGGTTCGCGACGGCCTCCGAATGGCCGCCCATCGATCACGCGAGGCCGCCGACCGCCTCGAGGCCGCGCGCCGTGGCCAGCCCGCCGCAGCTGCAGAGGCCCTGGTCCGGGCTCGCGCGGTCCTTCGGGACGACGTCGCCGTGGCGAAGCGAGCCTACGAGGGCTGGGTCGCGTCCGAGACCCACGATCCGACGGCCGACGTGAAGGCCCCGGCGGTCGCCGATCGGGTGCGCAACCCACAGGCGTCTCTCCCGCGGAAGAAGCTGGCGCGCGCCGTGACGTACAACGCGGGCCGGCCACTCACGTCGGCTCAGTGGGAGCTCGTGCACACGACGGTCGGACTGCCGAAGGCGAGTCGGCCCTCGGAGGCGACCGCCAACGCCCTCTTCGCGTGGCAGGCCGCCCACGGCGACGCCCGGGCGGACGGCTGGCTTGGCCCCGCCACCTGGCGCAACCTGCTGCTGATCCACCTCGGTGCCAAGCAGAGCACCGGCGGCTGGGAGACCACGGTGCCCAAGCCGGGGAAGGGGGCGTCGCCGACCACCGCCAGCGTGGCGAAGACGGTGGCCGCCATCCGCACGGCGCGGGCGTCGATCAGCGACCGGAAGAAGGTGCGCCGCAGGACGAAGGGGAAACGCTTGTTGGGCTACGTGTACACGGCCAGTGGCGACAAAGTGGGGGCTGGGCGGTGCGACCCCGTCCGACAAGGACCTCCGCAACAGCAAGACCCGCAAACAATGGGAGCTCTTCCAGGATACGGCGAAGGGCGAGGGCGACCCGTCCTCGATGAACACCTGGGACGACCAGGACGTGACCCTGGGTGCCGGGTTCTCGGCTGCGGGCCAGCTCCAGCGGGTGCTGGCCGGCTTCTTCACCCGGGCGCCGAGCGCGATGCGCCGGTTCTACGAGGCGGGCATCCTCCTCAACGGGAGCACCTTCGTGGCGGTCGACGTGGCCAAGAACGTGCGGCTCGAGGGCGACGCGGCCAAGAAGCTGATCAAGTACGACAAGACGCTGATCACCCTGTTCATCGACCTCGCCCAGAGCACCGAGCGCGACGACGGCCTGGGCAACACCGACAAGGGCCCCACCCTGCGCCAGCACATGCTCGACGCCCAGTTCAGCCTGTTCCAGGACAAGGCGGGCAACGTGCCCACGTTCGCGCTGAGTTGGTCGCGCACCGCCCGGGCGGTCGCCGGCCACGCGAACCACTGGCTGCCCGGGGTGTACCCGTGGTCCCGGTTCAAGTCGACTAAGGGCGACCTCGCGAAGATCGCCGCGGTGTTTGGT
Source organism: Myxococcota bacterium (assembly GCA_047609825.1). Lineage (GTDB taxonomy): Bacteria > Myxococcota_A > UBA796 > UBA796. The sequence goes on from JBLFXJ010000075.1 coordinate 2,430, forward strand.
CAGTGCTACGTGAAGTGGCGTGTGAAGGCGACCAAGCTGAAAAACACCAAGGCGCTCGCGAAGGACCGGAACGCCCCCCAGCTGGCGGCGCCGAAGGTGGCCCCGGCGCGGCTGCATCGCTTGCTGAAGGGGTGGGGCGGCGCCGAGATGCGGTCCGCCTTCCCCGCCGCATCCACCGTGGCGGACGAGGCCCTCGACCCGGCGAAGCACGTGTACCTGAGCGCGGGCAAGGCGCACACCTACTACGTGTTCGATAGGCCGTAGTAGCCGTACTGTGCCGCCTGGAGGGCCGTCTCAGGCGGCCCTCCGGGTCATCGGCCGAGCCGTCAGCGAGGGGCGCGACCGTCGGTAGCGGAGCCCGCCTGTACGTCAGACCAGCGCAGGTCCCGCTCGTCAGGGTACCCGCAGCGTGCGCAGAGCGGTTTCAGGTGCGTCTGGGTGCGCGAAAGCGAAGGTGTGGCTTCGGTGGCGACGGTGACCTGGACGACGTCGTCGTCGAGCAGGCCACTGCTTCCGCCAGGTTCGAGACCGCGCCGACGGACGCCACCCCCTTCAAAACATGTTCACCACACCGAACACCCACCGCACCACGACGGCGGGCTCCGCCCACCCAGCACACACCCAACCCGGTACGCGACCGCACCCTGTCGGTAACGGTGGCCATCTGTCACCGAGTGTTCGGCCACGGCACCGCGCCCGCCCCATCTGCACTGCGTAGATTATGAACACCCCAACAACCACTACCCAGGCAACCGCATGTCTCTCCGCACTGTCGTCGCGCTCGCCCTCCTGCTCACCGCCTGCACCGAAGAGTCGTCGACCGAGGCCGCGCCCGACGCGGAGGCCGTCACCACGGCCGAGCTCGCCGAGCCCGCCGAGCCGGGGCTGGTCATCGACCTCGGCTCCGACGCCGACGACAGCTGGATCGCGGTGAACGACACCGTGATGGGCGGCGTGTCCGTGGGCGATGTCGTGTACACCGATTCCACCCTCGTGTTCGAGGGCGTCGTGTCCACCGCGAACAACGGCGGCTTCGCGTCGGTGCGCAGCGCGTCCGGCGAGTGGGACCTGTCCGACTTCGACACAGTGCTCGTGCGCATGCGCAGCCAGGGGCAGCCGTTCGACCTGGTGATGGACGACAACATGGGCTGGTGGGATGGCGAGTTCCGCTACGCGCTCGACACCACCGACGGCGAGTGGGTCGACCTGGAGATCCCACTGAAGGACTTCGGATTCCACGACTTCAGCACGGGCTACCCCGAGCCCACCGGCGAGCGCATGCGCCGCCCAGACCGCAAGAACGTCGCCACGATCCAGTTCATGTCGGCGCTGTTCGAGGACGGCGACTTCCTCCTCGAGGTCGACCACGTCGCGTTCCGGTAGAGCGGCTGCCGGGCGGTCCGGCCAATCCCCCCTCACTCCAACCGAATCCACTCGATCTCCGCCCACCCCGCCGCCGGATCCACGAACTCGCCCGCCGGCTGCACCCGCAGCCCGTCGATCTCACCGCGCCACGCCTCGTCCGGCGGCACCGGCTCGGCCGTCAGGTCGAACGTGACATCCTGGAACTCCAGGAGGAACACCGGCTCTGCCGTGAGCGACCGCCGGGCGTCGAACGGACCGTAGTCGCTCGACCACCACCACGAGGGCGTGTCGAGACCGGCGTTGTTGCTCGTGCGCAGGCGCACCGTGGCGGTGGTGAACCGGTCCGCCGGCACCGGCACCGACAGCAGGTGCTCGAGCCGCGGCACCACCCCGGGACCCGCCTCCAGGCGCAGCACCCCGTCGGCCACGCTCACCGAGCCGTCCGGCGTGGTCCACCCCTCGCTGTCGGCGGCGTCGAAGTCGAACAGCACCGACTCGCCGCCGGTCACATCCCACCCGCGCAGCGCGCCGCCGTCTACCGTGGCCTCGAGCTGGATCACCGGGAACGCCGCGCCATCCAGCCCCCACAGCATGTGCGTGCCCGCCCCCAGCGCGCCGTTGCCCGGCAGCACCTCATCGGGCACGGGCGCCCCGAGCTCGTCGAGCACCGTCACCACCACCCCGGGGTCGGCGTCGATGCGCAAGCGGGTCCACGTCGCGTCGGGACCGAACAGCTCCGCCACCACCAGCTGCGGGGAGGTGAGCGTGCCGGGCAACGCCGCCGACACCACGTTGAACTGGGCGCCGTCGCCATCGCACCGGTCCCAGTCCAGGTACCGGCCGATGTCCATCTCCATCTCGAACTCCAGGTCTTCGCTGGCTGATCCGAAGCCCCAGTGGTTGTCGACCCGGGTGTCCCGCGCGCACCACGGCGGGTTCCAGCTCGACCCGGCCCACAGCTCCACGCCGTCGAGGCGACCGTTGTTCAGCCCATAGGCCGAGTCCACATTGTGGGCGAGCAACACCGTGGACGTGATCACCAGCTCGGTGCCGCGCTTGATCGCCGCGGGCAGCCCCACCGACATCCTCGTCGGGCTGAGCGCCCACGGCGTCCACGCGCTCGTCACGTCGAATCCCGGGTATTCGGGCATAACCGCGTCGAACACGATCACCGCGTCCGACAGGGTGCCGGTGGCGAACTGGGCCTCGGTGTGCTGCAGCCACGCCGGCGGGCCCGCCCAGCTGCTGTCCACCTCGAACGTGCGCACCTCGGACCACGGCGTGAACCGGTAGTCCGCGTCATCCTTCGCCCGCACCCGCCAGAACCACACGCCGTCGGCCAGGTCTGGCGTCCACGCGTCGGCGAACGTCTCGCCGCTCGACACCGGCGAGCTGAACAGCGGGTCGGTGTCGACCTCCACCACGTAGGTGAGCGCGTCGCCGTCGGGGTCCATCGCGCCATAGGCGAGGGTGGGCGACCCGCCCACCACCACGCCATTCCCGGGCGCCGAGAGCACGGGCACGGTCGGCCCGGTGTTGAACGGCGGCAGCTCCACCAGGTCCAGCCACACGGAGTTCCGCGCCGGCCGGGTGGGATCGACGAACATCGACCGGCTGTACTCCCAGCGGAACACGGTGTCGGGGTCGGCGGGGCCCGTGGCGTACACGTCGAACGCATACGTCGTCCACTCCGTGATGCCGCTCACCTCCAGCGCGAGGGCGTCGTCGATCCACAGCCGCGCGATGTGCTCGCCCTCCTCGGTGTCGGTGCGGAGCTGGAACGCCAGCGTGCTGTCCTCGCGGATCGACAGCGCCAGCTCGGCGCCCGCCACCTCGCCGGCCGCCTGCAGCGGGCTCGTGCGCAGGCAGAACTCCCCTTCGAAGCAACCCTCCTCCGTGATCTGCCACTCGGCCGGGCCGTCGAGCAGCCAGTCGAACGCCGACAGGTCGCCGGACTCGAAGTCCTCGTCCCGGTCGAAGTCCTCGACCGGGCAGGCGTCGATGCAGGACCCGCCGCAGTCCACACCCTCTTCGTCGCCGTTGTACACGCCGTCGTCGCACGTCGGCGCTGCCTCGATGGCGAACGCCACGGGCGCGCTGGCGACGGAATCCACGCCGCCGACGCCGCGGAGGATCACCGCCTGTATCGCCGCTTCCAGGCCGGCGAGGCCGACCGGGATCCGGACCGTGAGCCGGGCGGTGCCAGCGCCGTCCGCCGTGGCGGTGCCGAGCAGCGTGGGAGCGCCGAGGATGCCGAGGCACAGGTCGCCCGCGATCCCGATGCACGGGCCGTCACCGAGCCCGGAGCCCCGGGCGAAGTACACGCGCTCCAGCGGCTCGGCGCCGGTCACGACGAAGTCCACCACCTCCCCCTCGACGACCGGGCCCACGGACAGGTCGACCGCGGGGGCCTGGCGGAACCCATCGTCGGATAGCGACCACGGAACCGGCGTATCAGACCAGTCGACGGGCTCGGCGCACGCGAGCAGGGCAAGGGCGAACAGGGGCCACGGACGCATCGGATCCTCCAAGGGACAGGCGATGCAGTCATAGGCGTGGGCGGGCGGAACGGCGCCGAGCGGAATGTATCGGGCGGACTGCACGGGACGGGACAGGGAACTCCGCTCGGTCGCCGCACGCCACGTCGCCGAGGTCCATGCGGTTCCCGCGCCGGCCGTCCGGGCGCGCGGGCCCCGGCTGCAGCGGCTACTGTGGTGGAGGACCGGAGGATGCTGTGATGTTTCTCTCCCTCGCCCTGCTCGTGTCGGGGCCCGCGACGGGCTCCACCGTGGCCCGCACTGTCGCTTCCCCTGCGGTGGACTGCGACACCTCGGCGTTCTGGAAGCGGGTTGACGAGTCGGCTCTCGACCGCCCCTCGGCGGGTCAGCGGGTCGCGGTGACCGTCGGTTGCACCTTCGTGGGACCGCCAGGAGCCATCCTCGACCTCGCGCTCGGCGCACACACGGTGAGCGGACTCGAGGTGGTGGGGATCCGCCGCGGATCCGGTCAGGTCATGGTCGACGCCACGCCAGAAGCCGCCGAGGAACTCGCTCGGTTCGACGGAATCGTCGCGACGACGACCGTGCGGGGGGGCGACTGGGGCCCGTTGCTCGAGGAAGTGGAGCGGGCGCGACGCAGCCGGTGAACCGCAACCCCTCACCTGCTCGGAGCGGCAGGACAGAGGCCGGGGCCCCCGGGGCGATGGCCGCGAGGTACGGAGTCGACCGGACTCCGGGCCCTACAGCGCGTTGATCGCCGCGACCATGCCCGCGAGGTCCACCTCGATCAGCACCGTGCCGCCGTCGAACACCACAGAGTTGTGCTCGGCGAGGTCCAGCGACGACACCGCATAGCCCCACTGCCCTGCGGACTCGGTGGCGAAGATGACGTGCACCGACTCGCCCACCGGCACCAGCTCCGGGAGCATCTCGAACGCACCCGTCGACGGGTCGGCCTCGATGCCCACCAGCGCCGTGGGCAGGTCCGCGAACGCCAGGTAGATCGCACTGTTGTCTCCATCGAAGCCGTCTGGCACCTCCACCGTGAGCTGCGCCTTCGGCCCACGGTCGTTCAGCCACCGGTCGATGTTGCACCAGCCGAACTCGGGCGTGGCGACGAAGTAGATGCCGTCCCAGGAGGAGATCGACGGCATCTCCGGGTTTGGTGGCGCGGCCCGCCACAGCCCGTCCCCGTCATCGGGGAGGAACAAGCTCATCAGCGGGTCGGTGCCACCGGTCAGCGCGCCCGGCGCATCGTAGTACACCTCGCAGGCCGGCTCCAGCGCCTCGCCGTCCTGGAAATGTGCCTGGGGACCGGATCTACAGCGCTTCACCGGGACCATCAGCGACGTGGCCAGACACCCGGCAGACGGCCGGGCGCCTTGCGCACTCAGAACCCAGCGAGGGAGGCCCGCTCCGCCACCGCATCCGCGGTCAGCACGCGGTCCAGGAACACGAGCTCGTCCATGCGTCCGGTCCAGGTGTCGCCGCCAGCGTGGCCGAGGGTGAGCTCTGCGAGGTCCACCGGGAGGGGGCCGATGCCGTCCTGCTCGGACCGAGCGACCTCGGCGCCGTCGACGTAGCCGACGAGCGTGTCCGTCGCGCGGTCCACGGTGATCACCACGTGGTGCCAGTCGCCATCCCCTGTGGCCCCGTTGCCAGAGGGGTTCGGCACGTTCAGGGCGATGTAGGCATCTCCCCCGCCGGCCCAGTCCTGGACCTGGAGCCGGAGGGAGCCGCCGTCGTTGCGCGCTCGGTACAGCCACACGTGGTGTACGCCGTCGACGTCGAGGAGTTCGAACGCGGCGTGGTTCCGACTGTCGGGACCATCCGGGGCCTCCCCCTCGTCGCGGAGAAAGACCTCGACCGAGAACGAACCGCTGAACATGCCCGCCAGCGCGGCGGCCTGCGGACGGTCCAGCGCCACCGTGCCGTAGCCCGGATCGTCCACAGGGAACCCCACCGCAGCACCTCCCACCGCCCCGACCTCGCCCCGGTTCACCGCGCCCGCCCACACGCCGTCGAGATTGCCGGCGGCGTCGGCAAACGCGGATGCGTCCGCCGCCTCGTCCAGGTGCCACCAGGCGACCGGCGCGTCGCGTGCCACCGCGTCGTGCCACGTGGCCGGGCCGAATGTCCCGGTGTCTGTGTCGGTGTCGGTGTCGGCGTCGGCGTCCGTGTCAGTGTCAGTGTCGGCATCCGTGTCGGTGTCGGCGTCCGTGTCCGTGTCCGTGTCGGCCGGGGCGACGGTCGGCGGGATGCACACGATCGAGCAGGTGCCGCTGCCCTCGAGCACGCACCCCGCCTCACCCGTGGCGCCCGTGACCCCGCCGCCGCCAGCCACCTGGCAGTCATCCAGCCCCTGGGCCGCAGAGCTGTACTCCACGCGAAAGCCCGCATCGATGCACTGCTGAGCGAGGGCCTGCTCCTCGTCGGCGCACGTTCCCTCCTCGATGGCTTTGCCGCTGTTGCAGCCGAGGAGGAGGAGGAACAGGTGGCGCATGGCAACTCCCGGGGAGCTGAAGTGTGCCACCTGGAGGCTCGTGGCGCGAGGGGCCCTTCTCAGGTGCGCTCCACAGGAGCGAGATCAGTCGTTCGGCTCCATGCCGGCTCGGCCGCGGCCCCGCAGGAAGCTCTCGACGAACGCCTCGGGATCGACCTGGGGGAGCGGGTCCGACTGCGCCTGCCGCGCGAGCCCGTCGACGAACAGAGGCCCGAGCAGCGCCATCACCGCGGTCCGCGGTGATTCTGACCGGAGCGCCCCACGCTGCTGGTGATGCACGACGACCTGGACCACCGCGCCGATGTTCGTCCACCCCACCTCGAGGACCGGACCCAGCTCCGGGAACCGTGGCACTTCCACCAGCAGCAGCGGAAACACAGCGCCGACCTCGGAGAGAGTCTCCAGGTAGGCCTGCACCACGCGGACGAGATCGGCGCGCAGATCGTCCGTCGCCGTCACCCTTCGCAGCGGCACTTGCTCGAGCCGGGCCCGAAGCGCGGCACACACGACACCCGCCTTGCCGCCGTAGCGCCGGAACAGCGTTGCCTCGTTCACACCGGCCAGCTCCGCGATCGCCCGCGTGGTCGTGCCCGCGTAGCCCTCGCGAACCCACAGCTGGAGGACCGCATCGAACACACGCCCCTCGTTGATCTGTCGCGGCATCGCTTCCGCCCCCTCGTCCACCTCATGCAAGTAACCGCTTGCATACAGGCTGCGTGCTGCTACCTTACGCAAGCGATCACTTGCAATAGGGGGAGCTGATGGCCCACACACGCCAACCCGACATCCTCGCCGGATTCGGACCGAACGAGCGTGTGCTCCTCGAGCGCGTCCCCACCCGTTTCCTGCGCCAGGTGGCTGCCGCAGTGGTGCGGACGAAGATGCGCCTGCAGTTCACCGGGTGGCTGCAGTATGTACTGCCGCTGATCCCCACCGCGGCCCTGGCAATGCTCGGGGGTCGGTGCTGCTGGTGGGCCTGCCGAAGGTCGCGGCCGGCGTCGGGATCGCGGCGGGCGGCCTGCTCGCGGTCGCACTGTTCGACATCGTCACCGTGAAGCTCCGGATCCGCCCCCCCGAGCCGCGGCCAGCACGCCGTGACACCCTGGACGCGTTCGACCTGATGCGCGCGCGCCGCTCCTGCCGATCGTTCCAGAACGGGCGGTTGAACCACGTGGACCGCGAGGCGGTGCTCGCCTCGGTGCAGCGCCACGTCGCAGCCGACACCCTCGGACCAGCCCCCATCCGACTCGAGTATGTCCATGCCCGGGTGACCGTCTGGCCGACGGTGAACGCCACCGAGTTCCTGGTCGCCCTCGCTCCGCTGCCGTACGACCGGCGGTCGGTGATCGATGTGGGCCGCGTGCTCCAGAAGGTGGTCCTGGACGCGACCAGCCGTGGACTCGGCACGTGCTGGATCGGCCCGGGCGCTGACCACGACAGCCTGAAGGCCCACCTCGGGGGCCGGTTCGACGAGGAGCGCGACCAGATCATCTGCACCTGCGCGATCGGCTACCCCTCCGTGTTCATCCCGCTGTTCGTCCGCATCTTCAACCGGATGTTCCGCCAGCGTGCGCCGCTGTCCGAGCTGTTCTTCGCCGATCCGGATCTCACGGTCCCCCTCGACGTGCGCGCCGCGCCCTGCGCGCGGTTCGGCCGGACCTTCGAGGCCTGTCAGTGGGCGCCGTCGTCGTACAACGGTCAGACGACCCGCGCGGTGGTGCGCACCGCCCACGGCGAGGTGGCCGGGGTGGAGTTCCACGCCGCGATAGCCTCCCGGTACTACGCGCCGGTCGCGCTCGGGATCTGGTGCGCGAACTGGGAGATCGGATGCGAAGCCCTGGGGATCGACGGGCGCTTCGAGGCATGCCCGCCCCCCGCTGAGGCCCCGGTGCCGCCTCGGCACGACGTCACGTGGAGGCCGTGCGCCGAGCACTGAGCGGCGGGGTGTCGGGTAGACCAGGCCATTGCTGACCCGGCCCCCCTGCCGCATCGCGCATACATGCCTACACACAGCGCCGCGCGTGCCTCGTTAGCAGCGCCGTGGAGGAGCTCCCTGACCACGCCCAAGTCGAGCGGACCCCGCGCGGTCCTCACCCCGGGGATCGACGCGTTCGCCGTCGGTGTGTACGACCGTACCGCCTTCATCGTCCGCTTCTTCCTCGAGCTTGTGCGACCGCCGTGGCACTTCAAGGCGATCATCGACCAGTGCGTCGAGGTGGGCATCCGCTCACTGCCCCTCGTCTCGCTCACCGGCTTCGTGGTCGGGGTCGTGTTCACCAAGCAGTCGCGGCCGTCCCTCGAGGCCTTCGGCGCGTCCTCCTGGCTCCCATCGCTGATCACCATCGCCAACGTGCGCGCGCTGGCGCCCCTGGTCACCGCCCTGATCTGCTCCGGCCGCGTCGGCTCCCAGATCGGCGCCGAGCTCGGCTCCATGCGGGTCACCGAGCAGATCGACGCCATGGAGGTCTCCGCCATCAACCCCTTCAAGTACCTCGTGTTCACGCGCACCCTGGCCACCACCCTGATGGTGCCGGTGCTCACGATGTACTCGGGGATCATCTCACTCTCGGGCTCGTTCCTCAACGTGTGGGGCACCGAGGGCACCAGCCCGGCGGCCTACGTCTGGGACGGCTTCTCCACCATCACCTTCCTCGACGTGTACTCGTCGCTGGCCAAGGCGATCGTGTTCGGGTTCACCATCGGAATCGTTAGCTGCTACCAGGGCTATTACGCCAAGGACGGCACCCGGGGGGTGGGCCGGGCGGCCAACGCGGCCGTGGTGCTGTCGATGTTCGCGATCTTCATCGAAGAAGCGCTGATCGTGCAGATCATCGACGCGCTGAGGTCGATGTGAGCGAGTCCCCCGTCGACCCAGCCATCGTGATCCGCGGGGTCACCAAGGCGTTCGGCACCCGCATGGTGCTGCGCGGGGTCGACCTCGACGTGCACCACAAGGAGAACGTCGTCGTGCTGGGCAAGTCCGGCAGCGGCAAGTCGGTGCTCACCAAGACCGTCGTGGGCCTGCTCCGGCCCGACGACGGCACCGTGCACGTCCTCGGCAAGGAGGTGGCCACGCTCTCGGCGCGGGAGCTCGCCGCCCTGCGGGTGCGCATCGGCTACTCGTTCCAGCACAGCGCGCTGTACGACAGCATGACCATCGCCGAGAACGTGGCCTTCCCCCTCGTGATGAACGAGCGAGGTGTGTCCCGCGCCGACGTCGAGCAGCGGGTCGACGCCGCGCTCGAGTCCGTCGGCCTGCTCGACTCAAAGCCGCAGATGCCGGCCGAGCTCTCCGGCGGCCAGCAGAAGCGCGTCGGCATCGCCCGCGCGCTGATCCTCGAGCCCGAAGTGATGCTCTACGACGAGCCTACCGCCGGCCTCGACCCGCTCACCTGCGGCGAGATCAACGAGCTCATCGTCCAGGTGCGCGAGACCCACCACGCCAGCGCCATCATCATCACCCACGACCTCGCCTCAGCGAAGCAGATCGGCGACCGCGTCGCGATGCTGATCGACGGGACGATGATCGGCGGTGGCACCTTCGACGAGCTCTTCGCCATGGACCATCCCCAGGTCCGGTCCTTCCACGCCTACAACTTCACCGCCACGGACCCCCTATGACCACGACGAGCGTGCGCACTGTATTCGTGGGCCTGTTCATCGCGGGCGCCGCCGCCGTGTTCGGCGCGGCCATCCTCGTGGTGGGAAGCCTGCAGAACGCCTTCACCCCCAAGGTCACCGCCCACGCGGTGTTCAGCGAGGTCGGCGGCCTGCAGACGGGCGACAAGGTGTGGGCGTCGGGCATGCGGGTGGGCTTGGTGCGGGAGCTCGCGTTCATCGAGGCCAGCAAGGTCGAGGTGACCATGCGCCTGAACACGTCGATGGTGCCCTTCATCCCCGCCGATTCCGTCGCCACCATCGGGTCCGACGGCCTGATCGGCAACCCCATCATCGAGCTCTCCGGGGGCACTCCCGGCGGCCCCCCCATCGAGGACGGCGCCACCCTGCAGATCGGCGAGGCTGTCTCCACCACGCAGATCATGGAGACCCTGCAGGAGAACAACCAGAACATGGTGTCGATCACGGCCGACGTGAAGGACGTGATCGCGCGCATCAAGGCCGGTGAGGGGAACATCGGCCGCCTGCTCACCGAAGACGCTCTGTACGCAGAGGCCGAGGTGGCCCTGGCCGAGGTGCAGGCGGCCTCCGCCAACGCACGCCAGCTCACCGCCTCGCTCGCCCGCTTCTCCGCCGCGCTGAACCAGCCGGGCCAGCTCCCCTACGACCTCACCCACGACGACGACATCCTGCCGTCGGTGCAGGCCGCTGTGGCCGACCTCGAAGCGACGGCGCGCACCGCCGCGGAGGTCGCCGAGGGCCTCTCCGCCGACGCGAACGACCCGAACACCCCCATCGGCGTGCTGCTGAGCGACCGCGAGTCCGGCTCCGACGTGAAGGAGACCCTCGCCAACCTCGAGCAGGCGACCGTGCTGCTCAACGAAGACCTGCTCGCCATCCGCAGCAACTTCCTGTTCAAGCCCTACTTCAAGAAGCAGGAGCGCCAGGAGCGGAAGGAGGCCCGGAAGGCGGCGAGGTGAGGGCCGCAGGGCCCACCGCCGTCGACCTACGCGCCAGTGGCCACGAATTCGAACATGGGATGTACCAGATTCGTGCAGCCCCGGAGTGGTATGTCAGGGACTGGCCCAAAATAAATTGTGCAGCACCGAGAGGGCTCCGCGGAGCCCAGGGCAAGGAGGATGACGAGGGGATAGCGTGCTATCCCGATGGAAGACGACGCAGCAATGGGCTTCCTGGGGCACTCGAATGCAGCAACTGTTTTGGGCCAGTCCCTCAGGGCCGTCATGGAGCGCGCGATGTGGACACCAAGCCCCTACATCCCCTCAGCGCGGTCGTCGCCGCATGCGGACTCGGCGGCCTGGTTGAGGGCACCATTCGGACGGGTGACAGCGAGATCTCCGTCGAGACGACCGAAGCGCTCAAGATGTTGGGCTACATCGAGTGAGAGGCACGGTCCGGCAGAGTGAGACCACGGAGCGCAGCCCGGCTGTGCAGCCGCCCGGCGTCGTGCGGGCCTTCGCCGCGCTGGGCCTGGCGACCATGGGGCCCGCCATCGCGGTGGGGATCTGGCGCCCGCTTGTCGATGCGCTCGGCGCCGCGCCGCACGGCGGGCTGTCCCTGGCCTGCGGGGGGGCCTTCGTCGCTGGCCTGGTGGCGCTCGCCCCAACGAGTGCGGACCGAAGGTGGGCGGGGGGACTGGTGCTCGGTGCCGTCCTGGGGCTGATCGCGCCGGGTGGCGTCGGGGGCGCCGTTGCGCTGGCGAGCGTGGGACTGGCCTCGGCGCTGGCCATCGACCGAGTGCTCGCCGGACTGGTCCCCCGTCTCTCGGGCCCGCGAGCGCTCTCGCAGGGGGAGGCGGTGTTCGCGCTTTGCTTCGGCCTGTTCGCGGTCCTGGGCACCACGCGCCTCGCGGTGTTCATGACCGACCCCACGGCCTTGGAGTACGCGCTGCCGGGCCCCGACATGGTGCGCCGCCACTACTGCGCGACGGCGTATCTGCACGCAGCCGAGCTGGTCATCGCGGGCGTGCCCGACGTGTACGATCTGGATCTCGTCTTGGCTGCCCTCGCTGTTCGTGTTTCAGCTGGGCAACGCACACCTGGTCGTCGAGGGGCTCGCGGTGCTCGCGATGATGGCCTTCGACAGAGGACGGGCGGCCAAGGGGGGCGCGCTGCTCGCCGCCGCCATCCTCTCGAAGATCGCCCCCGGCCTGCTGGGGGTGAGTCTGCTGGCTGGAGGACGGTGGCGCGGCGCCGTGTCCACCGCGCTGTTCGCGGTGGCCATCACCGCCATCGCCCTGCCGATCGTGGGAATGGAGACCTTCACCGCCTTCTTCGCGACCCACCTGCCGGGCGTCGCGTCCGGAGCCGCGTACGACTTCCTCGCCAGCGGCCCGGATCAGGTGTTCCTGAATCTCTCGCCGTTCGCGATCCCGTTCAAGCTCGCCGCGCTGGGAGTCCCACTGGAGCCCTGGCAGTGGGGTCCCCGCGCGTCGACCCTGTTCACGCTGGGGGCCTTCCTGCTCGCTGGCGTGGTCGGGCGCCGCAGCGTCCCACGTGAGGGGCGCCTCGCGATGTGGCTCGCAGTGCTGTGTGCGGCGGCCCTGCGCTCTCCGATGGCGCCTTCGTATGTGCTCGGCGGCGTCACCATCGCGCTCGTGATCGTCGGGGCGGAGCGCGAGGGCGCGATGCGGTGGGGAACGCTGGCGGTGGGAGTGGCCGCGCCCCTGGTGTTCGTCCCCGGGGCCGGCCTGCCCATGGCCTTCTCGCTCCTCGCCCAGCTCGGGGTCTTCCTGGTGCTCGGCTGGCTGGTCCTCCGGTCCTGGGACTCGAGTCCGGCCACCCCTGGAGACGCTCACGGGTAGCCGCGCGCGCCGGGTGAGCGGGCGAGCACAGAGCCCCTTCCGGGTCGTCAGCGACGGCCGCGAAGGAAGGCCGCCGGCGTCCACCGTGCGGGCGGGTGGGCCATGAACGGCCGCAGGCCACGCCACGCCGGGCGAAACGCCACCGGCACCAGCCCCTCGATCAGGAACCGCGGCATCCGATCGGTGAACCGGCCGCGCTCGTCCGGCGCGAGGTTGTACAGGAGCAGCGGGAGGAGCTTCGCCGACGGCTTGAGCGAATCCCGGTTGTGGCGCGACACCCGCTGGCCGAACGCGCGGGCCTCGTCCTCGGTGAACAGTCCCCGCCAGAACTCCTCGGTCAAGGCCTCGTCCTCGATGGCGAAGTGCTCCGGGAGGAGCGCGCACAGGGCGTCGAGGTGGGGCAGCGGGTCCCCCGACACCAGCGCGTCGAGGTGCGCCGCGACCGTAGCGTGCTCGTCCGACACCCGGTCCCACGGACCGGACGCGCCCCGAGACCGGAGCTCCGGCAGCAGCACCTCCTCCTCGTAGGCATGGTGGCCGCGCAGCACGGTGACTGCGGCACGGACGCCCTCCTGCAGGATGTGGGGCGCGATGCCCTCCGCTGCGCGCGCGCGAACCGTGCGGAACAGGGTCGCGATGGCCCGGTGCACGCTCACGTTGTGGTCGACCAGCGTATGGAACGGCGACATCACAGTCCTCGTCGGCGGTGGCCTCGCCGCCTGACGGGCTCGAGCTCGCCTGACCGCCGAAGCCGCTCCCTACCCCGGGGACGCCACAGAACCCACCGGGCCCGACGTGGTCAGCCTGCCCGGGGAGGCACATGCGTCTCACGCGGCGGCATCGTGCCGGACGCCCCGTAGGGGATTCGACCCGTGTAGCCATGCTGGGAGTGTGCTGCCGATGTACACCATCGGCTCGTCGAACGCCTCGTCGGTAGCCGGCGGCGGCATGCACCACAGGAACGGGCGGTCGCCGGCGGCCCTCGCGACCACCACGTTGCCGTGGCAGCTGTTGGCAGACATGGCGTCGAGCACCAGGTCCAGCGAGCCGTCGAGTGCCTCGACGCTGCCCACCGCGTTGGCCCGCTGGTATGCCCGCCGCAGGGTCTCGATGAAGCGGTGCCGGAGGGGAGCGTCGTCCAGCGCGCCAGGCACGTACACCACGATGGGGGCCGCTGGCTCGGCTCTGCCGTACAGCTCGCGAAGCTGGCGCTGCCAGGTGGGTCGAGTGGACATGGGAATCTCCAGCGGTTCAGGTGGGGCGGCGTGGCCGCCAGGGTGTGGGGGGTGAGGGCCGGATGCCGGGTGTCACCGGCGCACGGGCACCAAGGCGTGACATCGACCAGCGGGAGCGATGCCTCCTGCTGGTACGGGTTGTGTCCCCGATCGCGGACTCTCCACTGGCCAGCGCGACGCTGGCCCACCCCAACAACAATCCAACCAGCATGGAGCCCCAGGCTGGCCGCATCGCACCACACCGAGGCCAGGCAGGCCAGCCTGAAACGCCAGATCGCCCAGGAATGGGGCTGCATCGGTGATCGTCCGTTCGCTCACCGACCAAGATCGCTTCGCCCCCTCCATGCGCGCTGGAGGGCCCCAACGGGTCACAGTGACTGAGCCGCCCCCCCCCCCCCACCCCCCGTACGCCCCCCACGGCTTCACAAACCGGCGCCGCGCGATCTCCTCCGGGTCGAATCGGTACAGCGCCGGGCCCAGCGGTGGCGTGCGCCCCGCGACCACGTCCTCCGCCAGACCCGCGAATGCCGTGCGCAGCGCGGCGAGGGACCACGGCCCGAACAGCGTGTAGGCGCCCTCATAGCCCTGGGCCTGGTACTCCTCCCAGGTGGTGATGTAGCCCACGTAGGTGTTGCTGTAGGTCTGAAGCACCACCGCCGAGATGCCCGCCGGGGCAAGGGTCTCCCGCAGGGTCTGCCGCAGCCGCCGGGCCGCCACCGTGGTCAGCTCGAACGGGACCGTGGCGATGGCGAGCGGCCCGATGCACACCAGCTGAAGCGGCACGATCTGGGCGATCCACGGGGCTTCTCCGAGGGCGTCGTCCGCGAGCAGGGCCTTGAGGTACCGGATCAGGGGGTCGACGATGGGCATGGGGAGGGTGCGCAGCGACACGGTGCCGAGCAGTCGGCCGTTCAGCCCGGCGCCGAGGTCGACGAGCGGGAACTTGGGGTCGGCGAGTCCTGATGTGCGCGACACCGCCTGGCGCAGGGTGCGGGTGCGCCGCGCAGCGCCGTTCAGCACCCGGCTGACCCACGGGTGGCGGCCGAGCGGCCCTGGCCCTTCGGCCGTGCCCCGGGCCATGGAGACCCCCACGGTGGCGGGCGTGGTGTGAGCGCCGGCGCCGGGCGGGGCCCACCGAGGGTCGACCGGGGCCGACGAGAAGTCCACGTACCGGGTGACCACCCGCAACGGCCCGGTGAGCGGCAAGGCGTCCGCCGGGACCGACTCCACCAGCAGCCGCGCGTGGCGACACTGCACCTCGCCCACGTGGGCGGCAGAGCGGAGGTCGTCGTCGTACCGGCCCACCGCCGTGCCCCGCAGGGGATCGAACCGGTGGTTCGGGGTCACATCGCCGCTTGCCTCCTGGCAGAACAGCGCGATGCTCCCGTCGCGCTCGAACAGGCTCGCGGCGACGCCCTTGTGGTCGGGGTGCAGGCGGGTGTTCTCGGCATGCACCGTGGTGCCGTGCACGCCGAACCAGTTCAGCATGCCCACCAGCTCGCCCGACTCCGCCGCGAACCGCACAGCGCTCATCCGCCGGTCTACTGCACACTCCGGGGCGTCGAGCGGAACGGGCTCCACGTCGGCGTTCCGGTTGTAGGACGCGACGGCCCGGTTGAACGCGACGCCCTCGTCTGCGTCGATCTCGGTGTGGGCGTAGTGCAGCGCGCCGGACTGCCGACACCCGTGCGCCGCGACGATGGCCGCCACGATGCCCTGGACGATCGCCTGGAACACCACGTCGGAGTAGCCGGGCCCCATCAGGTTCAACCACAGGTAGTGGGCGAAGCCGCTCGGGCCGCTGTGGGTGTGGGTGGCGCTCAGCACCAGATTCCGCTCGTCGATCCGGAGGTCTGGGTGGTCGTGGGCCAGGCGATCGAGCACCGCGAGCCGGACCGCGTCGGTGATCATCATCAGATCGGCGAGCACGATGGCGACCCGCACCGGGCCCTGGTCCAGCACGAGCGCACGGGCGTGCAGCGGCTCGCCCACGCCCTCGATAAGGTTGGTCGTCTGGCCCCAGCCCATCATCGCCAGGCCGGGCTCCC
Organism: Myxococcota bacterium; assembly: GCA_047609825.1. Classification (GTDB taxonomy): domain Bacteria; phylum Myxococcota_A; class UBA796; order UBA796. The sequence goes on from JBLFXJ010000075.1 coordinate 18,521, forward strand.
AGGCCGTGATGTCGCGTCGGGCGAACCCGAACTCCCACTGTGTGCCCACGCGGCCCCCGCTGCGGAGGACGCGTAGCGCGTCCGGCGACGGTGGGCGTGGGCCACCAGGCCTACCGAACCAGCCGGTGGCGAAGCTCGTCCTTGATCCTGGCGCGTAGCTGGAGTCAGTCGAGCTCGCGGCCCACGCCGTCGTAGAACGAGTCCTGATCGAGCACGAGCCGCATCTTCTGATCGAGCAGGATCAGCGACGGCCAGTACTGCAGACGGATGTGCGACTGGAGCTCGCGGCCGGCGTCGGCGAGCACCGGCACCTTGTCGTGCGGGAAGTCGTCGTACCACTCGGTGGCGGTCTTCTTGGTGGGGTTGGAGCCGTCGTTGGCCTCGCCCATGATGGTAATCCAGTACACCTCGTCGGCATTCACCTTGTCGCGCAGGCCGGGGAAGGTGGACTCGTAGCTGTCGTTGTGGCCGTCGAGCCAGTCCGCCATGTCCATGCACGGCGGGCACCACTGGGCCGACGTGTCGATGATGATGTACTTGCCCTGGTTCGAGAAGTCGTACATGTCGACCCGGTCGCCGAACTGGTCCTTGAACGCCCAGCGCGGGAACTTCTCGCCGACCGCATGCGACGGGTTGTTTGGCCCGTCGATCTTGTCGGGGTTGTACGGCCAGCCGCCCTTGTAGATGACGGAACCTGCGTCGGCCGGGTCGGAGCCCTCGTTGTACTCCCAGCCGTCGAGGTAGTCGTCGCCGTCGGTGTCGGGGTTGTTCGGGTCGCAGCCGAGTTCGAACTCGAGGCTGTCGTCCAGGAGGTCGGCGTCGGCGTCGGCCAGGAGCGGATCCGAGCCGAACGCGAGCTCATCGCCGTCGGAGAGGCCGTCGCCATCGCTGTCGTCGGAGTTCGGGTCCAGGCCCAGCTCGGCCTCGTCAGCGTCGGAGACGCCGTCGCCGTCGCTGTCGGCCGGCGGCTCCGTGACGGTCCCTTCCGTGGCCTCCGTCGCACACCCCAGCAGCCCGAACACCAACACCCAAGCGAACGGTCGCATCGCGCCTCCCACGCCGGTAAGCGGCGTCGCTGACAGTGTAGCCCGCAGGCCGCTGCCCGGGCCCCGCAACACTGAATGTGCAGCAAGAGCTGGGAACTGGCGCGGGCTCGACTCGGGCAAGCCACGTACACATGGCCCTTGCCGACGTAGCCCTCAGGGACTGGCCCAGAATAAGGTGTGCAGCATCGAGAGAGTTCCCGGGAGTCCAGGGCAAGGAGGATGACAGAGGGGATAGCTAGCTATCCCGATGGAAGACAACGCAGAACTGGGCTTGCTGGGGCACTCGAATGCCACAGCTTGTTTTGGGCCAGTCCCTCAGCTCCCAGGTGATGTCCAGGGTTGCGCGCTGCACGATTCGGCGTCTGACCATGCGTTGCGCGCCGCGCCACGACGCCGAAGCGCTTCGGCCCGACCTGTGGCATGCTCCCCCCGATGCGACGCAGGACGCCCACTCCGGGGATGCCCGCGCCTTCGTGTCGGGTGGGATGGGACATGCGGTCGATGCTGTGGATCTGGCTCGGGCTGTGGGCGTGTGGCGGCGACGCGACGAAGGATGAAGGCGCCGATACAGGCACACCCGCCACCACCGAGAGCTGGTGGGGCGACGCCACGCCGCCCGATGCGTTCTGCACGAGCCACGGTCAGGCAGTAGCGGCGGGCGCGACCTGCTCGGACGCGAACGCGGAGTACGAGGAGTCGGCCTGCCTCGACTCGTACCTGGCGGCGTACGAAGACGGGTGCATCGACGACTTCCTCGCGTGGCTCAGCTGCGCTGACGCCGAGGGCACATTCACCTGCGAAGACGACACCAACGCGGCGTACGACTACGCCGATGTGTGCACCGCAGAGCTCGCCGCGTACATGCCGTGCGTGCAATAGAGTTGGAATACCCAACACTCTCCCACCGTCGGTGTCCGTGAGCCGGAGGTTGCATTCCGGCCGACGTCGGCGGGGCGCTCCGGGCATACTGGACCGAGTGGGAGTTCAGATGCGCCGTCACGTCTTCACGTTCCTCCTCGCCGTCGCGTGCGGTGGGTCCCCGAAGCCCGGAGCCGACACGGCAGCCGGCGCCGAGGCGCGCCTCGTGGTCACGCCGGCCTGGCTCGACTTCGGCACGCTCGCGGCCGGCGAATCCACGGTCGCCTCATTCAGCGTGGCCAACGGGGGCGACGGCGAGCTCACGCTCGACGCGCTCGAGCTCGACGCGCCGGCCTCGTTCGCGCTGCTCACCCCGGTCGACCTCCCACTCGTCCTCTCCGACGCGCCGGTCGCGATCGAGGTGAGCTACCTGTCCACCGGCGCCGCCGAGCACGGCCAGGTGGTGCTCATCAGCTCCGACCCGATCACGCCTGAGCTCGCCGTCGGGCTGGTCGCCGGCAGTCCATCCGCGCTCCCGATGCTCACCGTCCCGCCGAGCGTGGACTTCGGCACGGTCGAGGTCGGCGACAGCGCCACGGCATCCGTCCGCCTGTCGAACACCGGAGGGGGGCCGCTCACCGTCTCCGAGCTCACCCTCGATGGTGCTGTGTGGACCCTGACGGCGGCCCCCGCGCTGCCCCTCGACCTCGTCCCCGGCGAGGCCATCGACCTCGACATCGGGTTCACCCCCACCGAGGACGGTCCGGCCGTAGGCGCGCTGGACATCGGCACCGACGACCCCCGCGGGCCGTCTCGGGTCAGCCTGATGGGCCACGGCGCGCTCGTGACCACCAGCGGTGGGGTGGAGTTCGACGTGCACTACAGCGCCGCAGACCTGGCGATCGTGCTCGACACCTCCGCCGCCATGCCCGACGCCGCCGCGTCGCTGGCCGAGGGCCTGGAGCGCGAGCTCGCGTCGTTCGCGTACACCGTGCCGGACCTCACCATCGGAGTGGCCAGCTTCGAGGACTACGCCGTGGCCCCGTTCGGCGCTCCGGGCGACGCCCCGTTCCGGATCGAGCAGCAGCAGACCACCGACGTGAGCCTCGCGATGGCGGCGCTGTCCACCGTCCGCCGGCGGGACGGAGGAGACGGCCCGGCCTCGGCATACGAGGCTCTGTATCAGCTCGGCAACGGCTTCGGCTGGGACGCGGACTGCGACGGCAACGCAGACCCCGAGGTGGACCTGCCGCCCCTCATCCCGAGACCGGAGGACGCGTTCCGCGGGCTGGCCTCGGGCGTGTGGGACCCTGCGGTCCCCGGCACCGGCGACCAGGGCGGGCTCGGATTCCGTGCCGGCGTGCTCCCGCTCCACGTGCTGGTCTCGGTGAACGAGGTGCGCGACCCGGAGGGCGGCTACGACTCGCCCGGCGGCTGTACGATGGACGCGTCGTTCTATGACGCGTACGTCTCGAGCGCCGAGCGCGGCGCCAAGTTCGTTGGCGTGATGCCGCCGGGGGCTGACGCCATCGGCCGAGGCCAGCTCGAGGCCATCGCCATCGTCACCGACAGCTTTGGTGACTTTGACGGTGACCGCGTGGACGAGCCCGCCGTGGTGGACTGGGATGGCCTGTCTCCACTTGCGCCGCTGATCGGGTCGGCCGTGCGGGCTGTGCTGGATCGCCAGTGGCTCGACGACGTGCACCTCGAGGTGGACGACCCGGACGGCCACATCGTGCGCATCACGCCCGACCGATTCGCCGACGTGGAGATGGGGTCGCGGATCGCGTTCGCGGTGGAGGTGCGGGGGCGCCTGGCCGACCGCGCTGGCCCACGTACTGTCGAGGTGCCGGTGAGCTTGCGGGACGAGGACGGGTTGCTGCTCGAGCGGCGGGTGTTGTTCGTGGCTCCGTAGCGGAGCCCTACCCGAGGCTGGGCGGCTCCCCCGGCCCGGCCATCACGGACGCGAGCCAGCCCATGACCACCCGCACCCGGGGCACACGCTGCAGGGCGCTGTGAGTGACCAGCCAGACCTCCAGTTCGAACGCCGGCACCTCGAATCCGGGGACCGCCTCCAGACCGAGGTCGAGGGCGGCCATGGCTTTGGGGAGCAGCATCGCGCCGCCGCCCCCACGCAAGCAAGCACTCGTACTGGGCGACGAGGTCGTCCGTGCTGAATCGTGGAGGACGGCCAACCATCCGCCTGTAGAGCTGGGCCTCGGGCAGGTGGGCGCTCGACGGTCCCCAGCTGATCCAGTACACCCGCTCGGGGTCGCGCGGGCCGTCGCACAGGGGCGAGCAAGACGGTTGAGCCGATGATCGCGGTTTCAGGTGCGTCTGGCCCACCGGCGGATCGCGGCGGGCGGCCTTACCGGCAAGCTGGTTGTCGAGCCCTGGCGGTGATCCCAAGCGCTCGGCGAGCGCTCCAGCTTCCCGGGGCCTCGGTCAGGCGGGAGCCGTCGAATGTGTGCACGGCGCCGCCGAATCCGGGGCCGCCGGGGCGGCCGGCGTGTGCTGGGGTGGGAAGCAACAGGGTGGCCAGGAACGGGATCATCGCGAGCATGTTTCGCCCTCCTTCAGGGTGTCCATGAGGTAGGGCGCGGGCCGCGCCGAGAGATGCACAGACCAGGCACAACCGCCGGCCAGCGACGTGCGCAGACCCTCCGACAGATCGTCGGCGAGCGGCCGCGGCGAGCGGGCTAGTAGCGCTCATCCGGACGGAGTCCACCATGCAAGCCACCGCCACCGCCGCCGCCTTCCAGACCGCCCTGCCCGACGACCCCCGGGTCGAGCTGAAGCAGATGTTCGGTTCACCCTGCGCGTTCGTGAACCGTCAGATGTTCCTCGGCATGTTCGAGGACACCCTCGTGGTGCGGGTGGGGGCCCGCAGGGTGACCGCCCTCGAAACCCAGCCCGGGATGCGGGTGTTCACCCCCTCAGAGGGCAAGGTGTGGACGGACACCCTGCAGGTAGACCCCACGGTGGATGCGCCGGTGCTCGCAGCACTTGCGGCCCATGCCCTCGAGTATGCCGCCGCCCTCCCGCGAAAGACCAAGCCGCCCAAGGAGGTCCAGCGGGCGAAGAAGCGGGCCAAGAAGGCTGAGCGGTCGAAGCTGTAGGTCAGTCCTCGTCGTCCTCGTCGGACGGCTCCCAGTCCGCTGGCGTCTCCAGGCTGAGGCGACCCAGGGTGCCGGCGCCGAGCTCCTTGAGGAGCGTCTTCGAGATGCGAGCGAGGTCCACCACGCCGCCCTTGCGCAGGTAGCCACGGGCGCGGCCGAGCGCCTCGAGGAGGGCCACGTCGCCCTCGGGCAGCTCGGTCAGGCCGTAGCGCTCGGTGAGCCGCTCCGGGTAGCGTCGGGCCAGGAAATTCGCCGCGAACGCTGCGATATCCTCCGCCTCGACCACGCGGTCCGAGATCGCTCCCGTCACGGCGAGGCGGTAGCCACACTCGACCGGTGACAGCCGCGGCCAGAGGAAGCCCGGTGTGTCCCACAGCACGAGCTCCTTGCCCACCTTCACCCGCTGCTGTTGGCGGGTGACGGCCGGCTTGTTGCCGGTCTTCGCGATCACCCGGCCGCACAGCGCGTTGATCAGCGTGGACTTCCCTACATTGGGAATACCGAGGATCATGGCTCGGACTGGTCGATCACGGCTGCCCGTCACCAGCGCCTTCACCCGGGCGAGCAGCCGCTGGTTCAGCGCGGCCTGCCCTTGCTGGTGGGTGAGCGCGAGCACGCCGGGCCGCGCCTCGATCTGCTCCAGCCACTCCGCGGTGACGGCCGGGTCGGCCAGGTCTTCCTTGTTCAGGATCTGGATGCACGGACGGTCGCCCCGGAGCCGCGCCACCAGCGGGTTCTCGCTGCTGAACGGGATGCGGGCGTCGAGCACCTCGATCACCAGGTCGATCTTCGGCATCGCCTTGAGGATGTCGCGCCGCGCCACGTTCATGTGACCGGGGAACCAGTTGAGCATCGACCCTCCCCGCGGGCGCCGGCGGCTGGCACCCGTGCTGCGCCAGGTCACCTATCGCGGGGGCGGTGGGTGGGATGGGTGGGCGTCCTGGGATGCCGACCCACAATCCGGGGTCGGAGCGATAGGTGCTACACCTTGTCTCCATCCGTCACGCCCACCGCTCCATGCACCGAGAATCCGGGGTCGCCCGTCGGGGTGCACCGCCATACGGACACTCGATTGGAGGCCCGATGCGGTGGATTGTGCTGGTAGCGGCGTGCATGGCGTGTGGTGACAGCGGCAAGGTGTCGACGGGCTGCCCCGACGGTGAGGTGGTGCTCGACGACGGCTCGTGCGGCGCGCCCACGAGTCCCGGCACCGGCGGTACGGGCACCGGCGGCGGCGATGTTCCCACCGACAGTGGCGGTGGTGGCGGCGGCGGCGGCGGCGGCGGCGGCGGCGGAACCGACCACACGCTGCCCCCGGAGAGCGTCGACGCCCCGTGCTGGTCGTGGTCCATCCGACGGTTCGATGGCGACCTCGACAGCGTCACCCTCGACCTGTACGACGCCGAGCTCCACGACCTCGGCTACGACTGGGACAGCGGCCCCGACGGCCGGTTGGATTCCTGGCAGCGCCGGATGTGGGTCGGTGACAACGAGGTGTCGAGCGAGGCGGACACCGACGGCGACGGCGCCGCCGACACGTTCTACGCGGCGGAGCACGACGCGGACGGCAACGTGCTCACCTACCGCGCGGAGAGCCCGGAAGACGGCATCGAGCGGTGGATCTACACCCTCGACGGCGAGGGCGACCGCCAGGTGGCCGACATCGACGAGGGCGACGACGGCTCCGTGGACCTCCGGTACACCTACCACTACGAGGACGGGCCGGACGGCCCACGTCGGTCGACCATCGAGGGCGACCGCGGCCTGGACGACACGGTCGACGAGCTGCTCACCTACGAGTGGACCGGCCCGAGCCCGCTCGACTACACGCTGCACTGGGACGAGGACAACGACGGCGAGGCCGACCTCACGTACACCTACGCGTACATCGACGAAGACCACCTGAGCACGTACAGCTTCATCGACTCCGACGGCAACGGCCTGATCTACGAGTACGACTGGTCGGACGACATGTCCGTGCTCGACGGCCTCGTCTACCACGTGATCGAAGACGGCGTCGAAACGTACTATTGGGACATCAAGTACACCTATGA
>JBLFXJ010000076.1:0-25578 GCA_047609825.1 Myxococcota bacterium
TTCTCGCCCATCATGTACACCTGCACGATGAAGACGAAGTCGCGGGCCACCCTGAAGGACGGCAGCGTGTGGGATGTCACCACGCGCAACCGGTGGAAGTTCGAGATGTCGGATGGCTCGTTCGTCGAGTTCTATGCCTACAAGCTGCCCGCTCGTCAGAACGAGGGCACCGAGGCCGAGATCGGCGACGGCAGCACGCAGAACTTCAAGCTGTACGAGACGCTCCAGGATGATCTGGTGAACAGCTTGAAGACCAAAGACGTGGTCACCCGCATCACCATCAACTGACACCGTCAGGCCGTGGCCACGGGTACCCTCCCAGGGGGAGGTGAGCCGTGCTGTGCCTGCTGCTGGTTGCCACCGCGTTCGCCGTCGATCAACAGATCCTGTTCGTCGGCAACAGCTACACCGCGGCGAACGGCCTGCATGATCTGGTGCAGCTGCAGCTCGAGGCGGGCGAGCTCTGGTCGCCCATACAGGCCGAAGCCGTCACCCGCGGAGGCCACACCCTGTCGCGGCATCTCGCCGACGCCGAGAACCCGGCCCATCCGTTGTACACCTATCTTCAGGGCGGGGCCTACTCCTGGCACACCGTGGTACTGCAGGATCAGAGCCAGATCCCCGGATTCCCAGAGTACGTGCCCGACCGCGCAGCCAGCAACGGCGCGGTGGGTGAGCTCGATGCCCTGATCGACGCGAACGGTGCGAGCACGATGCTGTTCCTCACCTGGGGACGGCGCGACGGTGACGCGTTCAACCCTGGGTTGTTCCCCGACTACTCGACGATGCAGGACCTGCTCACCCAGGGCTACCGGGACTACCACGCGATCATCGACGCGCCGGATCGGCGCGCGTTCATTGCTCCGGCCGGTGAGGCGTTCCGCATCGTGCACGAGGATGTGCTCGCAGGCGGCGGCGATCCATCGGATCCGTCGAGCGAGTTCCACCGGCTGTACTCGGCCGACGGCAGCCACCCGTCGGCCTACGGCAGCTTCCTGGTGTCCGCGGTGTTTCACGCCGCCCTGACCGGTCGGACTCCCGTCGGCCTCGGCGTGTTGGAAGCCGACGTGGATGACGAGGCGTTCCGCGCCTACCTCGAGGGGGTGGCGGCTCGCGCAGTGGTCGATGCGCCGTTCGACTTCCCCTATCCGTGGGCGTGGGAGCTGTCCGAGGTGCAGGATGGGCAGGTGAGCGACCCGGGTCGGTACGATCTGGTGCGGGTGGCCGAGAGCCATCCGGATCTGCCGGAGCTCACCGTCGGCGCAGACCATGCGGGTGAGCCCGGTGCGGCGCGGTTGTGGGTGACGACCGACGGGGCGCTGCACGTCGACGCATTGACACTCGGAGCCGAAGGCGGCTCGGGGGAGGTGCTGGTAGACGCGGGGCGATTGTCGGCCGATCAGTTGATCGTGGGGACCGGGCGGGGCGACCTCGTGGTCACGGGCGGCGAGCTCCGCGTCGGTGAGGCCTCGCTGGCCGGCGAGGGCTCCCTGATGATGGAATCCGGGTACGTGGCCGTGGATGCCGGCCGGCTTGGCTCAGTGACGCAGTCCGGCGGAACGCTGACCGGTGCCTTCACGGTGGAGGGAGACCTCGAGCAGTTGGAGGGCACGCTCTCGTTCGGCGATCGCAATTGGGTCGACGTGCGCGGCGTCGCATCGCTCATGGGTACGGTGGATGTCACGGCCGTCACCGCCTACGACATGGTCGTGCTCACCGCAGACTCGCTGCTCGCCGACACCGTGCGGGTGGCGATGCGGGTCGATCAAGAGGTGGCGGTAGACAGCGTCGCAGGCACCATCAGCGTATTCTTGGCCAAGCCGGACACCACCGGAACCACCAAGCCCACGGACACTGGCATGGGCGGAGCCGGGACGGGCTCGGGCGGGACGGGCGCGGGTGGCACCTCCACTGGCTCGACGACCGATGCGGATACGGGAGCCGCCGCGGCCGGAAAGGGTGGCACAGGAGGATGCGGCTGCGCGACGGGGCGCTCGCCAGGCTGGCTGTCCTCCATCGCATGGATTGTGACTCGTCGGTGAGCGATGGGCTCTCGGCTCGGCTCGGCTCGGCTCGGCTCGGCTCGGCTCGGCTCGGCTCGGCTCGGCTCGGCTCGGCTCGCCTAGCCCAGGTGCCACCGCGTGCCGCGGGTACGGCCCGTGCGGTAGACCACGCCAATGCGCTCGAGCTCGATCAGCTCTGCGCGCACCTCCAGGTGGTCGGTGCTGATCGACACCGCCAGATCCCGGGCTTTCCACGGCTTGATCTCAGCGGCCATCGCATCGACGACCAGCTCGGCCAGCGCCGTAGGAGGCGGCCCTTCGCCGTCAGGAGCTGCCACCGGTTCCGGCTTCGGTGCATCGGCCATGACCCACAGAGCCTTGTTCTGTGGACCTTCGCGGCGGACAAGACCCTCTTCCTGCAGCTTGCGGAGGTGTGCCCGCACGCGGGTTCCCTTCTTCAGCTTCAGGGCCGTGGTGATCTCAGGTGACGACTGCGGCTCGGAAGCCTTTCGCAGCACATTCAGGACCTGGTCACGGAGGGTCGGGGACCTGCTTGATTTCTTGCTTGCCATGGGCGGCACTCTAACCCGACGGCGAAGCACTGTGTGGAATGCACTACGTTGTGCCGTCTGAACGTCAGATCTCGATCGCGCCCAGACTGTCGGTCGCTCGCGCGTCTTCCTCACCGTATGCGTCGGCGGCGATTCCCATCGCGCGGATCAGGGTGAGCAGGACCTTGGTGCTGTTCTCATTGGTCTCTGACCGGTAGTGGAAACCGGTTCGAATCTGACCGCACGCGCCGCCGCCGATCACGATTGGAAAGTCGTCCAGGCTGTGGGTGCGGCCGAGGGACACATCGGTGGTGCATAGCACCGCCGAGTGGTCGAGCAGCGTGCCGTCCCCCTCTTCGATCGCGTCGAGGGCTTGGAGGAAGTAGCTGCATTCCTCCATGATCATCGTGTTGATCAGGTTGCACTCGCGCTGCTGCCCGGGCTCGTCATGGGTGAGGTTGTGGTGCCCGGCAGAGATTCCGGGGAACAGCGTGTTCGAAACCGGGTAGGTGAACCAGTTGCTGAACACGCGTGTCTGGTCACAGGCGAGAACCATCGCCGTGATGTCGGCCATGGCCCGGTTCTTCGCTGCGAGCTGCGGCCGGCCATCCTGGTCCGGATACTCCTCGAGGGGCGGCCCAGGTCGGGCGCAGGCGGCCAGATCGGGAGGGTCCTCCTCGAGCCTCGCGAGTCGGAGCTCCAGCTCGCGGATGCCATCGAGGTGCTGCTCCAGGCGAATCCGATCCGCGGCGGAGACGCGCTTCGACATCCTGTCCATGTCGGTCATGACCGCATCCAGGACCGACCGGCGAAGCGCCACGCTCGGGTCGATCAGGGCGTCTTCGCCCGGCTCGCGGAATCCGGCACCAAAGACGCGCTCGAACAGGGAGTAGGGGTCATCCTCGGGCGGGTTCTTGCTGTATGGCGCATTGAACGAGAGCCCCTCCCGCGGTTCGACGCCGAACTCGAGACTGCGAAACCGGGTCAGACCTCCAATCTCAGCAGCGATGACCTGGTCGATGCTCGGACCGCCGAACGTATTGTCGGCGTCGCTGTTCCCGATCAACGGAATCGCGGAGAGGATGCCGGCCGCGCCCGACATGTGCGGCACGACATTCGGCACCTTGAGGCTGGTGCCGCTCACGACGCAGATCTTGCTTTTCACCGGGGCCAGCGGGGCGAGCTGGGGCGACAGCGCGAACTGCTCGGCGTCGCCTTCATCCAGCGGAGTCCAGAACTCGGGGAGGATGCCGTTGCCCCAATAGAAGATTCCGAAGCGCGTTGGCAGCACGCCGCCACCGGCGAGGGCGTCGCCGTTCACGTTGAGGAAGCACTCGAGCAGCGGCAATCCGATGGACACGGTGGCGCCGCCGAGCACGCCCCGCAGCAATGTGCGCCGGTTGAATGCGGTCGACATCAGGCCCTCTCTTCGGTCGTCGGCAGCTCACCCGACGGGGCTTGGGTGTATCGGAACGCCTCGGATAGCGAGATCATCAGCATCAGGTGCCGGATGGAGTGGCCCTCTGAGGCGAACCGCTCTCCGATGTGCTCCAGCAGCTCCAGCTCGCCCACCTCCGGTACCCGCCCGGCGGCGTATCGGTAGAGTTGCTCGGTGAAACAGGGGCCCACGTCGGGGTGGTGGGCGAGCGCAGCGCCCAGCCCTCGCGCGTCCGAGAACCGCTCGCCGTCGAGCTCGCCGGAGGCGTCGATGATCACGCCGTTGTCGCGCACGCGGTAGCGCCCGATTCCATCGTAGGACTCGAGCGCCAGACCGAGCGGGTCCATCAGCTGGTGACATGCGGCGCAGGAGGGGTCGAGGAGGTGCTCCGCCACGCGGTCGCGCAGCGTGGGCGCCGTGCCGCTGGGCTCGGGGATCGAGGTGTCGACCCCGGCCGGAGGTGCTGGGATTTCCTGGCACAGGAACGTCTCCCGGATGAACTTCCCCCGCAGTGTCGGGGAGCTGCTGGTCGGGTGCGCGTGCTGCGACAGCACCGCGACCTGGCCGAGGAGCCCGGCGCGGAGCTCGTCTTCGGGGAGCACCACCATGCCGAACCCGTCGAGGGTCGGGGCCTGCACGCCGTACACGGCCGCCAGCGTGGCGTCGACGTAGGCCCGCCGCGTGGTGAACAGGTCCAGCAGGTCGTCATCAGCCAGGTACACATGGTCGAATGCGAGCAGGGCCTCCTCCCGGGCGGACGGCCCGAGCCCCTCGCTCATGTGCGGAAACAGAGTAGGATCCTTGGACAGGTCGTCGAGGCGATCGAGGCGGAACAGCTCCGACACGAACGCGCGCAGGCCCTCGCGGGATCGGTCGTCGTCGAGCAACCGTTGCACCTGCTCCACCAGCACAGCATCGATGCCCAGGTCGCCGGAATCCGCGAGCGAGAGCAGCTCTTCGTCGGGGATCGTATTCCACAGGAAGAACGACAGTCGGCTCGCAAGCTCGTGATCGGAGTACCGCCTGCGGTGGGCGTCGGGCTCGCCCACCTCCTCACGGTACAGGAAGCTCGGCGCCTGGAGCACGGTGGCGACGCCGAACGCGAGGCCGGCGTGGAAGTCATCGAGCGCCGTGGCCGAGGCGCCGGCGATCCCCACCAGAGTGGCCAGCTCCTCGTCGGACACCGGACGCCGCCACGCTCGCCAGGCGAGCCAGCCCAGCGCCTCGGAGGCGCAGTCGTCGTCGACGGTGGTGGCCGGGGTGCAGGACAGCCAGGTGCCCCGGATTCCCGGGGTCACGGCCTGCTCAGCGACCAGGAATGCGGCATCTTCGTACAGCTCCACGCCGCGGCTGCTCACGGTCCCCCGAGCCGATCCGATGGCTGCCAGTCCCTCGATGGACAGGTCGGGCTCGAGCTTGGTCGGCGCGACCACCTCCGTCCCGAACAGGTCGCGGATGGCGTTGCGGTACTGCGGCGTGGTGATCCGCCGGAGGACCGGCGCGGCAGGCTCGACGGAAACCGCGGGCAGATCGGGGTCTTCGTCCGGGCGGCAGGCCGGCCCCGCGGCCAGGAGAAGCAGGGGCAGTCCCACCGCAGTCCAGGCCCCCATCCTCCGCGCAATCGGCATGCCTACCCCCGTGTGCACCGGATCGTTACTGGCCGCGACCCAACCTGCAATGCTGGAGGCCGGATGAGCGCGTTCCTCGACGCGTCCAAGTGGGAGCGCACGGCGCCCGGCGCCTACACGACGGAGGTCGATGGGGCGTGGAGCCAGGGGCGCGGCATGTTCGGCGGGCTGATCGGTGCCGCGGTGGTGCGGGCGGTCGAAGAGACCGCGGGTCCGGACAGCGGCGGCCTGCGCAGCCTGCACCTGCACCTGTGCGCGCCGCTGCGGGTCGGGCAGGCGCGTCTGTTCACCAAGGTCGAGCGCCGGGGGCCCGGTCTGGTGTTCGTCTCCGCCCGCGTGCTGCAGGGCGGCAAGGTGGCGGCGTTCGGCAGCGGCTGCACAGGGCGGGCGCGGGATCGCAGGCTCGACTTTGCCGATGCCGTATGCCCGGTCATGGCGCCCGCTTCTGAGGTCGTTCCCTTGGGGCCGTCGCCCTTGCTGCCCGCCTTCGCGAAGGACCACGTGGAGTACCGATTCGCCTGGGGGCCGGCCCCGCTGTCGGGCGGCGATCGGGCCGAGAGCGGCGGGTGGATCCGCCTCCGGGAGCCGAGCCCCCTCGACCCAGCCATGTGCGCAGCATTGCTCGATGCCTGGCCTCCGGCCGTCTATTCCCGCACCGACCAGCCCCACGTCCTCGGCACCACCGCCCTCGCCATGCACGTGGTGGGCGAGCTGCCGCCGCGTGACCTGCCCGTGGACACCGCGTGGGGACTCACCGTGCACAGCCGCACGACCCACGCGGGCTTCGCAGACGAGGAGAACCGCCTGTGGACCCCGTCTGGCGCGTTGCTCGCGGTTGCGCGACAGGTCGTCACGTTCGTACGGTGAGATCTAGAACGACTGGAGATCGCGGCCGTGCACGTGGTCCAGCACGTCGGCGTAGATGTCCCGGATCGTCTGCTCGATCTGGGTCTCGTCGCGCATCGGCGTCTTCAGGTGCTGAATGTACTGAAACTCGGTGAGGCCGTCTTCTTCGGCGACAAGCACGATCGACCCGCGGTACACCTGGATCAGGTTGTCGCCCTCGACGGTGTCGAACACACACCACGTCACTTCGGGCTCGGCCTCAGTGCCCTGGTGGACGGTGTGCCCCCACACGGCGCTGTACTCCACAGTGATGATGTTCTTCACCACGATGTCGATCCTGTAGGAGACCTCTGCGTCGGCGTCGACATCCCACGTCACGTCCCACTCGGCGACTTCGCGCCTGTCGACGTTCACCGCCGGAACCTGGGTCGCCGCATATACGTCGGCGATCGGCGCCTCGACCCAGCCCTTGGCGTGGCACCAGTAATAGGGCGGGTCCTCCTCCGTCTTTTCGCCGCACTCGAAGTTCAGCCCGCCTTCTGTGCGGCTCTTCACCGAGGGGGCCCGGTTGTCTTCCAGCGGAGCGATGTCGTCGGGAAAGCCCCGGTCGACCTCTTTTGCACAGCCAACGGCCGCCAGGACCGCCAGCGCAAGCAAGCCTCGCATGGACAAACCTCCTGCACGTTCGCAGTAACCCGCAAGCTTCCCTGGGCCATCCGTTGTCCAGGGAGGAACGTGTTTCACTCGGCCCGCGGAGCTGGCGCGGCGAGCTCCCGTTCGAGCCACCGGGCGAGAACCCGGATCTCCAGTGAGGTCCCGGCGGGGGTGCGTTTTCCGTGGCGGCGGCGCGCCGTGCCGAGGATGTGGCGTGCCGACTCGAGCTGCCCCTCCGCCTGATCGACCAGACCCTGGGTGACGGCGGCCGCCCACTGCAGCCGGGGGTCGGGCGCATGGGCGAGCTGCTGGCTGGCGCGGTCGATGGAGCGCCCCGCCAGGGCCGTGGCACCGCGGCAGGCCTGTAATGCCCCGAGGAACAGGTGCACCCGCGCCTCGTCCACCCGGCGGGTGACCTCGCTGTACAGCCGTGCGGCGTCTTCCAGGAGCCGCTCGGCCTCGTGTGGGTCGCCCTGATCCGCCCGCGCGACCGCGAGCCAGGTGAGCGTCTCGCCCACGCCGCTGACGAAGCCGCCTGACCGCATGCCCACCAGTCCACCGCGGAGGATGGGCTCGGCGGCGCGCGGCCTGCCCTTGTCGAGTTCGATGAGGCCAGCGCGGGTCACGCACACGGTGGCCCGCATCCGGTCACCCAGCTGGGCGAACACATCGGCGCCGATGCGGTAGTGCTCCTTGGCGCCCGAGTGGTCCCGAACGGCCAGCGCCAGATCGCCGAGGTTCAGGCGGGCGAGCGCCACCCCGGGCAGGGCACCGACCCGCTCGTGCTCGGTCAGGGCGCGGTTCAGGTAGTCGCGTGCGGCTCCGAGGCGGCCTGCGCTGATCGCGACCAGGGCCAGGTTGTTCAAGGCCAGCGGGATGTGCCCGCGCTCGTCGCCGCGCACCTCGAGCAGGGACAGCGCGCGCTCGTACCAGGTCTGGCTGGCTTGGCGGTCTCCCGCGAGGAGCTCGAGGTTGCCCAGCGAGAGCCATGTGAGGCTGGGATCGAGCTCTTCGTGGGCGTCGAGGAGCGCCAGGCACTGGTCCAGCGCTACCCGGGCCCGCTCGCGGTCGGTGACGCCGGTGACACTCGCGATCTGGTTGAGGAGGGTGAGGTGCCAGGTGGGAGATGGACCGAGAGCGAGGGTTGCTTCCAGACGACGCAGGTGGTCGGCCCGGTCTCCGTGCCGCATGGGGCCGACCAGCGCGGTGAGCAGTGCCGCAGCTGTGTCGGCATCGCCCATGGCCAGGTCATGGGCAGCCAGCAGGTCCGCGAGCTCATCGTGCTGGGCCTGGGCCGCCTCCGCCGCGCCCGGTCCGACGGCGGAATCCCGCAGCTCGGTGGAGCGGCGCAGCGCCCACGCGACGTAGCGGGCGGCGGCCGCGTCTCGAGTCTCAGCGGGGAGCGCCTCCCAGCGCTCGCGCACGTAGGCGGCCGTCGCAGACCACAGCTCCAGCCGCGCCTCACCATACTCATCGACCGAGCGGAGCCAGCTCGCACCTCGCAGCGCCGCGAGCACCTCCAGTGGGTCAGCGCCGGCGCCGGGATCCACTACGGCGGCCACCGCATCGCGTCGGACCGTGCCCCCGAACAGCGCGAGCTGGGACAGCGCTGTGCGGGCCGGCTGATCCAGTTGCTGCCACGACCAATCCAGGCTCGCGCGGAGGGAGCGGTGTCGTGGGGAGCCACCACGGCGTCGGGATCGCAGAAACGACAGCGGGGCGCGGAGCCGGTCCACGATCTCGGCCGGCGACAGGCTGGTGGCTCGCTCGGCCGCGAGCTGGATGGCGAGGGGCCGTCGGTCCAGTGCTGAGACGAGTCTGCCCACGGTGTCTGCGTCGTCGTCGCCATAGCTGGGATGGACCGCGCGGGCGCGATCGAGGAACAGCTGAACGGCGTCGTCCCACTCCAGCGGCTCCACCTCGCAGGTGCGCTCGCCCTGGACCGCCAGGGGTCGCCGGCTGGTGGCCAGGATGCGCAGCTCGGGTGCGGTCTCGAGCCATCGGGCGAGAGTGACACCGGCGAATGTGGCGGCGTGGTCGGCGTTGTCGAGGATCAGAAGCGCCGGCCCGAGGCTCCGCAGTGCCGGGGGGAGGGTCCACGTGTGCTCGCCCTCGGGATCCTCTCCGACGGCGGAGGCGACCGCGCGGGTGACGTCTGCGGGTGCGCGGGTGTCTCCGAGATCGGCGTACACAGGCACGAGTCCACCGACCGCCGTGTGGGCCAGGTGCACGGCCACGGCCGACTTTCCGATACCACCGGGTCCGACCAGCGTGACGAGCCGATGTTCCCGCAGGAGCTGGCGCGCACTGCGCAGGGTGCTGCCACGACCGAGGGGCTCCGGGTCTGGAGGGAGTGCTACGGGTTGGAGGGCCGGCACATCTTCGGCCCCGCGGCCCGGGATGGCCTCGCCGGCCTGCCAGGCCGCGAGCGCTCTGCGGAGGGTGGCGGCGTCGGGCCACCGGTCGTCCGGCTGCTTGGCGAGGCAGCGAGCCACGATGCCTTCGAGCACCGCGTCCACCTCGACATCTCGGCTGGCCAAGGTCGGCACCGTGGCCTGCAGGTGGAGGAACATGGTTGCCGCACCCGACTTGCCTCGGAATGGCACAGCACCGGTGAGCATGTGGAACAGCAGCACGCCCACCGCATACAGATCGGAGCGATGGTCGATAGGGTCGTCGGTTGCCTGCTCCGGCGCCGCATAGGTCGGCGTGCCCAGGAAGGTGCCACGGGTCATGTCGGAGGATTCTTCGAGATCCCGCGAGATCCCGAAGTCGACCAGCACAGCACGCTCACCGCCGTCGTCGTGCACCAGCAGCACGTTGTCGGGCTTCAGGTCGCGATGCACCACGCCCCGATCGTGGCAGTGGCGCAGGCCACGGAGGATCTGGTGGATCAGGCCGACCGCGGCGCGCGGCTCCATCGGCTCACTGCCCATGGCGGCGCGCAGCGTGCGCCCCTCGAGGTACTCCATGACGAGAAACGCCGTCTCGGTGTCGGCGTGGCCGTAGTCGTACAAGCGCACCACGTTCGGGTGCGACAGGCGGGACAGCTGCTCGGCCTCGCGCCGGAACCGTTTGCGGTTCTGCTCGAAGTGCTCGGGAGTGGTGTCGGTGCGGAGCAGCTTCACCGCCACGACGCGGTCGAAGCTCTGTTGCCGCGCCAGGTACACCCGACCGACGGCGCCCGAGCCCAAGCGGCGCTGCAGTTCGTACCGTCCTGCCAGCTGGTTGCCGAGCCAGGGATCGAGGGGTTGTTGCGTCAAGAAGCGGTCTCCGGACCCAAATCTACACTGTGGACGGCGCGCCGTCGGAGGAGGGGGCCTCGCTGGCGCATGCGGCGGCTACTTCCTCATCCGTCGCCGGCCGCCAGGAGCCAGGAGGGAGGTCGGACGGCAAGCTCAGGGCGCCCACCCGCTCCCTGTGGAGCGTCTCGACATGTGAGCCCAGTGCGGCGAGCATGCGACGAACCAGATGGTAGCGCCCCTCGGTGACCACGAGCCGCACCGAGAGCGGCGTGACTACCTCCAGTCTGGCGGGCCGACAGGGCGTGGCCTCGCTCCGGAGCATCAGGGTGCCAGAGGCCAGGCGAGCTGCGGCGTCCTTCGGTAGTGGGCGTGCAAGCGTGGCCCTATAGGCCTTCGCGACGGCGCGCCGAGGTGCCGCGATCCGGTGGAGCAAAGCCCCATCGTCCGTGAGCAGCAGCAGGCCGGAGGTGGACTTGTCGAGCCGGCCGATGGTGGAGAGCGGCGGGCGACGGAGGCTGTACCGAGGCGGGAACAGGCCGTAAACCGTGGCCCCGCCGTCGCGGTGGGAGCAGGTGAGATCAACCGGCTTGTTGAGCAGCAGGGTGAGCGCCCTCGGGTCCATCGGCTCACCGTCGATGCGCACCTCGCCACCGGGATCGGTGTCCGATGGCCCCAGCCGGCTTCCGTCCGCGTCGGTGACGTGCCCCTTCTTGAGGAGCTTGGTGACATCCTTGCGGGAGCCGTACCCGAGGTTCGCGAGCCGGCGGTCGAGCCTCATGGCTCCAGCGGCAGGTCGATGCCCTGGATCGCTGCGTGGAACAGCCGCCGGAGCTCATGGTGACCGCGGTCGTTCGGGTGGATGCAGTCGTCCTCGAACCACAGGGAGGGGTCCTCTGCGTCGTAGGCCTCGATGGAGCTGTCGCCCGCGTTGAAGCCATGCCCCTCGAAGTGCCCTCGCAGGTCGATGGCGGCGAAGCCTTTGCGCTCTGCGAGGCTGCGGAACTCGTCCTCGGCCCGGTACAGCTCCGGCAGGCGCTCGAGGAAGCTGATCCCGAAGAAGCAGCCGGCATAGGTGCCGACGCCATCGGTGGGCTCGTACACATTCGTCGCGTAGATGTACACGCCGTCGGGAAACCGAGCCTGCAGATCGTCGACGATGATCTCGATGTTCGCGATGAGCGCGTCGAGGATCTCCCGTGGCTCGACCAGCGGGTTCAGGGCGTTCTGCGCGTCGTTACCGCCGATCGTCATCACGACGATGGTCTCGCCCGATGCGGTGGCGCCGAGCTGGGCATCGAGCGCGGGGAGCTGGCCATTGATCAGGCTGTTGGTCGTGGCGCCGCCGACCGATACGTCCACCACCTCGATCGCGCTAAAGGTCGACTCGAGGTCGAGGTCTGCGTAGTCGGACCACTTGGCCGACCGATCCTCGGCCAGCAACGCCGTGTAGGCCAACGAGTTCTTGGACGCGCCGACGCCGGCCGTGATGCTGTCGCCCAGGTACACCACGCGGACGGGCT
Source organism: Myxococcota bacterium (assembly GCA_047609825.1). Lineage (GTDB taxonomy): Bacteria > Myxococcota_A > UBA796 > UBA796. Next base: position 11,886 of record JBLFXJ010000076.1, read on the forward strand.
CCGTCGGCCCCCACTCGGGCGGCACATAGGTGTCGACGTCGGGGTCGGAGGCGGGCGCGGGGGTTGCCGTGGCAGAGGCACCGGAATCGGCCTCGGTTGCGTCATCCTTGCCAGCGCACGCCGCGAGCAGGGTGAACAGACACAGGGTCCTCATCATCGGCCTCCGAGCAGACCGACGGTCTTGTCTCGCGAGCACAGGATCTGCAAGCTCAACGGCCGCTCTGGGTCGCAGTCTCGCCGCCGGGCACCCGGACCTTACCTGTGGCGTCGACCGCCAGCCGCACGGGAGGGCCGAGAGGGCGGGCGTCGGTGACCTCACCGTCATCGGTGCGGAGCTCCAGGGCCCACAGCGACAGGGCGGCTCCGTCGGCCGGTATGCCGTCGTCCCAGATCTCGGTCCACGGCAACCAGGCCTCGAAGCCGATGTCTGCGGGAGGAGGGGTGATCATGTGTTCGACGTGTCGCGTCTCCTCAGCGAACACGACGACGGCGTCCAGCTTGGTGCCATCGGCGCGCCTCCCTCCCGCCCGGCTGCGGTCGTCGGTGCCCAGACCGATCGGACGCGGGCTGGCTGCGAGCGAGCCCACGGCGAGGTCGGGCGCGAACCCCGGCGGCCATGGAACGCGGACGGCCGCCAGCGACTCGCTGAGCGGATTGGTGCCGGCGAAGCTGCCCCCGCCCGGCTCGTGGTCGACCAGCACCACGATCCCGTCGCGCGACGTGCGGAACCAGCCAGCGACGCCGATCGCCAGGGCGTGCGGTGCGGCCCCGATCCGCAGGGAATGCACGCGGAACACCGCCGCTGGGGCGGGCACGACCCATGGGAGGTCGGTCAGCTCGCCATCCGGCAGTGCGTGGAACCGAGGCGGCGCCGCTGGGTCTCCCAGGGCTGCGCGCAGCGCCGCGTGCACATCGACATGATGCAGCGACCGGCCGTGGAGATCCGCGGTGCCGGGGCCGTCGGCGAACAGGTCCACCGGCCGGTTGGTGTGGTCGCCCCACTCCCACCCGACCTCCAGATCCTCCCCCAAACGTCCCGGGGCGAGGCGCATGCCCCCGGTCTCGTGGTCGGCGGTGACCACGAGCGTGAGGTCGCGGCCGGCGCCCCACTCGCGCACGGCAGTCACGGCTGCGTCGAGCTCGAGCGTCTCTGGGATGACGCGTTCGGCGTCGCGCCGGTGGCAGGCGTGGTCGATACGGCCCGCCTCGATCAGGAGGAAGAACCCGTCGGGGTTGGTGTCGAGCTGCTCGAGCGCGGCGACCGCCATCTGCGGGAGCGACGGGATGGTCGCCGGACGGTCGTAGACCCAAGGGAGGTGGTCGGCCGCGAACAGGCCCCACAGTGGCTCTCCCCGACGGGGTGTGTGTGCGCCGAGCTGCGCTGCGTCGGTAACGAGCCGGGCGCCGGACCGCTCGATGGCGTCGAGGTCGTAGTGACCCGCGCCTCCACCCAGCGCGACATCGAGCCGGGCGGCCACCTGTTCCGAGGCGATTCGCGGCGTGTCGGTGCGCCGGCGGGCGTGGGCCGTGAACGCGGCCGGCGTCGCGTGCGTCAGTGCTGTGGTGCTCACCACGCCGATGGACAGCCCCGCATCCCGTGCAACATCCAGCAGGGTGGCGAGCTCGGTTCCGGCTTCGTCTACACCAATCCTGCGATTCCGCGTGGCCACCCCGCTGGCGAGTGCCGTGGCGGCGGCAGCTGAATCGGTCAGGCCATCGAGGCTGGCAGTCCACACTCGGCCACGATGGGGCAGCGAGTACAGGTCGAGCGCGTCGATTCGCCCATGGGCGGCCTCCGACGCGAGCTCGAGCTGGGCAGGGCCCGCGCCGTCGCCGATGACGAGCACCACCGCTGGGCCGGCGTGGGCGAGACATGAGAGGAGCAGGGTCAACATGGGGCTCGTGTAGCGTGCCTGGAACATCTCGTGGAGGAAGCGATTGCCCGCGGGTTGGGCTACGCATCAGTCGTGCGCTGGATTGTGCTGGTCTCATTGTCGTGTGGGCATCCCGATGGGGGTGAGCGGTCGATCGCCCCCTCGAATCCGCCCGCCAGCCCGGACCGGCCCGGCTTGGAGGCCACCTCGGCATTGGTCACCATGGGGCCCCGCCAGCGGTGCGCCGACCCCGCCCGTCGCGACGAGGCGTGGTGGGACACGGTGACCTTCCCGGATCCGACGCTGGAGGCCTACCGCCTCACCTCCAGCGGCCTCGTGATCACCGATCTGACCGGCGACGATCGCCCGGACCTGCTGCTCCCTGGGGAATCGGAGACCCAGCTCTGGGTCCAGGTGGACGATGGCTGGGCGGAGGAGTCCGATTCGCGTCTTGGCAGCACAGACCTGGAGGGCGCGACCGGTGCCTCGGCGGCCGACTTCGACGGTGACGGCGACCTGGACGTGGTCGTGTTCCGCTCCAGCCTGACCGCACGGCTGCTGCGCAACGACTCCGGCACCTTCACGGACATCACCGCGCAAGCTGGGATCGACACGGGTGATTCACAGATCATGGGTGCTGCATGGGGCGACTACGACCGTGATGGCGATCTCGATCTGGCCATGGGAGGGTACCGCGGCTCGGACCGTTCGTGGCTGTACCGCAATGAGTCGGACGGCACGTTCCATGATGCAAGTGGTCTTCTACCCAACGAAATCCATGAGGGATGGGCGTTCATGTCCGCCTGGGTCGACGTGGACGGCGACGCCTACCCCGAGTTGCTGATCCCGAACGACTTCGGTGTGGAATATCCGACAATCATGCTTCACAATCAGGGTGGAGTGTCTTTTCGAATTGCCGAGGAGACGCTGTACCACCCGGGCCATGATGGCATGGGCATCGTGCCGGTAGACCTGAATGGTGATGACTACCCTGACTGGGTGGAGTCGACGTTCCGTGACGTGACATTGCTCGAGAGTGTACCGGGTCCGGAACCTCTCGGCGTGATGTATATCCGAACGGACCGCTCGCGAGGCATGTGGGTGGACCCCCCAGGGACAGGCCGCCGGTTCGCGTGGGGCGTCGATGCGGGGGATCTGGACAACGACGCCGATGTCGACATCGTTGTTGGCTTCGGCACGTGGGACAGACACAAGGACCGCTGGGCAGAGCCCGACATGCTCTGGCTTCAGGATCCGGACGGTCGATTCATCCAGGCCAGCGAGCCTCGGTGGGACGAACACACCACCCGGGGCGTGCTGCTCGCCGACGTGAACGGAGATGGCTGGCTCGACATCGTGAAGCGTGTCCTGGACGCGCCCTCGGTGATCCATGTCGCACGGTGTGGCGATGCCGAGTGGACCCGGATTCGCCTCAGGCAGTCGGGTGCGAATCGGCACGCGGTGGGGGCGGTGGTGGACGTGCACAGCGAGGGCAAGCGCCACCGGCGCTGGATCACCGCGGGCAGTGTCAGCATGTTCAGTGGCGGATCTCCCGAGGTCCACGCCGGTCTTGGAGGCGCCCACCGGATCGACGGCATCTCGGTGCGGTGGCCCGACGGTGCGGTGACGGAGCACACCGATCTGCCCTCCCGCCGCCTGCTCACCATCAGCCGGCTGGGACCGGTACCTTAGCGGCTGCTGAAAAGAGGACCTGTCGGGCCTTTTTTCAGCAGCCAGTTAGGCAGAATCAGGCCTACATCGGATCAGTGCCGGTCGCAGCCGCAGGTGTGGCCTTCTGCCGCGTCCGGGTTCGCGGGCACAGTGCCATCTTGGAAGTACAGGGACGGCCGCTCGGTCGGATCGGGCCACACCTGGTCCATGGTCGCCGAGTCGTACACGCGTCCGCCCAGCACGGTGTAGGTCACAGCCTCCGACAGTCGCAGGTCTACGAGCGGGTTCCCCTCGATCACGGCGAAGTCCGCCAGCTTACCGGGGGCAATAGAGCCGATGTCACCGTCGAGTCCCAGGTAGCGAGCGCCATGCAGGGTGGCCGACCGGAGCGCTTCGTGCGGTGTCATGCCGCCCTGCTGCAGCATCCAGATCTCCCAGTGGGCGGCCAGGCCTTCCCGTTGGCCGTGGGCGCCGATCTGGACAGTGCCGCCTGCATCCACCAGGCTCTTTGCGAACCGGGCCGCGTCATCGTGGTTGTACTCCTCCTCGGGGATGGTCTCCCGTCGGCGGCTCGCGGCGTCGATGCGCTCGCGAGGGGCGAAGGCCAACAGGCGCTCGTTCGCCCACACGTCGGTGTTCGCGTACCAGTACCGCTCCCCGGAGGGCCCGCCATAGGCCACACCGAGCGTGGGTGTGTAGCCCACCTTCGTGCCCGACCACAGCTGGAGAACGTCGTTGTATGCCTCCTTCACCGGGATCGCATGCTCCACGCCCGTGTGCCCGTCCACGAGCATCGTCATGTTGTGCATGAACGTCGAACCGCCCTCGGGAACCACCATCACGCCGAGCTGGCGGCCGGCCTCGAGCACTTGCTGTCGCTGTTCCCGACGTGGTTGGTTGTACGATTTCACGCTGATCGCGCCGACGGCCTTCAGCCGCCGGAGGTGCGACAGGGCGTCCTCCACGCCGTCCACTGTGGCGGTGTAGCCGGCGCCCTTTGCCCCATACAGGATGGTGCCGGTCGAGAACACGCGGGGGGCGAGCAGCCCGCCGGCCTTCTGGAGCTCCGACGCCGCGAACACGGTCTCGGTGTTGTTCGACGGGTCATGGATGGTGGTGACACCAAAGGACAGGTTGGACAGCTGGATCCAGTTCTGCTCGGGCAGGATGCCGCCGTCTGCCATGCTGCCGTGCGCGTGCACGTCGACGAGCCCTGGAATGACGGTGAGCCCCTTGCCTTTGAGTGTGTAGGCTCCGTCGGGCACCTTCACGGCGTCCGTGGCACCGACGGCGACGATACGCCCGTCCCGCCACACCACGGTGCCGCGTTGGAGCACCTGGTCACCCTCCATGGTGACGATGCGCGCTCCCACGATAGCGGCGGTGCCGCTCGCGTGATCGGTCGGTCGATCGAAGCCAAGGTCGAACGTCGTCGGTTCGGGGATGTCCTCTTCCGCGGAGGCCGCGGCGAGCGCAGCATCGAGCGACCCGCGGTACAGGGTGGGGCCGGTCGTCCACCACAGGGTCCCATCGGCGAAGTGGAGCTCGTTCCCGGCATCGGCAGACACCGTCGCCTTGGTGACGCCCCCGGCCCCTGGAGTGAGCACCCGCCCGGTCCACAGGAACGGGATCAAGTGCGCATTATAGTCTTCCTGCCAGGCTAACCAACGACCATCGGGCGAAACACGGAACCCCACGGCCATCTCGCCAGACGCATGCTCGCGCTCCTCGCGGTCGGTCAGCCCGAGGCTCCATAGAGTGGCCTGGTCGTCGTTCCAGCGCGTGTAGAAGACCCGGTCGGGCGCGGTCGCCACCCGATGGAGCGATGACCCACCGTCGCCGATCCGTACGGCATCGCCCTTCGTGGGAAGAATGTACAGACCGGTGTCCGACGTCCACAGCGGAGAGCGGAGCCAACCACCCCCGATTCGGCGAAAGACGAGCCGGCCGTCGTCGAGCAGGAGTGGCTCCCGATAGTGCCCAGGCGCGTCGTGGATCACCTTGGCCCGTCCACCCTTGGCGTTCACCTTTCGGATGGAGCCGAGGCTGTCATCGTCCCAGGTGGCGAAGACGATCTGTCGTCCATCGGACGAGAAGGACGGGTCGAACTCGCGCACGTCCTGGGACTTGGTCAGGCGACTGGGAGCGCCCGCCGGAAGATCGCGGACCCAGAGTTGGCCGAGAGCCTGGTATACGACCCTATTTCCGTCAGGAGATACCATGACATCTCGGACGGCCTTCACCTGGAAGGTGTCGGCGCCGACCTCGACCGGGAACCGAACCGCGTCGCGGAGCTCCCGCTCGCCGGTGACGTGGAATGGGATGTCCACGACCTTGCCGTCCAGGCCCACTCGCTTCAAGCCGCCCTGGGCCCAGAGCACCACTGAGCGACCGTCTGGCATCCAGGCGAAGTGCGGGTATACCCCGTGGATTGCCCAGGCTTCCTGCATGTCGCGGTCGAGCCCATCCCACACTGGCGTCTCTCGCCCGGACGCCAGGTCACGCAGAACGAGGACGGTGCGTGCGCGGTCGCGTTTTACGAAGGCCAGCGTGCGTCCATCGGGGCTGGGGGTGGGGCGGCACGCACCTCCGGGACCTCCGGCGACGCGCTCGATCTCGCCCGTGGCGAGCTCCAGCTGATCGATGTCGTAGATCCCGGGGTTCGGATCCTTGTTGTAGCGGAACGAGGCGCCCCCGGTGGCGTCGCGTGAGTAGTACAGGTACCGACCATCCGGCGAGAACACGGGCTCGTTCAGATCGAGCTGGTCGTTCGGGCGCTCGGTCAGCTGCAGCCCGCTTCCGCCGTCGAGGCGCACCATCCACATCTCGCCAGCACCCAGCGATCGCGAACCGGTGAAGTGCTTTCGACCGACGAGGGCATCGCCATCGGGGTGCCACTCGGGGCCATTGAACAGTTGGAATGATTCGTCGGTGACGGCCGCGGGGTTCGAGCCGTCGGCGTCCATCACCCAGAGGTTGTCGCCGCCCGAGCGGTCGGATGTGAAGGCGATCTTCGACCCGTCGGGCGAGAACACGGGCTGCATGTCCCACGCCATGCCCTCGGTGAGTGCGCGCGCCTCGCCGCCAGCGATGGGCACCGTGTACAGATCGCCGAGCAGGTCGAACACCACGGTTCGACCATCCGGCGACACGTCGACCGACATCCAGGTGCCCTCACGGGTGTCGATCGCGACACTGCCTGCGGGTCCTGGCGGCGCATCGACGTTCCACTCCGGCGCATCGGTGTCGGTCGACGCGTCCGGCTCGTCGGCCTGTGCGGTGAGCGTCAACATCAGGACGAGCCATCCCATCAGCAACCTCCGGGGCGGCGACGTATCCCGAACGGTCGGATACGCAGCCCGCATGGATTCGCTCGTGCGCGCCCTGCCAAGTGGGCCGTTGGACATCATCGGTGACGTCCACGGTGAGATAGATGGCCTCGTTCGTCTGCTCTGGCGCCTCGGCGTCGACGTGGAGCGCCGCACCGCCGATCGCGCGTTGGTCTTCGTCGGCGATCTGGTGGACCGAGGGCCCGACAGCGGCGCCGTGGTCGAGCTCGTGCAGGGTCTGGTCGAGGCGGGGATCGCGTTCTGTGTTGCGGGGAACCACGAGCTGAACCTGCTGCAGGGCGACGCCAAGGAGGGCAACGGGTGGTTTCTCGGGCACGACGACGGCTATGCCCCGTTGTCCCGCCGGCCGTTCCCGAGCAAGCCCGTGACCGATAGCGACGACCGCAGCGCGATTCTGGAGTTTCTCGCAACGTTGCCGGTGGTGCTCGAGCGTGACGATCTGCGGGTCGTGCACGCGTGCTGGCACACGCCGTCCGTAGCGGCGGTGCCTGCATCGGGCGACCTGTCGATGCTGGCCGACGACGTCGAGAGGCGAATCCGCGACGATCTGAGGTCCAGCGGTGTGCTCGCCCGCGCCCGCGCGGAGCTGGTCGAGTTCGCGTGGCTCAAGGATCCGGAGATCCCGCCCACGCGTCTGCTGCCGGCGCTCCAGGCGGTGTCGATGGCTGAGCAGGTCGGCAATCCGTATCGGGTGCTGACCTCGGGGCTCGAGGCGCCGCACGATCTTGCGTCCGTGTTCTTCGTCGGCGGAAAGTGGCGGCTGGTGGATCGGGTGCGGTGGTGGGAGAACTACGACGAGGCGCCCGCGGTGGTCTGCGGGCACTACTGGCGCCGTCGAACCGCGCCCGACGCGAGCAAGCGCGATCTGTGGGGCGGGGTGGATCCGCACGGGTGGGCCGGCCCGAGGGGCAACGTGTTCTGCGTGGACTACAGCGTCGGCCGGCGGTTCGCCGAGCGCTGGTCGGGACGCGAGGATGGCGGCTTCGACGGGGCGCTGGCCGCGCTGAGGTGGCCGGAGCGCACCCTGATGTTCGACGATCGAGACGACTGCGTGCCGACCACGGGCTGGGGCGGTGCTGGGGCTACAGCCCGTACTTCTTGAGCTTGTCGTACAGGGTGCGCAGGCCGATGCCGAGGTGGGTCGCCGCTTGTCGGCGGTTGCCGTCGTGCAGTCGCAACGCCGCCTCGATGGCGGTGCGCTCGGCCGCCTCCATCGTCGGGGCCCAGCCTGTCGGGGCATCGCCGGCGGTTGGCCTCGCTGTGGGCCGTGCGGCCTCGAGCCACAGGTCGGCGGCGCGGACGGTGTCACCATCTACAAGGATCGCCGCGCGCTCCAAGGCGTTGGAGAGCTCGCGGATGTTGCCGGTCCACGGGTAGTTCAGCAGGGCCCGCTCCGCGTCGCTGTCGAGCCGCAGTTGTCGACCCGCTACCTCGGGCCCGATGCGGGTGAGCAGCGCCTCTGCGAGCGGGATCAGGTCGTCGATCCGCTCCCGGAGCGGCGGCAGGTGGATTGGGAACACCGCCACGCGATGGTACAGGTCCTCCCGGAACGTACCCGCGGAGATCATCTCGCGAAGATCTCGGTTCGTAGCCGCGATCCATCGCACATCCGCCTGAATTGTCGTGTTGCCACCGACCCGCTCGAAGGTGCGTTCCTGGAGCACCCGCAGCAGCTTGGCCTGAAGATCCAGCGCCAGCTCGCCGATCTCGTCGAGGAAGAAGGTGCCGCCGGCAGCGAGCTCCAGCTTGCCGCGCCGGCGCTCGGCGGCGCCCGTGAACGCCCCCTTCTCGTGCCCGAACAGCTCACTCTCGAGCAACGAGGCCGAGAGAGCGGCGCAGTTCACCGCGACGAACGGGCCGTCTGCGCGAGGGCTCCACGAATGGACCGCCCGTGCAGAGACCTCCTTTCCGGTCCCGGACTCTCCCAGCAGCAACACGGTCGCCGGGGTTCGCGCCACCTTCTCGAGCGCGCGGACCACGGGGACCATCGCCGGCGCACCGTAGGTGAGCGGGGGCGCGGCCTGGGCCGTGCGCACGACCTCGGCGCGGTCGCTGAGCCGCCGGTGCTCCAGGGCCCGCGTCACCAGTAATCGTAGCTCGCTCGGCCCAGCCAGCGGCTTTGCGAGGTAGTCGAACGCGCCGAGCTTCATCGCCTCGACAGCGCTTTGCACCCCACCATGCGCGGTCATTACGACCACCTGGACCTCGGGCTGGGTGGCCTTCAGCTTCCGCAGCAGGGTCAGGCCATCGAGGCGCGGCATCTTCAGATCGGTGATCACCAGATCGAAGGCGCTCTGGTTCGCAAGCCGCCAGGCGACGCCGCCGTCCTCTGCCGCGACCACGTCGTGGCCAGACAGCTCGAGCGCGCCCGCTACGAAGCTGCGGAGACCGGGTTCATCCTCTGCGACCAGGATTCGTGCCACGGTGCCTCCGACGCGAGGCTAACCGGCCGCGGCTGCCGTCGCCGAGCACCCTGTAGTGCGGGCCTCAGCTGTCGCGGTTCCGTGGGAGAACCAGCCGGAACACGGCTCCACCGTCGGGGTGATCACCAGCGTCGACCCTGCCGCCGTGGAGCGACGCGACCCGCGCCACCACGGCCAGCCCGAGGCCCGTTCCGCGCGTCTTCGTGGTGCGAAATGGCTCGAAGAGGGAGTCGGCGGCGACGTCTCTCGGCAGGCCCGGCCCATGGTCCCGCACCGCGAACACCAGCTCGTCCTGCTCTACCGTTACCGACGCCTGTGGCGGAGGAGATGCGCATGCCTGGCGCGCATTCTTCAGCAGATTGGACAGCGCCTGGTGCACCCGAACGGGGTCCAGATCCCAGGTCTGGGGCGCGCCATCGTGCGCGATGATGGCGTCATCACAGGCCTCTCTGACGGCATCTCGGAGGATGGTGGCCGGGCTGGCGGGCTCCGGCCGCACGCCACCAGACCGCGCGAAGTCGAGCAGGTCCGTGGTCAGACGCTCCATTCGCTCGGCCTCTCGAACAACCCAGGCCGCGCGGTCCTGGATGCGCGGTTGGTCGGGCAGGACCTCCACGAGCAGCTGTGCATTGCCCTTGAGTGACGCCAGCGGATTGCGGAGCTCATGGGCCAATACTGCGGACATCTCGCCCAGCGCGGCGAGGTGGCGCCGTCGCGCCAGGGACGCCTCCAGCGCCTCCGCTCGAGCGAGGGCCTGCCGGAGCGCGAAGGCACCGAGCACCAGCGCCAGTGCGACGGCCAGAGCCAGCGCGACCTCGCGGGTGGACCGACCCCGCAGCTCGTGCGCGAGCAGCGGCTCGACCTCGAACACCACCCCTGTGGGGACCGCGGGACGGGGGGCGGCCCCAGGGGGGAGTGGGCCTCCTGGGGGCAAGCCGGGGCCGTCGGCCGCTGGGGATCGGCCCTGCTGGCCGGGTGGGGTGCCGACCCGACCGAGCAGCGCATGCCCATCATTCCTGAGAGCGCCACCGGCGGGCAGCGGGTCCAGTGCCAGGGTCCGATGGCCAGCCTCGACGCGCACCGCATTGCCGGGGTCGAGCACGCCGACCCATCGCAGGCCCAGGGGGTGGAGATCATCGAGCGCGGTCTCGAGAGCCTCGGGGCTCGTCGCGCCAAGCCCTTCCAGCTCGCGCACCAACGCCGTGTGTACAAGCGCGCCCTGACCGTCGGCCAAGGCGTGGGACAGGCGACGAGCGCTCCAGGCGTCGGATGCCGCAGCGGCGAGAACCATCAGGCCGAGGCCGATCGCCGACGCGACAGCGAGATTGCGCAGGCGCGCCGGGGTGGACCGAGGTGTCATGCCCAAGGGTTGCACGAGGCCCACGGGCGCGCCACGACGCGTGTGTACGGGGGCGCCGCGATCGGGCCTGGATCGGCGGCTGTCGGCGTTCTACGTCGGCGTGCTGACCGTCGGCCCCGGTTGCGCTATGCTCCGTCCGAACTCCAAGGCCGGGACTCCTCGCCACATGCCCAGGAGCTGTCAACATGAACCGAACGCGTCGCACTGCGCGAGGCCGCGGGAAGCGGCACGCCCAGAGCTCTTCACTCGAGACAACAGAAAACCAGGGAAACCTGGCTGAGCAGAGCAACTCTGACGTGATGTCCGAGTTCGAGGTCGACAGCTCGCTCGAGGAGGAGACCCCACTCCTCACCGAGGCATCGAGCTCCGGCCCCTACTCGCTCGACGACCCCAACGCCGACCCGATGGACGACGAGCTGCTTGAGCTCGGTCTGGAAGAGGCGGTGGACCAGGTCGAAGAGGAGAAGGAGAACAAGGGCAACGAAGACGGCGGCGGGGGTGGCGGCGGTGACGAACCCGTCGAGACCGCTGGCGAGGGTGAGGGCGGCGGAGCCGCTGGCGCCGAGGGTGAAGAAGGCGAGGGCGGCCCCGAGGGTGAGGCGCCAGCCGTTGAAGAAGAGGGCGGTGAGACCGCCGTCGTCGAAGGGGAGGCCGTCAGCGGCAACTCCGCGGGCACGGGTCCTGGTGGCGGTGGCGGTGGCGGCGGTGGCCCACTGACCGCGACTGGCGCGCCGTCCACCGGCGGCATGTCCTCCGTCAGCCACAGCCCATCCCTCGACGAAGAGCAGTCGACGGCAATCACCGAACAGACTGGCATCACGCCCGAGCAGCACGCTGCGGCCGTGCAGGCGGGCTTCGAGAGCCTGAAGGCGAACGCCGAGGCGCTGCAGGTGGAGGCGGTGTCCACCGCCCAGACGCTCGGCACCGAGGTGCAGAGCATGCTGGCGAGTCGGGGAACCGAGATCGCCGGCCAGGTCTCACTGGCACGGTCCGAGGCCACGGCGGCCTACAGCGCTGCCCGTGCCCGGGTCACCGAGGCGGCCGGCACGGCCCGCGGTCAAGTCGAGGCGGATGCCACGTCGGCATCGGCACAGCTCGACTCTTCCTACCAGTCCCAGCGCGAGACGATCGTCGCCGACTACGAGGCGGGTCGCCTGCGGGTTGCGGGCCTGCGCGAGGGCTGGATCGCTCCGTTCGACCAGGCTGCCACCGATTCGGCGGCCGAGTTCCAGGCCATCGCCACTGAGATGTCCACGGCCCTCGCCGGGCAGAAGGAGGCCATCCAAGGCTCCTTCACCGGGTCGGGCGACGCGATCGAGCGGTACAAGGGGACGGTGAGGTCCGAGGCGGCGGGCATGGCGGTGGACGCCGGCGCCGAGCGGTTCAACAGCGAGGCCCCTGCGAAGGCGGCCGAAGCCAATGCGGCCCAGGACTACCCGGCCACCATCGATGGCTTCCTCGCCCCGCTCGCCGATCACGTCACGAACATCGGCCAGTCGGGCATGGAGACCCTCGACGGCGCCTACACGTCTGCGACTGGGCAGCTGGACGTCGACAAAGAGAGCGCCCGCACGGCGATCGAATCCAACGTCACGGACGCCTCGCTGCAGCTCGACGAAGACGAGGCGGCAACGCTCGTCGAGATCGACGGCATGGCGGGCCAGCTCGAGGCGGACGTCCTCGTCCGGCAAGACAGTGCAGTGGCTGTGTTCACGGATGCCGCCGCCGGGTACGCCGATGCGTACCGGGCGCGGCTCGAGGCGATGCGCGCTGGCGTGCCGGAGGGCTTCGTCTCCCGCGAGCTGGCCGAGGAGTGGTTCGCCGCACAGGAAGATGAGCTGCTGTCGTTCCACGACGGGAACATCGCCCACCTCGAAGGACTCCGGGATCAGGCCGTCGGCACGTTCGAAGAAGACGTCGCGGAAGATCTCGGGCACATCCAGACCCTCGTGTCGGACAACTCCGCCGAGGCCGCGACCCTGGCGGACGAGAAGGCCGGCGCCATCGAAGAGGCCGCACTCACCTTCGGTCAGTCGATGATCCTGGTCGGCGGAGCGGTCGACAGCGCGATGGCGGCATGGGTGCCGCCGCAGCAGCAGAACGTCGAGGGCTACATCGCCCAGTGCGAGTCTGCGCTGGGCGTGAAGCTCGAGGAGACCATCGCCGAGTTCGGTCGGTTGGAGACAGAGTACCGCGGGACCCTGCAGGGCGAGATCACGAACTTCGTCGCGAACGTGAACGTCGAGGCGGCGGTCGCAGGTGTCGAGGCCGAGCTCCAGGGCATGGCCGAGAACGCCTACTCCGCGATGCGGGGATGGGGCACCGACGAGAACAAGCTGTTCAACGCATTGCGGAAGTGCACCACCGCGCTGAAGGGCGAGGCCCTCAAGCAGATGTGGCGGCTGCAGTACCCCTCCAGCGGTTCGCTGTGGTCGTGGCTCGACGACGACCTCACCAGCAGCGAGATGGGTGTGGCCGAGGCGTATCTCGCGGGCAACACCGCGGAGGGCGCCCGGCTCGAGCTCGAGACCACGATGCAGTGGTACGGAGATGACGAGGCGCAGATCGAGGCGATCCTGCGCGATTTGTCGCCCGAAGACCGCATCGCCCTGCAGAACACCGAGGGCTGGGCCGAGACCCGCGAGAACCTCACCGACAACCTCGACGGGACCGACCTCAACGTCACCGATTCACTCCTGGTGGGTAACGACGCCCGGGCTGACGCCTACCGCCTGCGCGACAAGATCGATTCCGCCAGGCGCCAGGGCAACCACGACGCGCTGCACGAGGCGCTAGCGGGCGTTGATCCCGGGCGGCTGGATGCCGTGCAGCAGGAGATGCACCACATCTCCAACGGGGTCGAGGCCGATGCGGTGGATGTGGAGCCCATCGACCAGGCCGTCGCTGAGCAGGAGATGGTCGACTACGTCACACGCACGGTCACCACGCACAGTGGCGGGCGCGGCGGCCGCACGATCGAGCGCAATATTACCGGAGCGAATGCTGATCTCGCCG
>JBLFXJ010000077.1:0-25337 GCA_047609825.1 Myxococcota bacterium
ATCTTCGAGGGTGACTGCATCTGGTGGGCCGGCCCGGTCGGATCCTTCGGCGGCCTTCAGTTCGACGCCAACGAGCTCGACTGGTTCACGTACTACTAGAGGAACGCGCGGATGCAGCACGCCCGACCGCTCGTCGCCCTGCTCCTCGTCGGGGCGTGCTCCGAGCCGAACGCGCCCGAGAAGTCCCTCAGGTGGTACGATCTACCTGGGCAGTACGACGTCCAGGAGTGGGTGGAGTTCACTGACGTCCCGTACGACTTCACCGGCGTCGACCCCATCGCCCGCCTCCCGGTTCCGCCGACCGAGGGCACGCTGTTCGCCGCCAACGACGCGCCGCCGAACTGCGCGGGGTGGTCCGCGACTGACGACCTGCCCCGTGAGATCGAGGGGATCGTCACCCTGCACCCTCGGTACTACACGAAGTCCTCCGGGTGCCTCCCCGACCCGAATGACGATGGCATCGATTCCGACGAGAAGTACTACGGCTCGTACTTCCTCCAGGACTCATCCGGCGGCGTGTTCGTGCTCGGCGACTCCAAGGTCGCCCACTTCGACATGGGCGATCGGGTGCGCATGCGGGTCCGCTCCGTGCGCGACGCGTTCGACGTACCGGCCATCGTCGGCCACGATGTGCTCGAGATCATCCGCGGGCCCGAGCCGATCTACTACCAGGTGCAGACCGAGCGGTTCTCCGAGGGCGACATCTCGGAAGTGCGCCGGGTCACCGGAACTGTGATCGACGAGCTCGGCACCTTCGGCGACTTCACGATCCAGACCGACGATGGCGTGAACTTCGGTATCGGCATCGACTCCGAGCTGAACCGGCGCGGCGCCTACTGGCCTCCGGGAACCCGCCTCCAGGTCACCGGGCCGGTTCTGTACAGCTTTCAGGCCTATTCAGTACTCGTCATGAAGCTTGGGCAGGTCGAAGAGCTCCCCCCCGAGTGATGCCCCGACCCACCCGTTAGCACCGCCGTTGAGGGGCTATGCCCCGTGGAGGCTCAGTGAACCGGCTCCCTCTTCTCGCCCTGTCACTGCTCCTGTCGGGGGCGTCGTTCGCCCAGGACCGTCAGGACCTCGAGTACCGCGACGTGGACCTCGAGGAGACCGCCGACAAGGCGCTCCAGGTCGGCGGCCGGTTCGAGTCCGCTTGGTACGAGTTCAACAACCTCGACTTCCGCGAGCTGGACGAATCGGGCGACCAAGCGATCCTCGACAGCGACGACCGTGGCGCGTTCGCGTTCACGGGGCTGGGCATCGACATCTCCTACCAGGTGGAGGACAACCTCCGCATGGTTGTCTCCGGGAGCCACCGCGGACTGTGGGGAAATGACCAGTTCGGCAACACCAACGCCTTCGGCGGGTGGGTGTACTTCAACGCGGCGTACATCGACGTTCGACTGGGCACGGGTGACGAGCGGCCATCGTTCCGGATCGGACGGCAATATTTCGAGATCGGCGGCCTGGGCGACGCCCCCGACTACGTCCTCGCGGACGTGCTCGACATGGTTCGACTCGACCTGCCCATCGCCGGGTTCGGCAACCTGATCGTGATCCCGGCCAACATCTTCACGGCGGCGGCCGAGAATGATGGCGCGAACTTCGTCTCCTACATCGGCCAGGGCGACGTAGAGACCTTCAACTTCCGCGGCGACACACTCACCCGCCGCCACGGCGCAGTGCTCGAGATGACCGAGGTGGGGCCCATCGAGGCCCGGGCCTACGGCTTCTACACCGACCTGGGTGCGGCGGGCACCGGCTCGGACATCACGTATGACGGCCTGATCGGTAACTTCAGCGATGGCGACTACGTCGTGAACTACGGCGTTCGCGCCCAGGCATCCTTCGGACCCGTGCAGCCGTACGTGCACTTCGACGGGTCGGGCGGCGTAGACCGCAAAGAGGCTGTGGCCCAGGACGTGAACAGCGCGGGGTTAGCCTGGGGCGCTGGCGTCACGGTCGATACCACCCTCGACGACGAAAACGACGCGGGCCTCAAGGCCCGCGTGTCGTACTTCGACGCGTTCGGTCCGGCCTACACCGACAACGGCCTGCTGTTCAGCCACGGCTACGTCGGCATGAAGGCGCAGCAGGCCGGCGGGCTGCTGTTCAACCGCTTCCTCGGCTTCCATCCGACCGCCTACACCAGCCGCATGGGCATCACCGACAACCCCCAAGACCGGAGCCGCAAGTCGGGCACTCGCGAGCTGCATGCCTCAGCGAGCGGCGAGATGCCCGGTGTCATGTGGTTCGGCGCGGGGTGGTGGATGCTGCAGGACACCGGCGTGTCCGACGTGGCGTTCAACAACCTCGACCGCATCACCCCACCGTTCGGCTACGCACGCGCCGAGTTCGAGGCCGAGAAACGCCTGGGCCAGACCCTGGGGCACGAGATCAACGTCGACATCGGCGCCCACGCGATGGAGCACCTCGATGTGTTCCTGAACACCGGCATGATCCTCGGCAGCTCGTTCTACGGCACCGAGATCGCACGGGTCGCGGGCTCGGCCCTGGGTGCGAAGAACCCTGCGATGCCCTGGGCCATCGCCGGTGGCACCCGGGTGCGGTTCTGATGCGCGGCGCCGCCATGCTGCTCGTGCTGGCCGCCTGCAACGGCGACCCAGGAGAGCCGGATCAAGGCGTCACCTACCGGGACGGCTCGGACGGCGGGCCAAACTCGGGAGAGCGCGGCAACCTGAACATCAGCGAGATCCTCTGGTCGGGTTCGGTGTCGAACGACGGTAGCTGGGACCCGCTCGACCAGTTCGTCGAGATCCGGAACGAAGGCAACCGTCCGATCAACCTCTCGGGCTGGATCCTTCAGATCGACGGCAGCGCGTCAGCCACATGGCGGGTTCCGAAGATGGACGAAGCGCTGCGGCCCGGCGACCACCTGTTCATCGCCACCAAGGACACCGGCTGTTTCCGCGAGCCCGATCTCCTGCTCCCGCAGCTGCACATCCCCTACGGCGACCCGTTTCGTCTGATGCTGAGGGATGCCGACGAGCGCCTCATCGAGCCGGCCGGCAGCCTCGAGCATCCGCCGTACGCGGGCGGGTATGACCTGGTCGAATCCCGATCGATGGAGAAGATCCAGCTCATGTTCGGCGGCCGCGGCAGTGAGCCCCACTCGTGGCACTTCTACACACCGATACCGGTGGACGTGCCGAACAACGACCAGGTCGCGGCCGACTGTCGGCGGTACACGCTCGCGTCGCCGGGCCGGCCAAACTCACCGGACTACTCGGGCGCCTTCGCCTCTGGGAGCCTGGAATGATGCGCTCCATGCTCGCCATCCTCGCCGTCGGCTGCGCCGCACCGGGCATGGGTGATGCGTTTCACCAGATGGAGGTGCTGGTCGTCGAAGACGCCGATGGCGCCACCGACCAGCTCGTCCGCATGGTGGACCGGGCGAAAGACACCCTGCACATAGCACTTCCGTACGGGCAGGACGAGGCGCTGGCAGGTGCCGTCATCGACGCCTGGGACCGCGGAGTGGACGTTCAGGTGATCACCGACATCGACCTGAGCACCGACGCCACCACCGATCCGGCCATCGCGCTCCTGCTCCAGTCCGGCGTGCCGACCACCCTCGCGGATGACGAGGTCGCGTACTTCGATTTCGCCCTCGGCATCGACGTGTCGTGGCGTTCGCGCGAGACGTTGATGAGCCATGGCTACGTGATCGCCGACCGGGCCGACGCCCTCCTCGGCACCCACGTGGGGGCCCTCGGGGCTGGCGAGCGCGTGCACGTGGCGCTGCGCGGCGAGCCGATCCTGGAGGATCTCCTCACCGAGCACAACCAGGTGTTCGGTGGCGCGGACGCGACCTCGCCGACGGCCTTCGATGGGATGGCCAAGTCCATCGCGGACTATCGATGGATCTACCCCACGCGCACCGACGTGATGGTGGAGATCTGGTTCAGCCCGCAAGAGCGTGTCACCAAGCGGATCATCGATGCGGTGTACCAGGCCCGCTCCTCCGTGCGGGTGCTCTCGGACGAGATGACGAACGACGGGTTGGCGCTGGCCCTCCAGGCGAAGGCCGCCAACGGCTTCGACGTCGAGGTGGTGGTCGGCCCGCGGTTCGGACTCACCTCCGAGGACCTGTCCGATGTGCTCCGGTACGACACGCCAGATGTACCAAAATTCAGGGTTCCAGCGACAACTCCGGTCATCCCAACCCTGGTGCTGGTCGACTACGAACCCGATCGCACGGGCGCGCAGAACCTCGCGCGGGCCCACATCCTGTCCCACGACCTGTACTCGGCGAAGCGCATCGACGGGTTCCAGCGCACCGTGGTCAATGACCAGTTGATCGACGGAACCCTGCTGGTGTTCCGCGACTCGAACGAACCGTCCGCCGAGCTCAGAGTGCTCGCCGACGTGTACGAGCGGTACAAGAACCTCGCGGAGGCGCTGTGATCCGAGCCCTTCCACTGCTGCTGCTCTTCGGGTGCAACCCGCGTCCGAGCGCCGCCGACATGAACCAGACCCGGGGCAGCCGCCTCGATGTCTACTTCAACGACCCCGGCAGCCGGCTGGAGAACATCTGGAGGTCGGACGCAATCTCGATCATGGTCGACATGATCGACAACGCCACGGTCTCCATCGACTTCGCGGTGATGGGGTTCTCCCATGAGGCCATTGTCAGCGCGATGATCCGGGCCCACGACCGAGGGGTAGCTCTGCGCATGGTCGGCGACGCCGGGCATCTGTACGCCTCAGGATATCGCACCATGTACGAGCGTCATGTGCCGATGGTCACCGGCAACATGACCCACATCATGCACGACAAGTTCATGATCGTAGACGAGCGGTTCGTGTTCGCCGGCACCGCCAACTGGACGCCCACCGACCTCGAGCACAACTCGAACAACTTCTTCGCCATCGATTCCCCGTGGGTGGCGCTCGACTTCAAGACCGAGTTCGAGCAGATGTACGCCGGGGCATTCGGCCACCAGAAGGTGGAGATCGACAACGGTCGCACCTACACGATCGGCGACACCGAGGTGGAGGTCTGGTTCTCCCCCAACGAAGACGCGATGGGGCGCATCCTCGAGCTGGTCGACGCCACCGAGGACAGCATCCGGTTCACGATCTTCGCCTTCACCAAGGACCAGGTGGGCTCGGCGTTCATCCGCAAGCTCGAAGAGTTCCGGGAGAAGGATGCGGCCGCCGGCCGCGACCCGAAGGCGACCGACTTCCGCAAGCGACGGAGCGTCGCGGGCGTCATCGATCAGTCCCAGCTGCACTCGAATGGCCAGTACCACGAGGTGTACCGCCTGCTCGGCGCCGGGGCCGACCTGCGCATGGACGGCATCGACAGCAGCAAGCAGCCCGGCGACTACCAGGCCGGCGGCGGGCGACTGCACAGCAAGACCATGATCCTGGACGCCGACGGCGAGAACCCGGTCGTGATCACCGGGTCGTTCAACTGGTCCGCGTCCGCCACCACGTCGAATGACGAGTTCCTCATGGTGTTCCACGGCAAGCGGGTCGCTAAGCTGTTCGACGAGTACTTCGAGAGCCTGTGGGAGAACGGCCGCCAGATGGGCAGCACCCGCATCGGCCAGGACGGCCTCGAGCCGGGCGACATCATCATCAACGAGGTGATGTGGTACGGCGCGCACGCCAACGACCTGGACGGCTTCGACGAGTTCATCGAGCTGAAGAACCTGACCAACCGAGCGATCAACCTCGACCTGTGGTCGATCGCGAACGCCGACGACTTCGTGGTGGGCCTGCCGCCAGGCAGCACCATCCCGGCGAACGGCACGTTCACCATCGTGGACCACACCCTCGAGCCCTACATCGACGGAGCGCCACAGGACGAGAACACGGCGTACCTCACGGGCGACCTGGTGTTGAACGCGTTCAACGACAACCGGCAGGCGCGCCTGTACCTGAAGGACACGGCACTCGAGCTGATCCTCCAGGATCCGGCCGCCACGATGATGGACGTGGCGGGCGACGGCGGGCCCCCGTTCGCCGGTGGGCCTGACCGGGACGTGATCCGGTCGATGGAACGGATCGGCGGCACGGTGGATGGCACGCTGCCGGGGGCGTGGAAGGCGTGTGTCGCGACCGAGGGCACCGAGTGGGTGAACCCCGACTACCGGTCGCTGATCCGCGCCACGCCGGGGGCCGAGAACAGCCACTGAAAGCGCTCTAGTCGCCGCTCGATTGGTCGGGTCGAAGCCTCTCGCGGAGGAACGCCAGTACCCGATCGCGGGCCGCTGCGGTGGGGTGACCCGCGACCTCCCGCAGGTCTTCGGTGAGCACGCTGTGCGGTCCCAGCCCGTGGGCATCGGGCACCGCCGCGTCGGGGATCTCGATCCCCTCGAAGGCCGGTCCCAGCTCCGTGCGCAGCGTCTCGAACCGCTCGGGTGGGGAGGACAGGTCACCGGCGAACCGCAGGCCCAGCACGCACAAGCCCTCGTCGCGGGCTCGCCGCTTCAGCGCCGCCAGCTCCTCCGGTGACAGGTGGAGTGCCCGGCGGTGGGCAGCTGTGACCGGAAACGGCAGGGACGGCTGCGACAACACCGGAGCGAGCAGGCACGGCTCGAGCACCATCGACAACGCGAAGTTACCCGTCAGGCACATGCCGACGGCCCCCACACCGGGCCCTCCACACTCCCCATGCGCCTGTCGCGCCAACGCGCGGAGCCAGTCTGTGACGGGGCTCGAGCGATGGCGGGCGAGTACGTGGAACTCGCGCGCGATGCAGGCCCGCACGACCGCGGCCCCGATGTTGCGCACGCTGCGGGGCTCGCCCGGCGTGCCGAGGAGGCTCGGCATGAACACCGTAAAGCCGGCGTCGACGACCCAGCGGGCGAAGCGCGCGACCGGCGGCGTGATCCCTGGGATCTCGTGGATGACCACCACGGCTGGACCCGCGCCCTTCCGGAACACGTCGCGGGTCAGCCCGTCGTGGGCGAACTCGAACCGGTCGAAGTCGGACAGCGAATCCACGGCTCACCCGGACAGGTAGGCCCGTGTCACATCGACCACCTGCTCCGTCCACCCCGTGTCCGCGTCGAAACCGACCACGAACGACACATCCGTGCCCTCCTCGCCGGTCATCACCGAGACGAAATCCGTCGCTGACAGCTCGCTGGTGTTCACGCCGTCGACCTCGACGATGAGATCCCCCGCCTCAAGTCCCGCCCTGAACGCCGGGGTTCCGGGCACGACCTCCACGACCCGTACACCACCTTGCGCCGGCTGGAACCGGACGCCGATGCCGCCAGTGCGGTGGCGTGGCATGGGGAGCTGTACGTCAAGCTCCTCTCCGGCCGCGACCTCCACCAACACCTCGTCGCCGCTCACCCGCAGGGCGCCATCCCACCGCACTCCCCTGGCGACGCACATTCCGGGCTCCACCTCGACCAGCAGCCACCCCTCGCCACCATCGAGCACATCCACCACAGGACACTCGACGGGAAAGGCGCTGCCTCGTCCGTCCAAGGCGAACCGGATGCGCGCCGTCGCAGCGTCAGGCTCAACCGGCTCCTCCACCACCGGTGCCAACGGCAGGGGCGGCGGCGGGCGCGCGGTGGCACGACGTGCCGTCCTGGGCCGGGGCTTGGGACGGATCGCGGGGGTGGCAGGGGCCGGCGGCGCAGCGATCGCTACCCGGTCCGCCGTGCGCGGCACCTCCACCCGCAGCTGGGCGAGCAAGTAGATGCCGAGCACGATGCCGACCAGGGCCACCAGCCGCATCATCCCGGAACGGTTGCGTCGAGCCATGCGGTCCTGTACCCGGAGGATCCGAATCGTCCACAGAGGCACAGTCTTGAAGACCATCGATGACCCCCAGGTGATCGCCGGCTACCTCACCGACGCCTCCAATGTGCCCGGGCACGCGGAGGCGCTGGTTCGTCCCGAGTCCGCCGAAGAGCTGGCGCAGGTGCTCGCCCACTGCACGGCGAAGGGGATCGGGGTGACCATCACCGCGGCACGCACCTCCACCACCGCTGCGGCAGTCCCAGAGGGCGGGTGGCTCGTGAGCACCGAGCGCCTGGATCGGATCGCCCACATCGGACACGAGACGGCCGTCGCGAGCGCCGGCGTGCGGCTCGGTGAGCTTCAGGCGGCGATCGAGGCCACGGGTCGCATGTTCCCACCCGACCCGACCAGCCGGCACGACTGCACTCTCGGCGGCGCCATCGCGTGCAACGCGTCGGGCGCGCGCTCGTTCCGCTATGGCCCCACCCGACCGTGGATCGAGGCGCTTCAGGTGGTGCTGGCGGACGGGCGGATCCTCGAGGTGCACCGGGACGATCCCATCCCGGAGGACTGGCCCGTGCCGCGGTGGACCGAACCCCAGGTGAAGACCGCGGCAGGGTACCCACCCCCGACCTCGTTGGTGGACCTGTTCATCGGGCAGGAAGGCACCCTGGGCGTGGTGACCCGAGCGACCCTGCGCCTCACCGACCGCCCGGACGAGATCATGGGAATCGTGGCGTTCTTCCCAGACCGTCCCACGGCGACCACGTTCATGCGCCACGCGCGGGCAGCCGCACGTCAGGACCGCTCGGGCCCGCTGTCGCCCATCTGCATCGAGTACCTCGATCGGCACTGCGTACGGCTCGCCGCCGACCGCGGGGTGACGGTACCCGCCGGCGCCGGCTGCGCCCTGTTCTGCGAGCAGATCATCGAGTCGGCCCATGGAGAAGACGGTCACCTGGAGGCTTGGTGGACCGCCCTCGAGACCCTGGGCGCGCTGGTCGACGACACCATCGCCACGACAAATCGAGCTGGCAGCAAGGCGCTGCACGAACTCCGCCATGCAGTCCCGGCCGGGATCAACGAGCGCGTGGTGCGCAACGGCATGCGCAAGGTGGGCACAGACTTGGCGGTGCCCGACGACGCGCTCGACGCGATGATGGACCTGTACGAGGCGGCGCCGGTGGAGAGCGTGCTGTTCGGCCACCTGGGCGACAACCATCTCCACCTCAACCTGCTTCCGAAGACACCCGACGAGCTGGCCTTGGCGAAGGCGTTCTACGACACGCTCGCACGCCGCGCGATCCAACTCGGAGGCACGGTGTCCGCTGAGCACGGCATCGGCAAGCTGAAGCGTGAGCACCTGGCCTGGATGGTGGGCCCCGAGGTGCTCGCTGGGTTCGCCCGTCTGAAATCGGCGCTCGATCCCGCGTGGATCCTCGGCCGCGGCAACATGCTCGCGGTACGCGACGCCCCTGACGGGCGGTGATCTGTAAGATGCGGCAGCGTGCCCCGTTGGAGCAGTGAGTGACCCAGGAGTCCAGCAAACGCCGGAGCGACCTGGTCCCGCTCGACGAGGAGCGCGCCGTGATCACACGCCTGCAACAGGGAGACCGAGCCGCCTTTGCCACCCTGTATGGGTGGTACGGCGACCTGATCTACCGTCAGGCCATCCTGCCACGTGTGCCGGTGCGTGAGCTGGCCGAAGACTGCCTTCGCGACACATTCCGGACCGCGCTCGAGAAGATCGGGACCTTCCGCGTGGAGGATCGGAGCATCTTCTTCTGGCTCCGGCGAATTGCGGTGAACAAGGCCATCGACGTGCACCGCCGCACCCGCCGGGACCGTGATCTGGCCGAGGCCGTGCTGGCCGAGCCCACGCCTCCGATGTCGTCCTCCGCCAGGCCCGACCGGGGGCTCGAGGTCGCTGATACCCGGCGGATGGTAGAGGCCTCGCTCGCCAGACTGAACGAACGCTACGCCACAGCACTCCGCCTTAGACTGCTCGACGACCGTCCGCGCGAGGAATGTGCGGCGATTCTCGGGGTCAAGACAGGCAACTTCGATGTGATCCTCCACCGCGCCGCCAAGGCATTCCGCAAGGTCTACCCGCCATGACAGAGGAAGAACGCGCAGCCGCCCTACGGCGCTGGCTCGATTCTCCTTCCTCCGGTCACCCACCGGAGCTGGAGGCCGACGTCGTGCACGCCGTCTCAGCACTCCGGCCAGACCTGGCGCCTCCCCCGCGGCTCACTGCGGACGACATCCTCGCCAGCGTCAGCTCGGGGCCGCTCGCGAGCGGGTCAGCCGGCGCCGCACCGGTGATGCCGAGCGCAGAGGCCGGCCCGGAGCCGCTGGTGATGCCGGCGAATCGACCGCGCACGTGGTGGCGATCCGTCGGTGGCGCGGGCGGCGTCGGCCTGGTGCTGGCGGTCGCCGCGACGTTCCTGCTGGTGGTGTTGCCACAGTCACAAGAAGCCCCGTTGGCCCCCGCGGAAGAATCCGTCGCGCCCAACCGCGCAGAGGCCGAGCCCGCGTCCACACCTGCGCGCCAGGCCGCAGCCTCGTCTGCCACCGAGGGGCGTGCCGTCGAGGAGCTGGGGGTCGAGGTCAATCAAGCCGTCGAGCAGCAGAACGCGCCCAAGGCGCCTGCGGCCTCACCGCCACCACCCCCTCCACCACCCAGCGCCGTTGCCCTGGGCGCTGGCTCGACGACGCCACGCGCAGCCGCCCCGCTGATCCCAGAGCTGGGCGACGAGGTCCTCGTCGCGGGCGGAGACCTGACCACCGCGGCGGGCGAGGGCAAGGAAGTGCGGGCCGCCGAGGCAGCGCCGGCTGTTCAGACCCGTGCGCCCGCCGACCGCGAGCTGGACGGCATGCTCGACGCTGTCGCGGATCTCGGCGAGCTCGATGATGCACAGGACCAGCGCGCATCGGCACGCGAGGAGACCCTCCGCTTCGCCGACGAGGAGGAGCCGGTCGAAGAAGCCGAAGCCGCTGACGACTTCGGCAGGTACGACATCGAGGACGACCTCGCGGTCGGCGGCGCAGTGGCTCCGGCCAGAACCGAGAGCGCGAGCCGTGCCAGACCCCGATCGGAGCCGGAGCGGAAGCGGAACAAGTCCGCGGCGGCACCGGCCCAGGAGATGGCCCCGTCTGCGTCCCCGGAGCCCGTCGACGCGACCGGGTCGACCGGCGAAGATCTCGCTGTGCTCCGCGCCGCGGCGATCCCGAGCGGCTCCGGCGGCCGAGCGCCCAAGGGCATCGTTCCAGCGGTGATGGAGCAGGATGCCGCCGCCATGGCACTGGCAACAGCTGCAGAGTCCCGCGGCGATCGACGAGCGGCCGGCGACGCCCTCGCCGCGAGGGTGGTGCCTCCGGCGGCCCTCGGACAGGCCCGCGCAGTATCGGCAGCGCGCCACTACCTGGCCGCCGGCGACCCTGCCGCAGCCGCAGGTGTCGCCCAGGCCGGCCTCGCGCTGGGCAGCACTTCGAGCACCGACCGGGCATGGCTCCTGGTGCTGTATGGCGACGCCCTGCAGCGGCTGGGTGACCCCTCGGGCGCCGCAGATGCATACCGAGCGGCCGCCCTCGCGGACTGATACAAGGCGTGCGATGCCATTCCCGCCCTCCATCGCGCGCCTCGCCGCCCGAGCCATCGGCGGAGGAGCCGCCACGGAACGGTCGAAACGCCTGCGCTACGCCGATGCGGGCCACGGATATGACCAGTTCGGCCTGCACCCTGATTTCATCGCGCTCGGCGATGCGCTCGCATCCCCCCTGTATGAACGGTACTTCCGGGTGAAGTCGTACGGAGCGGCACACATCCCGGCCAGCGGCCCCGCAGTGCTCGCCGCCAACCACTCGGGCACGCTCCCGATAGATGGCGCGATGATTTACACCGACGTCCTCCGCCACACCGACCCGCCCCGCGTCCCGCGTCCCGTCGCCGACTATTTCGTGACCTCGCTGCCAGTGGTGAGCACGATCTTCGCCCGCTGCGGCGTGGTCGGCGGCTCCCGCGGCAACGCACGCGCGCTCCTCGAAGCGGGCGAGCTGCTGATGATCTTCCCCGAGGGCACCCCGGGTATCGGCAAGCCGTTCTCCCAGCGGTACAAGCTTCAGGAGTGGCGGAAGGGCCACGTCGAGCTCGCCATCCGACACGGAGCACCGGTGGTGCCGGTAGCGGTCGTGGGCGCCGAGGAGCAGATGCCCCAGATCGGCCGAATCCCGATTCGGGTCGGCTCGGTCCCGTACCTGCCCGTCCCTGCCGTCCTGTTTCCCCTCCCCGTCCGCTACCACATCCACTACGGCCAGCCGCTCTCCTTTCACCAGGACTATTCCCCGTCCGACGCTGACGACCCGGCGGTGGTCTCCGAGGCGGCTGGCCGGGTGAAGGCCGAGGTCCAGGCCCTCCTCGAGCGCGGACTCGAGCTGCGCGAGGGGGTCTTCCGATGATCTCCGTGCTCGTCACTGGCGTCACCACGCCGATCGGTGAGCGCCTCGTTCGCAGCCTGGTGGCGGACACCCGGGTGGCCCATGTGCTGGCAGTGGCCCGCGAGCCCGAAGACGAAGCGCTCCCCTTCGCCCAAGGCAACCGACTCACCTACCTCCCCGTGGACCTCACGCGGTCGCGGCAGGTGCATGAACTGTTGTTCGGACCGGCCCGCGACCTCGGCGTGCAGGTGGTGGTGCATCTGTCGCAGCACCGCGATCCACATGAGCGCGGCCGTCGGGTCCACCTCGCGAATGTCGAGGCCCTTCGCTCGATCCTCGACCTGTCCGACCGCCACCCCACCATTCGCCGGGTCGTGTTGCGCAGCTTCGGTGTCGTGTACAAGGTCAGCATGGAGCTGCCGGTGCTTGTCACCGAGGACCACCCGCTGAACCTGTCCGGGCGGGTGCCGCAGTACGTAAGGGATCGGGTGGAGGCCGACCTCACGGCCTGCGCCCGGATGGGGTTGACCGACGCCGAGATCGTGGTGCTCCGATGCGCCGAGGCCCTCGGGCCGGGCAACGGCTCGCAGCTGTACGACTACCTCGACGCGCCTGTCGCCTTCCGCCCCGCTGGATTCGACCCCATGGTCAACGTGGCCACGGTCGCCGACATCGTGCGCGCCCTCGAGCTGGCGACACATGGCAGCGGCGAAGGCGTGTTCAACATCCCCGGCTGCGACACGCTGCCACTGAACACCGCCCTGCGGAAGTGGGGCACCCCCAGCCTGCCGATGCCAGGCGTCGTGATCCAGCGGCTGTACAACCTGCGCCACATGCTGACCGGGTCACAGTTCCAATACGGCCTGAACAACCAGCGCATGCACTTCGGGCTGGTGCTCGATGGCAGTCGTGCGAGGGATGTGCTGGACTACCGCCCGACCAACCCGGTGGACTGGCCTGTCGGCGGGCCCGTTCGCCGAGAATCCACAACCCCGCGGCTGGCGCACTGACGACCATGGCCATGTCCCTCCTCGCGCTGCTCGGAGCCCCGCAATCCGCACTGGCGGCGGGAGTCGACGCCGCCAGCGAGCCGACTGGCGATGCAATGGCGCTGCTGTTGGCGTTGGTCGCGCTGGTGGGTGTCGCTCACCTCACCGCGCACTGGGCCTCGTCCTGGCTCCAGCGCAGGTACTTGGTGTTGACGGGCGTCGAATACGTGCTCCTCGGCCTCCTGCTCGGCCCTTCGGTCCTGCCGACCGTCCATATCGTAGATGATCTCACGCGGATCGCGCCCATCGTCGCCTTCGCCGCAGGGTGGCACGGGCTGATCGCCGGTGCGGAGCTCGATCTGCGGACCTGGACCGAGAGTGATCCGCGCTCCACGAGGTTGGCGCTGGTAGCGAGCGCACTGGCGGGGGCCACGGTCGCCCTCCCACTGTGGTGGTTCTTCCGTTCGGGCTGGCTCCTGCCCCCATGCACCCCCGACGACGCCCTGCTCGGCGCCGGGTTCCTCGGAGCCGCCGCAGCGGCCGGGTCGCCCGCGGCGGTCGAGCTGATCGGCGTGCGCTACCCAGACGCCCGCACTGCGTTGACCAGCATCCTCGAGCGCGCCGCGCGCCAGTCCGACATCCTGGCGATCGCGGTGTTCGGCCTGTTGTATTGCGTGGTCCACGTCGGCGAGACCAACCTAGTCACCACGCCTGGTACATCCGACTGGGTGCTGCTCAGCGTAGGGTCGGGGCTTGCCCTCGGGGTGCTGTTCGCGTTGTTCGTCGGCGACGAAGACGACGAGAACACCCGCTTCCTCGCCCTGTTCGGCATCATCGTGTTCGCATCGGGTGCTGCATACTTCGTGCAACTGTCCGCGCTATTGATCAACTTGTTGCTCGGCTTTGTCCTGGCGAACACCCGCCGCGGCGCGGGCTTGTTCGATGCGCTGCGCACCACAGCACGTCCGGTCCGGCTGATCCTCCTCACCTTTGCCGGCGCGCTGTGGCAGCCGATCGATCCGCTGGCCGGTGTGGTCGTGGTCGGAGGCGCGCTGGCGCTCCGGTTGGTTGGCCTCGCGTTGGGAGGTTGGCTCGCGTCCCAGGGCACCGGCCTGCGCGGGGATCTGTTCCGCGGAATGGTCCCCCAGGGGGAGGTGGCCATCGCCATCGCCTTGTCGTTCCGCCTGGTGTACGACGGGCCCGCAGTCGACCTGGCGTACACGGCCATCGTGGTGTCGGTCGTGGTGAACGAGCTGATCGGCCCCTGGGTCCTCCGCGGCCTGCTCGCCGACGCACGCGAGCTCGATGACGAGCGGGTTGCCGTCGCCTCGGGAGGTTCCTGATGTACGTTTTGATCATCGGCATGGGCGAGGTCGGGCGCCACGTCGTTCGCACGCTGGAGTGGGACCGCCACGACATCGTCGCGATCGACAACGATCCAGCCGCGATCCGGCTGATCGAAGAAAACCACGACGTGATGACGCTTCAGGGGTACGGCGCGAGCCAGGATCTGCTGAAGAAGGCGAGAGCGGCCGAGGCCGACCTGGTCGTGGCGTGCACGAACCACGACGAAGTCAACCTCATCGCAGCGCTCGCCGCGCGCCGGATGGGTGCGCGTCGGGTGATCGCTCGCGTCCAGAGCAACCAGTGGTCCGGAGCCGATGAAAACCCCGGCGTAAGCTACGGGTTGCTCGGCGTAGATGTCGTGTTCAACCCCCGGATCCTGCTCGCCCAGGAGCTCGCGAAGATCGCGCAATCCCACGGCGCGCTCGAGGTCATCGACGTCGCCAGCTCGAGGATCGAGGTGGTGCAGATGGAGATCGGCACCACCAGCCGGATGCTGCAACGCACGCTCCAGAACCTGGGCCTTCCCAAGGGCGTGCTGATCGGCGCCATCGTGCGAGACGGAGAGCTGCGCGTGCCGGGCGGGGGGGACGTGCTGCGGCCACAGGACCGCATCTACCTGGTGGGTACGCCGAAGGAGATCGTGCAGGCAGAGGACCTGTTCACCACGCGGCGGGAGGCACACCGGGTGTGCATCGTAGGCGGTGGCGTGGTCGGGGCGGCGCTTGCGCGCACTCTCGATCGGAGTGGCACCACGGTCATGATCATCGAGAAGGACCGGGCGCGGGCCGAGGAGCTCGCGGCGAACCTGCCGCGCGCGACCGTGGTGCACGGTGACGGGACCGACCTCTCGCTCCTTGAAGAGGAGGGGGTCGGCAGCTACGATCTGCTGGCCGCCGTGAGCCACGAAGACGAGGTCAACCTGATGGCGGGCCTCCTCGCGAAGCGTCAAGGCGTCGGGCGGGTCGCCACCCTCGTGCACCGTCCCGACTACATCGCGATCTACCGGCAGCTGGGCATCGACGTGGCCCTGTCACCTCGCACGGTCGCGTCCGATCACATCCTCCGGTTCTGCCGCCAGCGGGACCTGCAGAGCCTCACCCTGCTCGAGGAGGGCAAGGCGGAGATCCTGGAGATCATCGCCCGTCCCGAGGCCCGGGTTGTCGGGGTGCCCGTGCGGCAGATGGGGGTCCCGCGCGGGGCGCTCCTGTGCGCCATCATCCGCGGCGAGGATGTGGTGGTGCCGTCCGGCGATGACACCATCGCGGCCGGTGACACGGTCGTCGTGCTCACCACGCCCGATGCCCGCGCCGCGGTCGCCCGGATGTTCCGGCAGAGGTCGCTCTGACCACCCGCCACCGGCCGATCCATCGTGCCATCGCCCGACCCGTCGGGGCGGTAGTGCTCGGCTGCGCCGTCGCGATGCTGGGCTGCTCGCTGGTCGGCTTCGCCTACGAGATCCTCGGCTACCACCGTGAACTCGATCGGGGCGCCGCGATCGCGATGGCGGCATCCGGCCTGGTGTCGGCCGCTCTCGGCGCGGCGCTCGCGTGGTGGGGAGTCCCGCAAGACAGAACTCTCGGGCGGCGAGAGGCGGTGGCGGCGGTGACTGGGATCTGGCTGGCTGTGTCCGTAGTCGGGGCGCTCCCGTTCGTGATCGACGCCGGATTTTCACCCACAGACGGGTTCTTCGAGGCCGCCAGCGGGTTCACGACCACCGGCGCCACTATGGTGTCCGACATCGAAGGGCGCCTGTCGCGCCCGCTGCTGCTGTGGCGCTCGGTGATGCAGTGGCTGGGCGGGATGGGCATCGTTGTGCTGTTCGTGGCGATCTTTCCCAGCCTTGGCGTGAGCGGCAAGCACCTGTTCCGGAGCGAGGTGCCAGGCGTCACCGCGGACGGCCTCCGCCCCCGCATCACCGAGACATCCATCGCATTATGGCGCCTGTACCTGGGCTTCACGGTACTCCAGGCGGTACTCCTGTGGCTCGTCGGGATGACGCCATTCGAGGCGACCTGCCACGCGATGACCACGATGAGCACCGGCGGATTCTCCACGCGAAATGCCTCTATCGGCGGCTTTGACAGCCCGCCTATCGAGTACATCACCAGCGTGTTCATGCTCGTCGCAGGCGTGAACTTCGGCCTGTACTTCGCAGCGCTCCGGTCCCGGCGGATGTCCGTGATGTTCCGGAGCACCGAGTTCAGGGTGTACTCGGCGATGGCAGTGGTGCTCACGCTGGCTCTGAGCGTGCTCGTGCTCCCGATCCACAGCGACATCGAGGCCACGTTCCGACACGCGCTGTTCATGGTGGCCACGACGGTCACCAGCACGGGCTTCGGAACCGACGACTACATGGCCTACCCTCCCCCCGGGCTGTTCCTGGTGTTGGTGATGATGTTCGTCGGCGGCAGCTCCGGCTCCACCGCAGGCGGGATCAAGGTGTCGCGCATCGTGCTGCTGGCCGAGACCGCGCGGGCGATGGTTCGGCGCTCGGTGCGGCCGTCGGTGGTCCAGGTCGTGCGGCTCGAGGGCAAGGTTGTGGACACCCCGGTGCTGCTCGAGGTCGCAACGTTCTTCTTCCTGTACATGACATGCCTGACGATAGGAATCCTCGGCCTGACCTGGGGGGAGGGCAGCTCGGTGGGCACCGCATTCGGCGCCATGCTCACCTCGCTTTCGAACATGGGACCCGCCCCGTTCTACGACGGTGACGACAACTTCGCGGGCTACTCAGCTACGGCGAAGGTGTGGTTTGGGTTCATGATGATCGTCGGTCGGCTCGAGTTCTTCACGGTGCTCGCCCTGTTGGTACCCGACACCTGGCGGAGCCGCTGATGACCAGCCAACGCCCTCACTCGGTCGACGTGCTCCGGAAAGCGGGGGTCGTGGTTCTGCTGATCGGCGCGATGTGGCTGCTGCACAGGTTCGCGGTGCCATCGGAGGTGCCCGATCCACGTGGCTTGCTCGCGCTCGGGTTCGTCGTCCTGGCCGCCTACACCATAGGCCAACTCGCCGAGACCGTTCGACTGCCGCACATCACTGGCTACTTGATCGTCGGTCTGCTGCTCGGTCCCAGCGTCGCGGCAATCCTGGTCGACGTGTACCCGGCGATGCCCGCGCCCTTCGACAAGGGCATCCTCGCTGACGACGTCTCCCGTCAGCTCGTGCTTCTGGACGACCTCGCGCTCGCGCTGATCGCCCTCACCGCAGGAGGTGAGCTCCGCCTCAGCAGGCTGCGCGACGGCATCCGCGCCATCCTCGGTGTGCTGGCGCTGCAGGCGGCCGCCATCGGGATCGCGGTCACCGGGTTCATCTGGCTGATCAGCGGCGTAGTACCCATGATCGCGCTGCCCGCCCTGTCGGGCGTCGAGTCCACGGGCGCAGTGATCGCGCTCGGTGCCGTGGTCGCCTCCATCGCGCTCGCCACATCACCTGCGGCCACCATCGCGATCATCAACGACACGGAGTCGCGGGGGCCGGTGACCAACACCGTGCTCTCCGTGGTGGTGCTCAAGGATGTGCTCGTGGTCGTGGCGTTCAGCGCGGCGACTGCGGTGGCCACCGGCTTGCTCGGTGTCGGCGGCGGCACCGGGTTCCTGACGGCGCTCGTGCACATCGCCGGCAGCATCGCCCTCGGGGGGGCGCTCGGACTGGGAATCCGACTGTACCTGGCGACCGTCGGCGCCGAGCTCACGGTGTTCCTCGTGGGCACGCTCTACACCGCGACCTTCATCGCGACCGCATTCCACAGCGAGCCCGCGCTGGTGTTCATCGCAGCCGGGTTCGTGGTGGCCAACTTCGGCGACCAGGGCGAGCGACTGATCCACGAGGTTGAGCGCCTCGGCGCGCCCGTTTACGTCGTGTTCTTCACGCTCGCCGGCGCCAAGCTCCACCTCGACCTCCTCGGCTCTCTCGCGGCATTCGCGATCGCGCTGTCCCTCGTCCGTGTCTTCGCCATCGCGGTCGGGACCCGCCTCGGCGCGACCCTCGCTGGCGCCGGCGCGAACACGCGGAAGTTCGGCTGGCTGGGGTTCGTGTCGCAGGCCGGACTCGCGATCACGCTGGCTACCAGCGTGGCCAACACCTACCCAGGCGGCGTCGGCGAGGGGCTGTTCGCCCTCGTCCTCGCCGGGATCGTGTTGAACGAGATCGCCGGCCCAGTCCTGCTTCAGCTCGGCCTCGGCCTCGCCGGCGAGCGGGGCGACCACCGCGCCGAGGGTTCGGGCGAAGTGGACGCGGAGAGCGAGCTGGGTCCGGCAGCCACCACAGGATGGGAATCCGACCCCGAGATTGCGGATCCGTGGGGCGAACCCCTGCACGCAGGCCTCCCGGAGCTGAACCGGGTCACGCGCGACGTGGAGGAGGAGCTGCGACTCCTGGCGCACGACGCGTCCTGGGGGCCCCTGGACGATCACGCCACCGAACTCGAGGCCTACATCCGCTCATTGCGCCGCCAGTACCTGAGGTTCCACCGGCG
Source organism: Myxococcota bacterium (assembly GCA_047609825.1). Lineage (GTDB taxonomy): Bacteria > Myxococcota_A > UBA796 > UBA796. Next base: position 18,982 of record JBLFXJ010000077.1, read on the forward strand.
AACGCTGGTCCGGACGCAGACCGACGCCGCGCTGGGACCCATGCGGACCGAGATCCGTAGCGCCCTCGGCGATCTCAGCTCCCGGTGGCGCGACCACGTGCTGGACCGAGCGGCCGCCGTCCAGGAGTCCAGCCGGTGGTCCCCGGTCAGCCTCGTGGAGCCCGCCGACATGTTGGCATCGTCGCTGCCGGAGGTGCTCTGGGCGCCAGTACTCCCGGCCACGGCGGCACCCCGAGCGGAGGCATGGCCGTGGAGACTGCTCCGTGCAGCGACCCGAATTCGGCTCCAGCTGGGCACTTTCGAGCGACAGGTGATCCTACGGGATCTGGCCGGCTACCACCTGTCCGGACGTCTGCCGGGGCGTCTGGAGGGGGTCGCTGCCGGGTTGGTCCGAGGCGATCTTCACCTCGCCACCCGGACGGGTGCACTGTTCCACACCATCGCGGACACGTATGCGACCGTCGGCGCGCGCCTCGGCCCCGAGACCACACAGGCCGAGGCGAAGCTGTTGTTGGACTGCGCCCGCGCGGAGGTCGAGGCCGACTTCGACATCGCCCTTGGCGAGGCGCGGGCGATCGCCACTCAGGCTGCCAGCCGCGTCGCCGTGGTCCTCGGCGGGGCCATGCGCGAGCTCAAGGCGGACCTGCTCACCGTCGGCACGCTCGATCTCCCCTCGTGGCGTCGACGCTACAGTCGCGTGATCAGCGAGCGCACACGTGGGCTGCAGGCGCTGGACCAGGGCTGGCGTGATGCCCTGAAAGTCACGGGCGCGAGCTACGGGTCCCTGTCGTTGGATCTGGAGCTGCTCGCGCTCGAAGGCAGAGTGCTCGATGCGGTGGACATCCACGCCGACCAGCTCGCCCGGCGGGTCCGCGGCCGCGGCACGCACCAACTCCAGCGGGTGGTGAGCGCGCTGAACGGGGCGCTGGCCGAGCTCGGGGGGGCGTTGTCGGGGGTGGACCGCGCCGACGAGCTCCGCGACCAGATCCGGGAGGCCCTCGACGGTGCGGGGCGCCCCCTGGCCGACGCGCTCCGGAGCACGCGCTCCCTCGAGGCCGACCTCGCTGGCGACGTGTTCGTGACCCCGCTCGTAGACGCTGTGCTGCACGCCGCGAGGGGGCTGACCGACTGGTACGTCGTGCCGATGGGGCGGGTCGTGGCCGGCGAGTGGTCGCTGCCGACCACCACCCGCACGCACGAGATCGCGTTCCGCGATCTCGCCGTGGCGTTCCTCGAGACGGCGATCACGCGGCATCTGGTGGAGCTGACGACCGAGCTCAACGGCCACATCGCACAGCTCGGCGAGAGCATGGAGGACATGGATCGCATCCTGGCGTTCAACCTCGAGCTGGCCACATCCGAACTCGAAGTCGTGGGGGCGGAGACCGTGCCGGAGGGCGCGCGCTCGCTGGTCCAGGACCTGCTCATCGGGGCCGTCGGCCGAAACCTGAAGCGCCTGGATGCGCTTGGCCAGGAGGCCGAATCGTGGCCAGCCGAGGCCGAAGCGCGGGTGCACGCAGCGGTGACCGGGGAGCTCGAGACGCTGAGGAGCCACGGCCTCGATGGCGACCTGGACACCCTGCGCCGCCTCGCCGAACGAAAGGGCGTGCGCCGACTCATCGAACACCAGGCCGATCGCTGGACGAAGCTGGCACGGCACACCCAGCGGCTCGCTACCCGCGTGGCCCACAGCACCATCGGCACGGAGCGCGCCGCTGAGTGGCGAGTGTGGCTCGGCGTCCCCGACCCGGCTCCTCAGCGATCCCGGCGCGCCGCCCTCGCCCGTCCACGTCCATCCATCACTCTGCCCCCGGTGTACGGTCGCCTGTTCTCCGCGGCGGCGTACGAGGCGGGCGACCTGCTCGCGGGCCGCATGGACGAAGTGCGGCAGGTCCGCGAGATTCTGGAGCTTCGAGGTGCCGTTGCCGTGGTGTCGGCGGACGCTGCCTCGGCCCATGGCGTCGTGGGAGCGTCATTGAGGGCGCTCAGCGGCTCCTCACCCAGGCGGGTCGAGCTCGAGGGGCCCACGCCCGCCGATGCTGTCACTGAGTGGTTTCACGGACTTCAGGCCGACCAGGCGCTCGTCATCCATCGGCTGGAGTGGCTCTGCGCTCCGACCCGCGATGGCACCGAGGCCGCAGCCGTCCTGGCGAGACACCTGCTGGACCACACCGGCCCCGTCACCCTGGTCTGCGATCCGCTCGTGTGGGGCACCCTCGCGCGATTCACCCCCCTCGCAGCCGCGGTTCACGGCACGGTACTCCTCCAGTCCCTGGAGCCCGAGTCCCTGCGAGCTGCGATCATCGCCCGCCACCAGATGAGTGGGTACACACTGCAGTTCGATGGTGGCGACGGTCGGTGGCGACTCCGGGCTCTGCTCGCCGGCTCAGACGACGACGATGACGACGTCCGGCAAGAGTGGTTCAGCCACCTGCACGTCGAGTCCGGGGGCAGACTGTCCACCGCTCTGCAGCTGTGGACGGCGTCGGTCCGCACCATCGACGAAGCGTCGGGCACCGTGCACATGGGGCCCGTCGCGTCCCTGCCGCACCGGGAGCTGCGCGCGCTGCCAGAACGCACCCTCCTGACGCTCCTGCATGCGTCACGGCACGGCTGGATCTCCACGCCGTCCCACGCCGAGGCGTTCGGAGTCACGGAGGATCGCGCCCGCGCCGAGCTGTCCTCCCTCACCCGGGATGGGCTCCTCGCGGGCGCTGACGATGCGCTGCGGATTGCCGACCACCTGCACGCGGCCGTGTCGCGTGCGTTCAAGGCGCGGGGCTGGCTGCCGCAGGACACGCCTGCAGGACAAGGCGTCGCGGCACCTGCTGCGCGTGCAACGCGGAGACACCGATGATCGACGCGACCCTGGATGCCATCCTGCCGAGCATGCCGAGCATCTCACCGGGCATGGCCGGGCTCCTCTTGGTGGCGCTCGGGGTCACCGCAGTCCTCGCCCAGCTGCTCGATCGGGCCCGCTCCCGCCTTCGAGCGTCCGGCCTCCTCCCGTGGCTGGCGCTGGTGGCCGCCGCCGCCCTGCGTGTCGTCGCGCTCCTGTGCGCGCTCGGGCTCGTGTTCGCGCTGATGCCGGCTGCGTTGGCCCGGGCCACGCCGTGGGTGCTGATCGCGGGCGCCCTCGCAATCGGCTGGACCGCCCGCGACGGTGTCCGGGACATGTTCGCCTGGGCAGTCCTCGTCTCCGAAGGACAGATCCGCCCTGACCGCCAGGTGACCATCGCGAACCATACTGGCCGGGTAGAGCGGCTCACACTCCGCGCGGTGTGGTTGGCAGACGAGCACGGCGGCTCGGTCGTGGTGCCGAATCGGCACGTGCTCACCGAGCCCGCACAGGTCAGGCCGACAGGCGCCCAACCGGTCGTCGTCGAGCTGCGTCTGCCCTCAGGCATGTCCTTGCCCCGCGTGCGCGAGCGCATCGATGACGCAGTGCGACGCGTACCATGGGCCACGCAGGGGCCGGTTGCGCTGACGGCGCTCGATGACGGCCGGTGGCAGGTGGCGCTTCACGCGCACGATGCACGGTTCGCCGACACAGTCCGCACCGCTCTCATCGAGCTGCTGGCAGCACCAGGGGACACGGCGGAGGCTGCGGAGGACTGACCGGTCGCAGCAAGCCAACGGAATCGGCCACGTGTCGGCCGACCTGCGCCCGTGACCGCCCTGGCTCCGCCGCCAGGATCTCCTCCACGAGCTCGTCGAAGACCTCCATCGGATTGACCTGTCCGGGGCCTTGTGCGACCGGAGCCGCACCCGCAGACAACGGCACAAGCACCAGCAGCAACGCGATGAGGGTTCGAGTCATGTCGACCTCCACACAATGGTTGTGCAGATGTCATGCCGGCCCTCGATGCTCTCGCTCCCACTTGAAGCCATGAATCGTGGAGTTGGGCTACGATCGTGAGATCTTCCGCCACAGCGCCGCCCACTCGTCTGGATGGACGAAGGCGATGTAGGTCGCGAGCATCGCCCATGGGAACAATCCGAGCTCCAGGGTGGCCGCGATGCCGAGGTGGAAGACGACGCCTACAGCCAGCCACCACAGGTGCAGCTTGTACCGCAGCGTCCACTGGCGCAGTCGCCCGCCGCGCTCCGGCGTCATCCGGTAGTGGAAGAACAGCAGGACCATCGGCGCGGACCACTCCCACAAGACCGTGACCGCCGTGCCGATCTGGGTCAGCTGGAACCACGGCGACCCGGCGAGCCAGCCGAACGGCATGCGGGCCACGGCGGCGTCCTGGAGAAGGATGTACAGCGCGCCGAAGTGGCCCATGGGCGTCCAGGTGTACCCGACCTTCTGGACGCCCGCGGTGAAGTACATCACCACGACCTGGAGCACGATCAGGTGCCGTGGCCACGCCGGAATGTCAGCCCCGTCGCCCCAGATCGAGCCCGCTCGGATCCGTGCGTCGACCGAGCCCCATCGCCCGGCCCCAGAGAACGCGAGGATCAGGAACAGGTTCCGCAACATCATGTCGATGCCGCGGTCGGCCGCCGGGAGGATGAGCGCCATCTGAGCGTAGAGCAACACGACCAGAAGGAGCGATACCGGAGTTGCCACACCCAAAATCACTGCACACAGGGAGGCGACCAGCGCCGCCCACAGGCCCCATGCGGAGCCCGGAGTCGGGGGAAATACGTCATAGAACCATGGGGTGACCTTGCGAACGGCCGGGTCCGACCACCCGCCCGCGGCTTCGTCGCCGAGCACCGGCACCACCAGGTCGAGTGCTGCGACCTCGAGCAGGTCGACCAGCAGCACCACAGCGAGGGCAACCCGCAGAAACGCCAGGGTACGGGGATGTTCGACGTGGCTCCACAGCGAACGCCACCAGCTCCACCACCCCCTCACCGTGCACCCGGGCGTCGGTGGGTGAGCTGGAACTTCACGGTCTCTGTCGGGTCGGCGCGCTCCCATGGAAGCCGGGTGTGCGTCCTGACCTGCTCGACGCGGACCCACTCTGCCTCCGGGAAGGTCTCGAACGTCCGATCGGCGACCCACCTCGTGAATCGGCGATATGTGGGCTTGGGCTTGCCGCTCACCGAGTCGTAGACGCCGCGGACTCGTCGAAACGACAGGGCTGCCGCGAGGTGGGGATAGTCGGCGTCGCACCGCCGTGACACGAGCCGCTCCTCGCCCGCCGTGCCAATCCACACCTCCAGGCGCTGGGGGTGGCTGTCAGGCGTGGCGAACAGCGCCCAGCCCTGCCCCGTGCCGGTCAGGTCGAACACTGGCTTGAGTGGACGCATCAACCGCCAGCGCGCTCGCCCGACCTTGCCGCCGATCCCGCTGGACAGCGACTTCAACTGCGCCGTAGACAGTGGGATTCCCAGCGCATCGACCAGGCCCATCCACCGCCGAAGCTCCTCACGGTTCTCGGGGCGCGCGAAGCTGGCCTCGCTGATGGGGCGGGGGAGCGGAGCGGCCTTCAGACCGTGAACAGCGAGCACCACGGTGATCAGCAGCGCACGCACCGAGGGCCAGTGCTCGGTCAATGTCGTCGAGGCGCTCATTCGCTGCGTTATCTGGACAGAAGCGACGCGGCCACGCCAGCCCCGCGACCAAGTGTGGCAGGACCCTTGGAACAACCCGGACTGCCGGCGGGTCACGCGGCAGGAGCTTTACGGAGGTGTGCTCACCCCGTTAACCGGCCCATCAACCCGACCTGGAGGCTCGTCGATGAGGACCCTTGTTGCCGCCCTCGCTGCGGTGTCCTTGGCAGGCCCTGCCTCGGCAAACTGCGACAGCATCGCGAAGAAGGCGGCAACGGTCGACCGTACCCGCGTGGCCCCCACCTTCGCTGAGCTCGTGAAGTGCGATGCTGGCGTCGCCGAAGCGCGCTTCGACGACTTCATGCGCGCCAGCGGCGACGTAGACACGTTGGTTGCCCTGTCCTTGGTCGCCATCGACGCTGGTCTGTACAAGCCCGTATGGGGATTGCTCGACAATATCCCCGACTACAGCGCGCGCGACCAGGTCGCGGCCGCCGTCGGTGGCAAGTGCACGGAGCACGAGGGCCTGCTCCCGTTCCTCAAGGGGGCCTACGTAGGTGTGGGCGACCGGCAGTTCGGGCAGTGGCGCGAAGCACTGCGCGGGTGCTCGAGCGAGCCGTTGGTGGCTTGGCTCGAGGAGATCACGGCGGCGCCTCCGAGCGCGTCCTATGACAAGAAGTACACCACCGTTGTGGAGTCGTTCGTCGCCCATCGCCACGCCGACGCGCTCCCCGTGCTCGAGGCTGCCGCCGTGAAGGCCAGCCAGACGGGCGGCCCGATCGGCGACCTCCTCGATCAGATGGCTGAGTCGCTGCGTCCCGAGGGGCTCGGCGCCCGTATGGATGATG
>JBLFXJ010000078.1:0-25295 GCA_047609825.1 Myxococcota bacterium
TCCGATGCACTCGCCGGTCGCTCGGTCGACCACTACGGCCCGCGTCTTCGTGGAGCCCCCGTCCACCCCGACCACAACACTCTGTCGGCTCATCAGACCTCTCAGCCCTGCAGGAACTGCTGCATCACCTGGAAGAACGCGACGCTCACGCCTGCGAGGCCTTCGCCGGCGATCCCGCCAGCGCCCACCGATGCCGCGAACGCCAATACCCAGGCCGGCCGGGCGGAGCGAATCGCGAGCAGCACCATCGAGCCCAGGAAGATGGACACGCTGTATTCGTACGGCACCACCATCGCGACACCCAGGCCGATGGCGGACGGGAGCATCCACATCCGCTCGCCGAGCGCACGCTCGAGGAGGGGCAGGGCGACGCCGATCACCACGCCCACGCCGAGGGCGGTGAGGGCGCCCGGGGGGAGCGCGTCGGTGCCACGCGCCATCATGGTGGCCAGCCCGCTCCAGGTGATCGCTGCCGGCGCGGGCCATTGTGCGGAGCCGATGGGGGCTCCCTGGATCAACACCCAGAAGATGCCAGCGCAGAAGAAGGACCCGATGAACACGCCCATCAGCTGTGCGATGACCTGCTTCTTCGGGGTGGCTCCGAGGAGCCATCCGGTCTTCAGATCCTGCATCATGTCGGCGGCCTCGGAGGCGCCACCCGCGGCCACGCCGCCGGTGAGCAGGTTGCCGGTGACCACGCCGGACAGGTTGGCGGCGGCCTGGCCGGACTGGATGGTGCCGAACGCGATCTGGGTGATCGATCCCATGCTCCCGACTGGGTTGATGTCGGTCTCGCCCGTGGCGCGCACGGCGATCACAGCGAGCACGAACGACAGAGCGATGGAGAGGAGGCCGAAGTACCACGGCACACCAAAGCGCAGCTGGAGCATCCCCATCACCCCGATGGACGACAGCGCCAGGCCGCCGACCCACCACGAGGTCGGGAACTCCAGGTGGGCGATGGGGCTCGGGCCTGCTGACGGGCGGAACAGCGACTGCACAGCCTTGAGCATGATCCGCCACTTCATCAGCGTGGAGGTGAGTCCGGCGGCGACCATGATGCCGAGGCCCGGCCACATGAGCCACTTCACCATCACCGAGTAGAACGCCTCGAGGTGCACCTGGTTCATGTATTTGCAGTCGGCGGCGAGCTGGGAGGCCATGCCGTCGGTCATGGAGGGGGCGGCCAGGATCGCGCGGCAGCCCTCCAGCTTGGCCGGATCGGTCATCGACTCGGCGATCACCATGTCGATCCCGGCGGCGTGCACCATAGGTGCCATGACTCCCCACGCCGCGAACCCACCGATGGCCAGCGATGTGCCGATGCGGGGCCCGACCAGGAATCCGGCGCCCAGCATCATCGGGCTGATCGCGACGCCGATGTTCAGGTTGGCGAGCTGGATCCCGTGCAGCCCCTTGAACGGGAAGTACCAGGCGTGCGGGATCCATCCGAAGCCGTCCCGCACCACCGTGAGCATTGCGCCCAGCACTCCGACCACGCCGAGCATCCGGGCCTGTTCGACGGCGTCGTCGCCCTTGGCGTGCATCGCGCGGATCGTCTGGGCCGCAGCAGTGCCGGTTGGGAACACCAGCTGGTCGACCACCAACATCTGTCTGCGAAGCGGAATCGCGAAGAACACGCCGAGGAAGCTGGTGAAGAACACCCAGAGCAGGATGTCGACGAAGGTGGGCCCGCGCTCGATGATGCCGTCAGCGTGGAGCAGGTACAGAGCCGGGATGACGTTGACGATGTTGCCGAGGGAGCCGGCGGCGCTCGCGAAGGTCTGCGTGATGTTGTTCTCGAGCTCCGAGTACTCGCGACGCAGGATCACCTTGATGATGCCGTATCCGAGGATGACGGCGATCAGTGAGCCGCCCTCGCCCCAGCCGGTCTTCAGGCCCATGTAGATGTTGAACGCGATCATGCAGGCGCCGAGCACGGTGCTGACCAGCACGACCTGCAGCGTGAGCTCGGGGAGCGAGTCGCCGCGGTACACATTCTCGAGCCAGTCGCGCTCGATGGCGGCGACCTCTTCGGCGGTCTCGGGCGGCTTGGGCGGGGCGGTCTCGGGCTGCACCTGCATGCGTCGTCTCCCGGCGAGCGCATCACTTTACCGGGTGCGGCTGCGGGGGGCTAAGTCGAGGGCATGCTCCTGCTCCTCGCCACGCTGGCCTCCGCGACCGCCGACGACGCGGTGACCTGCAAACACGGCTTTCCCGGGCGGACTGTGCTCGAGTGGCACAGCCACGAGCGGCTCACGGCCGAGGAGTACACCCGGGCGCAGCGTGCGGGCCGCGCGGTGGACCCGGTCCCGCTGCACGGCGTGGTCACCGCCATCATCCACCGTCGGCCGTCGCTGCACGCACACGGCGAGAACTTCGACTGGGTGTTCGTGGCGGATGGCGAGGTGCTGCACCGCGAGCACGGCGCCCCGACCGTGGCACGTCCGCCGCCGCCTCCGTACAACAACCGTGACTGGCCGTGGCGGACGGACAACGCGGTCACCGTGCCGGCCGGGCTCCCAGACGTGTTCGAGGTGCACCTGGTGGACCAGCTCCTCGACGACTCGTGTGCGATCCGGGTCGTTCGGCCGCGAGGGCGGGTGAAGCGCTGGCGTCGCGTGCTCGACTGAGCGTCAGAGGGGGAAGATGCCCCAGATCTCGAGCTCTGGCCCCTTCACGTCGGTGCAGTACTCCTCGCCGCTCCCCGACTCGCTCTGCCACACCACCACTTCGTGCCCGTCCACCTCGACGGTCTCGCCCTGCCACGCCGTCGCGGAGGAGGCGCCGTGGGTGATCTCCACCGGCCGGTTGTGGAAGAACTCCCAGCACAAGTCACTCTCCCGCGCCGGGCAGGTGCTCGGGTCGGTCACTCCCCCGACCGACCAGCCCAGCAGGTCGTCCGTGGCGGCTGCCCCGAGGATCGCGATGAGCTCTCCCTCCGCCGACTCGATGGCCACGCCGCTGTTCGGGCCGGCGTAGGGGTGACAGTCGCGGACCTGGACGACCCGGACCGACACTCCCTCCAGATCGGGCAGCCGGGCGAGCTCGGCGTCGGCGCCGCGCATCCACACCGTCCACTGCTCGCCCGAGTCGGCCACGAACCGGGTGTCGCCGTAGGACACGGTGCCCCAGCCCTCGAAGTGGCCGACCGTGTCCACCGCCGCGGCGCCGAACAAACACAGCCCCAGCCCCTCGCTGGCGGCATTCGCGCACTCCGGCGGTCCCACCGGGTCCGTTGTCGGGATGATCCCCGACGTGCCCGTGTCGGCCGAGTCCGTACCCGTGCCGTCCTTCGTCGAGCAGCCCACCCAGATCAGCACTCCCGCCACGACCACGGCCGCTCGCCGGTCGACTTTGTACCTGGCCATCACCACCTCCCACACCCCTAGCGTAGAGCGCTCGGCCTCGCGGGACGACCGGTTTCGCACAATGTATGCGGCCAGAGCGCCCCTCGATGTGCAGAGGTGCCATACGTGTGTGCGTTCATTCGATCCCGATGCACGCGCCGTCCGGCTGGCACAACGTGACCACGACGAAGGCTCCGTCTCGCGGGACCCACACCTCGATGGAGTTCACCGTCTCGCCGGTGACCGGGTCGAAGTCGAGGTCGCCCGACGTGCCCTCGAGATCAACGGACGCCCCGGCGGCGAAGGCCGCGGTCGTCTCGGACCAGCCCGCCGGGCCTACCGGGACGTATGCGCCAGGCCCGGCCAGGCGCCGCATCGCTCGCGCCATGTTGGTGCCGCCAATGGCGTCTTCCTGAACCGTGGCCCAGGCCAGTCCATACATCGCCATCCACCCGGCGTCGTAGGCGTAGGCGTTGAAGCCGTCCCGCGTGGGATCCTCGCCGTCATAGGCGGCGGCGTAGCTGATGACGAAGCTGTCATAGACGGGCCCCGCCGGGGTGGCGGGTCGGCTGCCGCGGATGACCGGGAACAGCTTGGCCTGGGCCTCGGCCGAGGTCTCTTCGAACAGGAACGGGTCGGTCGCGGCGTCGGTCAGGAAGATGCGAACGTCGTCATAGCTGGCGATGAATGCGGCGCTGTTCAGGAACGCGACCACGTCCTGCACATCGGCGGCGATGAACACGACCTCCTCGGTGGTGCCGCTGGCCACCGCCGCCTGGACCGCGGAGTTGCGTCCGTTGTCGTCGACATATGGCAGGAGGGTCTTCGGGCCCGTGTGGGCGGCCTCGACCAGCGTCGCGAGCTCGCTACCGTACAGGTTGTCCTGATAGATCACGGAGATCTCGCGAACCCCTCGGCTGCGGAGATCGGCAGCGATGGCCACCGCCTGCGCGTCGTCGGGCGGCGCCGGTCGCCAGAACAAGCCTGGCTCTGCGTCAGTGCTGGTCTCGCCGTCGATGGTCACCAGCTTCGGGCTCGTGGCCGACGGTGCGATGAGCAGCACGTCGCGCGGGGCCAGGGCGTCGTAGGCGATCAACGCGGTCGCGCTGTTGCCAGGACCGATCACCGCTGGCACGTCCAGCGTGTCGCGTAGCCAGGTGCCCGTCTCTACGACCGCCTCTTCGAGGGACAGCCCGTCGGCCGCACTCTCTTCGCCGTACGCGCACGCCACGAGCGCCACCTCGACGCCATTCGGCAGGCCAGCCTGGCTCGCCTCGGCGAACGCGAGGGTGGCGGCTTTGAGGTTCGGCAGGTCGGGACCGAGGTCGAACATCGCGCCGAGCACGACATGGTCGCCGTAGGCCTCCGGCCGTGCCCACAGATCCTCCGGCCAGCTCTGCTCACATCGCGGATGTGGCCCGGCGATCTTGCAGAAGCCGTCATCGCCACACACCGCCCCCACGCCGAACGCCGAGCGGCAGGTTGCGGTCTCGGCGCATGGCTCCACCGGGTACGGCGCGAGGCACCCGGCCAGCAGGAACAGGGGGAGCGACCTCACCAGCGCCGCCCGAACGACAGGCCGACCCCGCGACCATCCAGCGGCACGGCCAGGAGAACCCCTCCGACACCGATGCCGATCGCGCCGACGCCCAGACCGGTCCACGCGGCGATACGGTGCGTGCGGTTGCGGGCGACGAACGGCTGGGCCTCGACAGGGCAGGTAGCGCCTGCGTCGCCGTCTACGCAGAGCGTGGTGAGCTGGCCTCGACTCGACCCCGTCGCTGCCACGAAGCCCGCACCTGTGAGCAGCGCGGCGGCACCGATCCCGCCCACGATCCATCCTGCGGGCGACTTGGTGCGTTCATCGACGGCAGACCGGGACATGGCCTCCTGCTCGATGCGTCTACGCTCGGCCAGTGCCTGCTCCTCGCGCCGCGCCTCCTCTGCCGCGGCCCGATCCCGCTCGGCCTTGATCGCAGCGACTCGTACTTCCAGCGCGTCGATGCGCTTGTCCAGCAGGTCTTGCTCGTCTTCGGGGGCGCCCGGCGCGTAGCGGAGGAGGTTGTCCAGCGCATCCTCCAGACGGCCTGCGCGCTCGTAGGCGTTGGCGAGATTGTACAGGATCAGGGACTCCATGCTGAGTCGCCAGGACTCCTCCCACAGCGGGATCGCATCTTCATAGCGGCCCTCTTCGTACGCGGCGGCGCCGTCGTCGAACAGCGTGCGAGCGCGCTCCGATGCGTCTTCTTCTTGGGCGGCTGCGATGGGCGCCAACCAGAGCCAGGCCGCCAGGGCCGTCAGTCCTCCCATGGGCTCCTGACCTCTCTTCTCAGACCCGATCGGGGCGCCGGTGCGGGCTCTGGCTCCGCCGCGACGGGCTCCGGCGCTGCCGCTGCCGCTGCCGCTGCCGCTGCCGCTGGTGTGCCGGCGGTCTTCCGGACGGGGTCGAGTCGCACGCGCACTTGGTCGACAGAGCCGTCGACCACGAGCTGACGCTCTAGGAATCCGGGGCGCGCGAGGCGTAGTGTCCACGCCTGGCCCGGTGGCAGCTTGACATCGATGGGTGTGGAGCCGATGAGGGCGGCGTCGCGGTACACGTCGGCGCCGGCGGGCTCGGAGTCGACCACCACGTGGTGGACCGGCGCCTCGGAGGCCGGTGAGGGGGCGGACGCGGCTGGCTTGGGCTCGATAGTCGCGACGGCCGGGGTGGGTGTGGGCGCCCAGGAAAAGGTGAGCCAGGCGGCGCCGGCGAGCAGCAGGGCCGCGAGGGCCGCCACGCCAGAGCTGCCGAACAGCAACATGCCGGCCCCGAGCGCAGCGACGGGAGCGGTGGGCATCATGCGGGCGGTGCGGAGGGTCTCTCCCGATGGGATGTCGAGGTCGGTGGTGGAGATCCGCGGCAGGGTAGGTTCATCCTCGATCGCGGCCCCCGGTGGCACCTGGAGCACGCCGTCCACCAGGCCGAATGTGACGGGTCCGATGCGACCATCAAGCTCGCGCTGCACGACCTGGAGGCCCCGCGCGAGCTCACGCACCGAGCCGAGGCGGTCGGCCGGGGCCTTCTCGATGGCGAAGCGCACCAGCTGCTCGAGGGAGGCCGGGATGCCGTGCTCGGCGCCGAGAGCGGTCTCGAAGGAGGGCGGCGACTTGAGCAGCTGTTGGGTGAGCAGCGCTCGTGCGCTGTCTGCGCGGAACGGAGCGCGCGCGGTGAGCGTGGTCCACAGCATCAACCCGATGGCGTACACATCCGTGCGGTGATCCACCGGGAGGGCCTCGACCTGCTCGGGCGCCATGTACATCGGGGAGCCGAGCACCACGTCGCGACTGGACAGGCCAGCGTCGACCGAGATCTCTTTGACGAGGCCGAAGTCGAGCACCTTGGCGAAGTCGGGGTGGTCGCCGTGGGCGCAGAGGAACACGTTCGCCGGCTTGAGGTCACGGTGCACGATGCCGGCGGCGTGTGCCTCGCCGATGGCCCCGCAGAGCTGACGGAAGACGTGGATGGCGCGGCGCGGGGCGAACGCTCCTTGCGACTTGATCGCCTCGCGCAGGGTGCAGCCCTCGAGCAGCTCCATCGCGAAGAAATACACCCCATCTGGGGTCGACCCGTAGTCGAAGATCCGGATCGTGTTCGGGTGCGTGAGCTGCGCGCAGAGCCGGGCCTCGTTGAAGAACCGCTGGCGGAACTCTCCGCTTGGATCCGCTAGATCGAGCGTCTTCAGGGCACAGCGACGGCCGAGCGGCTCCTGGCGCGCTTCGTACACCCGGCCCATCCCGCCACGATCGATCAGCCGCAGGATGCGGAACCGGCCCGCGAGGAGCTGCCCGATCAGCGGGTCCGGTGGTGCGGAGGTGTCGATGTGGGCCATTGCGCGAAGCATGGCACACGGTCGGAGACGTGTCGACCGACGCCAGGCGGGGTTCACCCTGCCGTCAGATGGGTGGGCCGATGGCGGGCTTCCACGGGGCGCGCGAACCGGTGTGAGTGGGCCATAGACGCGAACGGCCCACGCACGAGGTGCGTGGGCCATTGCTGGGCAGCCGGAGTGAAGTCCTACTTCGAGGCTTCCTTCTCGGCCTCGTAGCGCTTCTCCTTCCGCTCGTAGCGCTCCTGGAGCGTCTTCACGTACTCACCGAGCTTGGTGAGGTACGGCTTCGGCTTCTCAGAGGGCTTCAGCGTCTTCAGCGCGACCACGATGTCGCGGAGCTCCTCGAGCTTCTCGACCGGGATCTCCTCCGGCTCCTTGTCGACGCGCGAGGGGTCGGCCGGGACCTCGTCATCTTCGACGGTCTCCACGCCCTTGGCGCGGAGGGACGCGAGCTCGTCCTTGTAGTACTCCTTGAGCTCTTTGTGCGCCTCGTCGGCGTCATCGAGCTTCTCCTTCTCGACGGACTTGGTGAGGCCGTCGAACAGCTTCTCGACCGCCTTGTGGCGATCCTTGTGGTAGTCGACGTCTTCCTTCATGTTCTCGAGCTTCTTCTCGCCCGCAGCGAACGCTGACGTAGAGGTGGCCACGAGGACGACGGACGGCGCAGCCACGCAGAGGGCGAGCGCGAAGACCAAGGTGCGAACCATGCTTGTTCTCCTGTTGAGCGGTGGCATCCTGGCACGCTGTGCCCGTTCGTGCCACCTCGAGTTGCGACGAGGTGACCCGTCAGTCCTGTGCGATGTTCCCGGCCGCCGCCATTCGGGCCGCAACGCGCGCTGCGTCCGCATCCCGTCCCAAGGATCGCCACTGGGCGAGTGCCAGCTCAGCGGCGGTTCGAGATGGCGCGGCCGGCAGGTGTTCTGCGGCTTGCTCCAGCAGGCGAGCGATGTCGGCGTCGACCAGTGAATCCAGCGCCGGCAGGAGCGTATTGAACGCTTCGGTGACTTCGTCTGAGCGACCGCTGCGCGCCAGCGCCACCAGCCGTGTGGCCCGCGCCCCTGCAGCATAGACGGACCACCCACGGCGGTCGAACTCGGCGATCGCCGGGTCCACGGCCGCCACGACCTCGGCGTTTCGGCCGAGCACGAGCAAGGCGAGGGCGCGGTTGAGCTCGATGACCTCGATGGAGCCGTAGCCGATGATGCGGGCATGCCTGAGCGCCAGGTCGAAGTGGGCCAGCGCCTCATCGGCTCGCCCCTCGAGGCGCGCGAGATCGCCGCGCTCGTTCTCGAGCACGGTGAGGGATCGTCGGGAGCCCGTCTTCTGCACATGCGTGATGGCGGCGTCGAGGTAGGCCCGTGCGGCGTCGAGATTCCCAGCCGTCACCTCGCAGCGGGCCAGTCCCCACTCGGCGTCGGTGGCGCCGTACCCGTCGCCGATCCGCCGCCACAGCCTGCGGGCCTCGGTGAGCTCAGCGCGGGCGAGCGCGGTGTCGCCGGCGAGGATGGCTGCACTTCCGACGTTATATGCGAGTGACGCCAACAGATCGTCGGGGGCCTGTTCGAGGCCCGCACGGGTCGTGCGGAGGCGGGCGATGGTGCGCTCTGGGTGTCCCTGACGCGCGTCGATGTGCCCAGTCTCGAGCTCGGCTCGGGCGGCGAGGAGGGGATGGCCGAGCCGGTTGGCGTCTCGCGCGACGGCCTCGGCGAGCGCGAGGGCGCGATCCTGATTGCCCCGGTAGCGATGGATGCGGGCGCGCTCGAGCCGGACACGCAGCCGCAGCACATGGTCGGGGCCGATCCTGGCGTCATCGAGTGCGCGGCGGCAGTGGTCGAGGAGGTCGGTGGCTTCGTCCATCTCCCCGAACACGAAGAACCCATACGCCGCCCGGATCGCGGTGTCTGCGGCCTCGATGGCGCGCCCGGCGCGGGCCAGGTGTCCGGCGCGTCGCTGGAGCCCGATCCGGTCTGTCCGGTCCTCCAGGGCGGCCGCGCAGGCGAGTTCGAGCCCCGGCCGCCGTGAGCCGGCCCTGGTGATGAGCAAGTCCGCCCAGAACTCGTGCGCGAAGCTCCAGTGTCCGCCTGTGCTGTTCATCCTGGCCAGTCCGGACTCCAGCAGCGCATCCACCAGGTCGGCGGCGGCGACGAGGCCCCGCTCGGCGCAGGCAGTGAGCCACTCCTCCGCGGAGGCGGACCCGCCGAGCACGGCCGCGAGCATGAGCGCCTCCCGATCGGCGGCGGACCGCGTGGCGAGCAGGGCTTCGAGCCGTGCCGTGCCCAGCGTGTCGAGACCCTCGGTCACCAGAGGCACGTGCTCGGGGAGGCGGAGCCCTGTGGGGCTCGGGAGCAACTGCTCGGCCGCTGCGCGCCGCTCCACCCACCACGCCGCGTGCAGGGGGTGGGGCAGGACGGTGGCCAGAGCCGCGGCGAGCGAGGCGTCGAGTCCCCAGCCGTCTTCGAGGATCGCACGCATCGTGTCGGGGGTGGGCTGGGGGAGGTGGACTTCCGTGGCGTAGGCATGCCCCCAACCTTCATGGGAGCGACCGGTGAGCACGACGAGCATCGGGTCGGGCCTATCGAGGAGGAAGCGGGCGAAAGCGACGGCTTCCGGGTCGTCTGCGCCATCGTCGAGCCACACCACGGGCAGCCGGTGCTCGGACTCGCGGACGAGCAGGTCGGCGACCACCCGATAGCGGCCTGCAGCCCCCTCGAACCGCACCGGAGGCGTGCTGCCGAGGGCGGGCGCGACGACGGACGCGAGGGCGCGGGCTTCCCATGGGTCGTCGATGCCGCGGGAGACAAGGAACGCCTGAGCGCGGCTCCGAACTCCGTCGAGTTCGAGGCCTCGTGCTCGCAACGCGCGGGCGACGAGCACACCGAGGGCTGCGCCTGGGGCTCGTCGGGCGCAGTCCGTCACGAAGGGCATGCCCACGCCAGCGGCATGGGTGGCTTCGCACAACCAGCCGGCCAGGCGGCTCGCCCCGACGCCTCTGGGACCGCAGATGGACACGACCCGCGGGCGCCTGTCTGCCGCTATGGATCGCACCAGGTCCCACAGCTGAGCCTGCTGTGGCCCGCGCCCGACCAACGGGGGCTGCCGCAGTCGCAGTAGGGAGGCGCCCCGGAGGACAGCATGCTCAGGAGGCGGCTCGTCGGGAACGGGCAGACGCACGATGGCGGCCGGCCGGACCGGGGGAGGCAGCGGCGGCGCGGGGGTGTGCGCCTCGACGCTGCTGATTGCGAAGGTGGAGCTGGCGCCGTCCGCAGCGGTGCTCCACCAGGCGGGGTCCAGCGGGCCGCTCCCCCGAGGTGGCAGCGATCGGATCGCGTGCCGTGCGTCCGCCACCTGGCGGTACCGATCGATCACCTCGTTCGCCATCAGCCGGGCGAGCACGGGTGCCAGGCCGGTGGGAACCTGTGCGTTGCGCTTGAGCAGGCTCAGGAGCAGGCGAGCGCTGGCGTACAGATCGGTCCACGGACCGTAGTCGCGCCACCGCCCCTCGGCCTGCTCGGGGGCCATGAAGCCGGGCGTCCCCGCTGCGCGCTCGAACCGGCCTGGGCGATCGGCCTCGGTCGGGTGGGCGAGCCCGAAGTCGGTCAACAGCAGGCGCCCATCCGTCGCGATGAGCACGTTGTGGGGCTTGAGGTCGCGATGGAGGACTCCCCGCGCATGCGCGTGGGCGAGCGCGTCGAAGATCTCCAGCATCCACGATCGCACCTCGGGCCACGATCCGGTGCCGCAACGATCCACAACGGTGCCTGCTCCAAGCTCTTGCACCAGCCAAGGAGTGCCGGGTGGCAGGCCCAACGGGGTCTCGTTCTCCGCGACCTCCCCATGATCGAGCAGCGTGGCGATGCCAGGGTGGCCCAGCCGGGCCAGTGCGCGGACCTCCTCGCGGAGCACGCGGCGAAACGCGGGCTGCCGGGCCCGCTCCGTGGTCAGGACCTTCACGGCCACCGGCCCCAGCGGCCCGTCCGCGCGCCACACCGTGGCCATTCCCCCGCGACCCACGCGTGCGCGTGCGCGGTACGGACCGAATGTGGGGAAGGTGGATCGCACGGTGTCGCCTTGAACCCCCATCACGGGATGTGGCCACCCTGGCCACCTCGGCACACGGGTTCGTCAGATCCCCGACCTGTTAGATCGTCGCCTCTCGGCCATCGGAGGCCAGCTTGGCCCACATTCCACCCGCCCCGGCTCCGCCCCGCTCCGAGCACGTCGACACGCTGCATGGCGTCGATGTCGCCGACCCGTACCGCGCCCTGGAAGATGCGGACGCACCTGAGGTGCAAGCGTGGGTCGAGGCGATGAACGCCCGATATGTGGCGGCTACGGATGCGCTTCCCCAGCGCCAGGCGCTCGCGCGGAGGTTTGAACACCTGTGGCGGTACGACGATGAGTCCACGCCCCGCCCGAGCCTCCTGTCCGACGCCGAGGTGTACAGCACGAAGCGCGCCGACCAGGACAAGTGGGTGGTGTGGATGCGACCAGGCCCGGGTGCGCCGGGTCGGGTGGTGCTCGATCCGAACACCTGGGGGGAGACCGACACCCTGGCCGAGTTCACCCCGTCGCCGGACTGCCGGTACGCAGCCTTCGGCAGGGCCAGCGCGGGTGATGAGAATCCGGTCCTCGCCGTCCTCGATCTGACCACGCTCGAGACCCTGCCCGACACCTGCGCCGGCTGGAAGCAGCGCGGCGTGTCGTGGCTGCACGATGGCTCGGGATTCTTCTACTCGGGCAAGCCGGCGCCAGGCACGGTTGAGCCGGGTGAGGAGAACTATTGGCATCGCGTGTGGTTCCACCGTCTGGGAACCACCGCCGAGCACGATGTGCTCGTGTGGCACGATCCGGCCACCCGCGAGGTGTGGCACTCGGCCGAAGTGAGCGAGGATGGGCGGTACGTGCTTTGGTATCGCTCGCTGTTCAACCGGAACGCGGCGTGGATCACCGACCTGCGAGACGGTCCCCCTGGCAGCGCGAGCGTCGAGCGCCAGCCGGTGGTGACCGAGTTCGATCGCCAGTACCTGGTGGAGGTGTTCGGCGATCGCCTGTTGATCCTCACCGACTGGGGTGCCCCGCACTACCGGCTGATGGCCACGTCCGTGAGCGCGCCGGCGCGGGACTGGTGGGTCGAGCTCGTCCCGGAGCACCCAGACGATGTGTTGGCGGGCTTCGACGTGATCGGGGGTCGCCTGTACCTGAGCTACAGGCATCGAGCGTCCACCCGGATCGCGATTCACGACGCGGCGGGGCAGTGGCAGCACGACATGACCCTGCCGGGCTTTGGCCAGGCGCAGGTCTGGGGTCTGCAGCGGCGCCCCACCGTGTGGATGGCCTTCTCCTCGTTCGTGCATCCGAGCGAGACCTACACCTACGATCCGGGGGCGGGCGCACTCACCCGGATCAAGGCCTCACCCATCGACATCGACACCAGCGGCCTGACCGTCGATCAAGTGGATGTGACCTCGCGCGACGGCACATCGGTGTCGATGTTCCTGGTGCGCGGGACTCAAGCCTCGCCCGCGAACGGGCCACACCCGGTCCTGCTCACCGGGTATGGCGGCTTCAACGTGTCACTCACGCCGAACTTCGCCACGCTGTACGCGGTGTGGGTGGAGTCCGGCGGGGTTGTGGCGATCCCGAACCTCCGCGGCGGCGGCGAGTACGGGCGCGCGTGGCACGAGGCCGGCATGCGCGGCGACAAGCAGAACGTGTTCGACGACTTCATCGCGGCGGCAGAGTGGCTCGTGGCGTCCGGCTGGACCACGCCAAGACAGTTGGCGATCCGGGGCGGGAGCAATGGCGGGCTGCTCGTGTCGGCGGTCATGGCGCAGCGCCCGGAGCTGTTCGGTGCCGTGCACTGCGCGGTGCCACTCACCGACATGCTGCGCTTCCACCACTTCGGAATCGCTGCCATCTGGACGGAGGAGTACGGCTCTCCGGAGGATGCAGCGGCGTTTCGGTGGCTCCGCGCCTATAGCCCGTACCACAACCTGGACCGCGCGGCGTACCCGCCCACGCTGGTGGTCGGCTCGGCGAACGATGCGCGCACCGATCCGGTGCACGCCCGGAAGTTCGCGGCCGCCTTGCTTCATTCCCAGGCCGATGCCGACGCGCCGGTGCACCTGTTCGTGCAGGCTGAATCGGGGCATGGCGGCGGCGTGACCATCCGCACCCAGGTGGACCAGACCAGCCGTTCGCTGGCCTTTGTCATGGACTGCATCGGCATGGGGGGAGGGGAGGATGAGTGAGCATCCGCCCGAGCCGCGCCGGGCAGTGGCTCGGTACTTCAACCCTCGCGGTTGATCATGTGGGCGGCCACGGCCGTGAGCCGCTCTGTCAGCCACTGACGCAGGCTGGGATCGTCCACCACCTCGGCCAGGGCCAGCTCCATGCAGGCCATCCACGCCTCGGCCGCGGCCAGGTCGACGGCGAACGGCAGGTGGCGTCGGCGCAGGCGCGGGTGGCCGCGACGCTCCCAGTACAGCGGGGGGCCGCCGAGCCAGCCGCTCATGAACTCGTAGAACTTGTCACGGGACGACGTGAGATCGGCGGGGTGCATGGCACGGATCGTAGCGGCCTGGGGCAGCACATCCATGTGATCGTAGAATCGATCCACCAGCGTGCGTACTGCCGAGTCGCCGCCCATCAGTTCATATGCGGAGGGTTCCATCCTAACCGGGTAACTTCAAGCGATGGAGTTCCCACCCGAGCACACGATCGGCACCCCGCTCCGATCCGCACTCCCGCCGTCTGGGTGGGCGGTGGCGATGCGCAGGGTGCTGGCGCGGCATGGCCTGCCAGACCTCGGGTTGGCACCATTTGCCACCGGATCGGACGTTGTGTGGGGTACCCGCAGCCACGTGGTCAAGCTCACCCATCCCCGCTGGTCGGCCGAGATCGAGGCGGAAGCCACGCTCTTGCGCAGGATGTCGGGCACGTTGACCGTGTCTGTTCCCGAGGTGGTCGCTCATGGCGCCATCGACGGCTGGCCGTATGTGGTGCTCGGCCGGCTGACCGAGCCCTCCATCGGGCGCGTGTGGCCGGCCCTGACCGAGATCGAGCGGCGGGCACTGGCCCGTGCGCTGGGGGAGGCGGTGGCGGTTCTGCACGGCCGGCCCGCCGAAGACGACGGCAGCTGGGCGGGGTGGCGCGCGGAGTGTGTGCGGACCGTGGGTGAGCGGCATGCTCCCGCGCCGCTCGCGGAGGGAGCCTCGGAGTTCGCCCTCCGGCACCTCGGACCGGACCTCCCGCTGGTCCAGCTGCATACCGAGCTGTTGCACGATCACGTGCTGGTGGGCGCGAGTGACCGGGGCTGGCGACCCTTTGGGTTGATCGACTTCGCGGATGGCCGGGTGGGCGACCCGCACTACGACCTGGTGGCACCGGTGGAGTTCATCTGGCAAGGCGACACGGCCTGCACCCGCGCCTTCCTCTCGGGCCTGGGCTGGACGCCCACAGGGCCGCGCACGTTGCTCGCCTGGGCGTTGGTGCATCGGTATGGGAGCTTGTCCCGCTCGGTGGCGCTCGCCCCGGGCTGCGCCTCCCTCGACGAGCTGGCTGAGCGCGTCTACGGCTGGTGACCTGCGAGCCAGCGCGCCCTGCGCTTCTTTGCTGCCGGGGCGGCCTTCGGGTCGACCTCCACGGTCCACGACACGTCGGGCTCAGTGCCGAAGGTCACGGCCACGCGGCGGAGCTCGCCGCGGCGGTTCACCAGGAGCTCGGCGGCGTCGCCTGGGGCGTAATGATCGGCATGGGAGGCCCAAGCGCCGTGCTTGATCCTCCACTTGTCGACGCCGACCACCTCGTCATCGACATTGAGTCCGGCCAGGAATGCGGGCGTGTTCGAGAGCACCGCGGTCACGACGTTGCTGCCGTCGAGGGTCAGACCGAGCCAGCCGGGCTCGTCGTCGTCGTCGTCGTCGTCGTCGTCGTCGTCGTCGTCGTCGTCGTCGTCGTCGTCGTCGTCGTCGTCGTCGGGTACGTCCTTCGGGGTGAACCGGAGCCCGAACCAGTGCAACGCGGCGGCGTAGTCGAGCTCCTCAGTGCTGTCCACGGCGTGTGCAAACCAGGGCCCGAGGTCAGCCCCGGCGACCTCGGACACGACCGCGCGGAACTCCGCTGAGCTGTAGCCGCGGTCGCCCGAGAACCGGCTGTAGGCGAGGCGCATCACGTCATCGAGGGAGCGCTGGCCGGCCGTGAGCCGGCGCACCTCCGCGTCGAGCAGGAAGCCGACCACAGCACCCTTCGTGTAGTACGAGACGGTGGTGTTCTTCGAGTTGGCGTCGGGGCGATAGCCCTCGATCCACGAGTCGTATGAGGTGTCGGACAGGGCGTGGTGCTGGCGGCCTGGCGTGCGCTGGAGCCGGTCGATATTGCCCGACAGCTTCTTCAAGTACGCCGTGTCGTCGAGCAGCTCGGCACGGCGGAGCAGCAGGTCGTCGTAGTAGGACGTGAACCCCTCGGCGATCCACAGGTCGCCCGTGTGCACCTCGTTCTCGTAGTCGAACGGGCCCAGGGCCTCCGGGCGCAGGCGCTTCACGTTCCAGGTGTGGAAGAACTCGTGGCTGACCAGGCCGAGCCAGCCGGCGTAGGCGCTCTCGTCGTGGGTCTTCCAGCGGCTGGCGAACATCAGCGTCGAGTCCAGGTGCTCGAGCCCGCCCCCGGCCTCCATCAGCGCGTTGAGGAACACGTACCGCCGGTATGGGACGACCCCCCAGAACGCCGTCTGGGTGCGCACGAGCGCCTCCACGTCCTCCGCCGCCCGCTCGCCGTCCCACACGCCCAGCTCCTCGAGCACCACCAGGCGATGCTCGGCTCCGGCGACGGTGAACGCGTACACGGCCGGGTCGCCGAGGAACACCGGGGTGTCCACGAGTTCGTCATAGTCAGCGGCCAGGAAGTGATCCGATGCGCCGTCGGGGTGGGGGTCCATCCCCGTCTCCACCCGCGCCCATGGGTGGTCGAAGGTGACCGCGTGTGGCGTGTCCAGGGCGTCGATGGGTGTGATGAACAAGGGCGCGCCGTTCAGGATGGCGAACCGCTCCTCGACGAAGTTCCCGCGGACGTTCTTCGCCTGTGCCCACACGCGGTAGTGCACTCGGATCGCCGCCTCACCGCTGGTCTGCACGCGCCATCGGTTCTTGCGCGTGCGCTCGACCGCCAACGGCCCCGCGGCCCCCTCTGCGCCCAGGTCGATCACGTGCTGGGCGAACTCCCGGACCAGGTATGAGCCAGGGGTCCACACCGGCATCATCAGCTCGATCGAGTCCCGGCCCTCGGTGGACACCACAAGCTCCACCTCGAGATTCTGGGTCTGCGGAGCTGGGAAGCGGACGGTGTAGGCGATGGCGTCACCCGAATGGGCGATCTCGGCAGGTGGGGGGAGTGCGGGCGCGGGCTCGGGGGGCGTGGATGTGCACGCGAGCACGCCGAGCAGCGCGATCACGGCGTGTCCCCCGCCAGGGGCTCGAGCTGGACGCCCAGGCTGCCGCCGAGGGACTGCAGGGCGTCGCCGAGGGCTTCGATCTCATCGCCATAGCTGGCCCAGTCGCCGGCCCGCTGGGCGGCGAGCGCCGCGGTGTAGCGGGACGCGGCGTAGCGGATCAGAGCGGCGCGCTCGGGGTCTGCCTGCGCGGCGTCAACGCCTGGGGTGGCGGGAGCGGCGGGCGTGTCACCGCCGGGGATCATGACGATGGACGGGTCGGCCGGAGGCGGGCCGAACAGCTCCTCGAGCCCCTCCTCCAGGGTGTCCCGCATGGCGATGCGGTTCTCGTAGGCCACGATCACGCGCTTGAGCTCCGGGATGCTGTCGCTCTGCGCCCGCAGGTAGAGCGGCTGGACGTAGATCAGCGACTCCTCGATGGGCAGCACCAGGAGCGTGCCCTGCTCCACCTTGCTGCCCTGCTGGTTCCACAGGCTGATCTTGGCGCTGATCTCGTCGTCCTGGTTGATGCGTGCGGCCACCATCTTCGGTCCGTAGATCAGCTTCTCCTTGGGGAACTTGTAGGCCCGCAGCTCGCCGTAGTGCGGCGGGTCGGAGCGCGCGATCATCCACGCCGCGAGGTTCGGCTTGTTCTTGGGGGAGAACGGCCGCATCAGGATGAACTCCTCCTTGTCCTCACCCGGCAGCGTCATC
The DNA here is from genome assembly GCA_047609825.1 of Myxococcota bacterium. GTDB lineage: Bacteria > Myxococcota_A > UBA796 > UBA796. The sequence continues at coordinate 17,358 of JBLFXJ010000078.1, forward strand.
ACCGTGTAGTAGGGCGCCATCTCTTCGCGGCGTTGGTCGGCGCTCAGCCGTGGCACCTCCCACTCGTCCTCGCGGTTGTAGAAGATCTGGTGGTCTTGCATGTGGTAGACGGCGAACATCGTCGACTGCAGGTCGAACAGGTCCTGCGGGTAGCGCAGGTGGGCGCGCAGGGACTCGGAGAGATTCTCGGCCGGCTCGAACAGACCTGGGAAGGCGGCGTTCCACGCGCGAGCGATCGGTTCCTCCGGGTGGGTGAGGAAGAACCGCACGATGCCGTCGTAGGCGTCGACCGTCACCTTCACCGGGTTGCGCACGTAGTTGCCGTAGCGGCCGCTCCGCTGGGCATACGGGAAGCGCCCCGTCGAGGTGAGGCCGTCGAGCACCCACACGAGTCTGCCCTTGTCGATCACCAGGTAGGGGTCGCGGTCGAGCACGAGGAATGGCGCGACGTTGAGCACGCGGTCCGTGATGTTGCGGTACAGCAGCAGGCGGCTGCCCTCGCTCATCTCGGTGGTGAATACGAGCTCCGAGCTGCCGAACCGCGTGGCGAACAGGGCGCGCTCAGCGAGGCCCAATGGGATGCCGGCGGCGCCAGCGTACGAGGTGTACTTGTTCTCGTCGCCGGCGGGGAAGTCGAACTCGGGGTTGTCGCTGCCCACGACCACCCACGAATCTGCGGCCTCGCCGAAGTACAGCTCTGGCCGGTCGATGGCGAGGTCGTCGGGGTAGGTCACCTTGGGCGGCAGGTCCTTGATGAACAGCTCCGGCAGCCCCTCCGGGGTGACCAGGTTCACCGGGCCCAGCGCCAGGCCATAGCCGTGGGTGTAGGTCATGTGTTCGTTGACCCAGGTGCGGGCCTGGTCCGGGAGGTCGGCCGAGACCAGCTCGCGCGGCGAGAGCATCGTCTGCCGCAGCTCGCCGTCGATGATGTACCGGTCGTTGTCGACACTCACGAACCGGTAGTAGGTGCGGATCTCCTGAACCTGGCTGAACGTGGTGAGCAGCTGGTCGTGGTCCCACAGGCGCACGTTCTGGATGGTGGCCCAGTTGTTGTCCACGTCTTCGCGGGTGAGCGTGTTGTCGCCGGGGAGGGTGAGATCCTCGATGCTGTCGAGGTCGTAGGCGTACCGGGTGGCCTCCACATGATCGACGATCTGCGGGCCCTCGCGGGACAGCTCGTTGGGTTCCACGGCGAACCGCTGGACCAGGTTCGGGTACAGCGACGTCGCTCCGGAGGGCACGACGATCATCCCGGTGCCGAGGATCATCCAGCCGGCCGACAGCCGCTCGATGCCGAGGTGGACCACCGCGGCCGCGAGCAGGGTGCACACGGCCTGCACCAACAGGAGGGGGAGCGTGCCGTGGAGCTGCGAGTAGCCGGGGCCGGCGAACAGCCCACCCTGTTCGTACAGCACGGTGTAGCGCTGGAGGTAGAACCCGATGGCGAGGGTGACGACCGAGGCCGCGGCGATGGCGGCCACGTGCCGACGCGCTGCCGGACCCACCGACATTCCCTGCGCCACCAGCTGGCCCTCGCTCTCGCTCAGCTCGAGGTTCACCGCACCGCGGGTGATGTAGGTGCCGAGTACGATCGCGCCGCTCGCGATCAGCAGGGTCATCACGGCGGCTCGCAGGTGGAGCAGGAGCGGCAGCTGAAACACGTAGAAGCTGGCGTCTCGCCCGAACACGGGCTCTGCGTAGCCGAAGGTGTCTCCATGGAGGGCGAGGAGCGCGTCGGCCCACCAGGATGCGCCCGAGAGCCCCGCGAGCAGCGCGATCACGAGCGCCATCGCCAACAGGATGCGATCGGCGCCGACCCGCGCGAGCACCTGTCCGACGGGATTGTCGTCGGGATCGCGGATGGGGGAGGCGGCGGGCCCGCAGTTCCTGAGCGCGAGCCGCGCGTTGCCGTAGACCAGCACGAACGCGAACAGGCCCAGGCCCAGGCCGAGCGCGGCCTCGACGCCGAGGCGCTTGGAGAAGACGGCGTCGAATCCTACCGATCGGAACCACAGCCAGTCGGTGCCGATCGTGACGGCAGGCCCAGAGGCGAGGAACAATACGGAGAGCAGCAGGACGAGGCCGACGGTTGAGGCGCGGTTGGACACGGGACAGCCTCACGGTTCCTGCGAGCCTATTCCAGCAGGAACCCTGCATCGAGCCGCGGCTCGAGGCTGAGGGCTGGGACTCACGGGCCCGTGGGCGCCGGCGGACGGCTGCGCGGGACGGCTCCGGGCCTTCAGGTTGAGGTCCGTCCAGTCTGCTCGTCTGCGAACCGGCCCGAGTGTAGCGCAGGGAGCCCGCACAGATCGGGCCGGCCCTTGACTCGGGCCTGGACCCGTCCCGCACAGGTCACGCGGCCAGGTGGCGTCGACGGAGGCCGAGGAGGGGCAGGAGCGCGAGCCAGCCGAGCGACGGCGCGCTGGTGCTGCATCCACAGCCCTCTTCCGACTTCTTCCGATCCTCGGGGTCCACGTCGAACAGGCAGACCTCATCCACATCGCCGTCGCAGTCGTTGTCGATGCCGTCGCAGGTCTCGGGGAGCTCAGGGTTGGCCCAGCCCTCATCATCGTCGCAGTCGCCCTGTGCGGTGGTCCAGCCGTCGCCGTCCCGGTCCTGGAAGTCCTCGTCCACATCGCCGTCGCAGTCATCGTCGATGCCGTTGTCGCGCTCGGGCGCGCCCGGGAACACCGCGGGGTCGCTGTCGTCGCAGTCCCCGGCGCTCTCCGTGAAGTCGTCGCCGTCGTCGTCGGTGAACGCGCTGTCCTCGTCCACCTCGCCATCGCAGTCGTCGTCGATGCCGTTCTCGATGTCGTCGGCGTCCGGATGGATGCTCGCGTCACCGTCGTGGCAGTCGCCCTCCGCCTCGGAGAAGCCGTCGCCGTCATCGTCCGCGAGGCGCGTGCCTTCGTCGATCAGGCCGTCGCAGTCGTTGTCCACGCCGTCGGGGATCTCGGGTGCTCCCGGGTAGATCTCACCGTCTTCGGGCTCGCAGTCGCCGCCGTCTTCGGTCGCGCCGTCTCCGTCAGGGTCCAGCGTGCCGTCGTCCACCACGCCATCGCAGTCGTCATCGAGCCCGTTGTCGGGGAGCTCGTACGCGTCGGGGTTCACGTCGGCGAGGCCGTCGTTGCAGTCACCGCCCGGTCCGCCGTCGGTGCACGGCTCCTCGCAGTACCCGTCGAGGTCGTCGTCGAAGCACTCGGTGCCTTCGTCGATCAGGCCGTCGCAGTCCTCGTCCACGCCGTCACACGATTCGCGCTCGGCCGGGTTGACGAGCGGGTCGCCATCGTCGCAGTCGCCGCCATTCTCGGTGAACCCGTCGCCGTCGTCGTCGTAGCGAACGGTACCTTCGTCCACGATTCCATCGCAGTCCTCGTCGATACCGTTGGGACCCTCTGGAGCCCCCGGGTACACGCTCGGATCGTTGTCGACGCAGTCGCCATCACAGGTGGTCACGCCGTCGAGGTCGCGGTCGAGCCCGTCGAGGGTGGGGTCGTCGTCGTCGCAGTCGTCGCAGCTCCAGGAGCCGTCGGCGTCGAGATCACTCTCGAACGGCTCGAGCGGGCAGGGGTCACAGGCGTCCGCCGTGCCGTCCTCGTCGCTGTCCGTCGGGTCGCCGTCGCAGTCGTCGCAGGCGTCCGGGATGCCGTCGCCGTCAGAGTCCTCGCCGTCGTCGCCGTCGGGGCAGATGTCGCAGCCGTCCGCGATGCCATCGCCGTCGGAGTCGCGCAGGTCGTCGAACCCGAGGCAGGCGTCGCACCCGTTGGGCACGCCGTCGCCGTCGGAGTCGAGGCGGTCGTCGAACCCGGGGCACACGTCGCAGGCGTCGGCCACGGTGTCGCGGTCGGCGTCGGCGCCATCATCACCGCCGCGGCAGGCGTCGCACCCGTCGGGCACATCATCGCCGTCAGCGTCCGCGAAGTCGGGGAAGCCGGGGCAGATGTCGCAGCCGTCGGGCGTGGCGTCGCCGTCGGCGTCATCGCCATCATCAGCGCCGAAGCACACATCGCAGATGTCGGGCACGCCGTCGCCATCGGAGTCGGCGGGGTCGCCCTCGCAGTCGTCGCAGGCGTCGGGGGTGCCGTCTCCGTCGGAGTCGGCCCCGTCGTCGAACCCGGGGCACAGGTCGCAGCCATCGGCCACGCCGTCACCGTCCGCGTCCCGCAGGTCGTCGGAGCCGGGGCAGGCGTCGCAAGCATTCGGCACGCCGTCCAGGTCGGAGTCGAGGTCGTCGTCGGCATCGGGGCACAGGTCGCAGCCGTCGGGCGTGTCGTCGCCGTCCGTGTCGACCGTGTCGTCGGCGTCCGGGCAGATGTCGCAGCCGTCGGCCACGCCGTCGTCGTCATCATCCGCGCTGTCGTCGAACCCGGGGCACTCGTCGCAGCCGTCGGGCACGCCATCGAGGTCGCGGTCCACGGCGTCGTCGAAGCCGGCGCACAGGTCGCAGAAGTTGGGCGTTCCGTCCAAGTCGGCGTCCAGGTCATCGTCGCCGCCCGGGCAGATGTCGCACCCGTCCGGCGTGCCATCGCGGTCGCCGTCGAGATCATCGGCCGCGCCCTCGCACAGGTCGCAGCCGTCCGGCACGCCGTCGGCGTCACCGTCGAGGCCGTCGTCGGCGCCGGGGCACACGTCGCAGGCGTCGGGCACGCCGTCGCGGTCTGCGTCGAGGCCGTCGTCGCCGTCGCACAGATCACAGCCGTCGGGGATTCCGTCGGCGTCGGCGTCGTCCGCGTCGTCGGAGCCGGGGCATACGTCGCAGTCGTCCGGCACATCGTCGGCGTCGGCGTCCAGGCCGTCGTCGAAGCCGATGCACGCATCACAGCCATCCGGCACGCCGTCGACATCGCCGTCGAGGCCGTCGTCGAAGCCGGGGCACACGTCGCAGATGTTCGGCACGCCATCGCCGTCGAAGTCGGCGGGGTCGCCCTCGCAGTCGTCGCAGGCGTTGGGGATGCCGTCGCCGTCGGAGTCGGACAGGTCGTCGCCGCCCTCGCACACGTCACAGCCATCGGGCACTGAGTCGCCGTCGGCGTCGGCGACATCGTCGAAACCAGGGCAGATGTCGCAGCCGTCTGCCGCGCCGTCGCCGTCGGCATCCAGCCGGTCGTCGGAGCCGGGGCAGGCGTCGCATTCGTTCGGCACGGTGTCGCCGTCGCTGTCGGCGAGGTCCTCGCCGCCGGGGCAGATGTCGCAGTCGTCGGGAACGGTGTCGCCGTCTTCGTCGGCGAGGTCGTCGCCGTCGCACACGTCGCAGCCGTCGGGCACGGTGTCGCGGTCTGCGTCGCGCAGGTCGTCGAACCCGTCGCACACGTCGCAGCCATTCGGCACGCCGTCCAGGTCCGAGTCGAGGGCGTCATCGGAGTCGGGGCAGGCGTCGCACACATCGGGCACGCCGTCGCGGTCGGCGTCGTCGCCGTCATCGCCGCCGTCACAGATGTCGCAGCCGTCGGGCACGCCATCGCGGTCGGCGTCTGCGCCATCGTCCGAGCCCGGGCACAGGTCGCAGTCGTCCGCGGTGCCGTCGCCGTCGGAGTCCACTCCATCGTCGCCGTCCGCGCAGGCGTCGCAGTCGTCCGCTACACCGTCGCCGTCCGTGTCTACCCGGTCGTCGCCGCCAACGCAGCTGTCGCAGGCATCCGGCACGGTGTCGCCGTCGCTGTCCACGCGGTCGTCGCCGTCGGGGCACCGGTCGCAGCCATCCGCCACGGTGTCGCCATCGGCGTCGGCTGCATCGTCGAAGCCGGGGCAGGTGTCGCAGCCATTGGCCACTCCGTCACCGTCGGTATCGACCCGGTCGTCGTGGCCAGCGCAGGCATCGCAGCCGTCCGGCACGCTGTCTCCGTCGGCATCCGCGAGGTCGTCGGAGCCTGGGCAGGTGTCGCATGCGTCGGGCACGCCGTCGCCGTCATCGTCCGCGGCGTCGTCGCCGACACACACGTCGCAGTCGTCGGGCACGCCGTCGCCGTCGGTGTCGACCCGGTCGTCGCCGCCCGGGCAGACATCACAGGCGTTCGGGGCACTATCTCCGTCATCGTCGGCGAAGTCGTCGGCGCCGGGGCACACATCGCACGCGTCCGGCACGCCGTCGCGGTCGGCGTCCGCACCGTCGTCGCCGTCCGCGCACACATCGCAGCCGTCTGGCACGCCGTCGCCATCGGCGTCGAGCCCATCGTCAGCGCCGTCGCACACGTCGCAGCCGTCGGGCACGTCGTCGGCGTCGGAGTCGGCGCGGTCATCGTCTCCTGGGCACACATCGCAGCCGTCGGGGACGGTGTCGGCGTCGGCATCCTCGCGGTCGTCGGCGCCGGGGCACAGGTCGCACTCGTCGGGGATGGTGTCGCCGTCGCTGTCGGACAGGTCGTCGCCGTCGCATGCGTCGCACGCGTTGGGCACGCCGTCACCGTCGCTGTCTTCCAGGTCGTCGCCGCCGGGGCAGATGTCGCAGAAGTCCGGCACATCATCGCCGTCGGCGTCCAGCGCATCATCGCCGCCGTCGCACACGTCGCAGCCGTCGGGCACCGCGTCTCCGTCGGCGTCGGCTGCGTCGTCTTCGCCGGGACAGGCATCACAATCGTCGGGCACGCCGTCGCGATCGGCGTCGCGCAGATCGTCGCCGCCGGGGCAGGCGTCGCAGCCGTTGGGCACCGAATCCGCGTCGGTATCGAGCGCATCATCGAACCCGGGGCACACGTCACAAGCGTCGGGCGTGCCGTCGCCATCCGCGTCGGCCCCATCATCTGCGCCGGGGCAGGCGTCGCAGCCGTCAGCCACGCCGTCACCGTCGGCATCGGCCGTGTCATCGAAGCCGGGGCACTCATCGCACAGGTCCGGGGCACCATCTCCGTCGGCGTCCACGCCGTCGGGGAAGCCGAGGCACAGGTCGCAGTCGTCGGGCACCGCGTCTCCGTCGGCATCCACGCGGTCGTCGCCGCCGTCGCACACGTCGCAGCCGTCGGGCACCGTGTCGCCGTCCAGATCGTCGGCGTCATCGAAGCCGCCGCACAGGTCGCAGCCATCCGCGGTGCCATCGCCATCCGTGTCGACCCGATCGTCGGCGCCCGGGCAGGCATCACAGCCGTCGGGAGTGCCGTCACCGTCGCCGTCCACGTCGTCCCGGAACCCGGGGCAAACGTCGCAGCCGTCCACCACTCCGTCGGCGTCCGAGTCGAACGCGTCATCGAACCCTGCGCAGTCGTCGCAGCCATCCGGCACGCCGTCTTCGTCGTCGTCCGCCTCGTCATCGAATCCGGCGCAGACGTCGCATGCGTTGGGCACGCCGTCACCGTCTGCGTCCAGGCCATCTGCGCCGCCGGGGCAGGCGTCGCAGCCGTCGGGCACGCCGTCGAAGTCGGAGTCCACAGCGTCGTCCGACCCCGGGCACTCATCGCACCCGTTGGGCACGCCGTCGCCGTCGTCGTCGAAGCCGTCGTTGAACCCAGGGCACACATCACAGGCGTTGGGCACGCCATCGCCGTCGCCGTCCACGCCGTCCGCGCCGTCAGGACAGATGTCGCAGCCGTCGGGCACGCCGTCGCCGTCCGCGTCCGCCAGGTCGTCTTCGCCCTCGCACTCGTCGCAGCCGTCCGGCACGGAGTCGGCGTCCGCGTCCGCGAAGTCGTTGAACCCGGCGCACACGTCGCAGCCGTCGGGCACCAGATCCAGGTCGGCGTCGGCGAAGTCTGGCGCTCCCTCACACACGTCGCAGTCGTCGGGGGTGCCGTCGCCGTCGGTGTCGAACCGGTCGTCGCCGCCGTCGCACACGTCGCAGTCGTCCGCGACGCCGTCGCCATCGGAGTCCTCCGGGCCGCCCTCGCAGTCGTCGCAGCCGTCCGGTATGCCGTCGCCATCGGCATCGCGGGAGTCGTCGGAGCCGGGGCACACGTCGCAAGCATCCGGCGTGCCGTCGAGGTCGTCATCGGCCATGTCATCCGCGCCCGC
>JBLFXJ010000079.1:0-25230 GCA_047609825.1 Myxococcota bacterium
CCTCCGGAAGCGCCGGGTTGTCTTCCCGAACCGCAGACAGGATCTCGACCCGCTTGATCGAGTCGATGCCAAGGTCGGCCTCCAGCTCCATCGTCAGATCGAGCATGTCGGCGGGGTAGCCCGTCTTATCAGCGACGACGGACAGCAGGAGCGCCTGTACGTCGATGGACGGAGCCGCCGCAACAGGGGCGGCCACTGCCGGCGCCGAGGCCACCGTGGCACCGAGGTAGTCGACGATCTGGCCGAGGGTGCGCAGCTGCGCCATCTCGCCCGGGTCGACCTCCGGAAGCGCCGGGTTGTCTTCCCGAACCGCAGACAGGATCTCGACCCGCTTGATCGAGTCGATGCCAAGGTCGGCCTCCAGCTCCATCGTCAGATCGAGCATGTCGGCGGGGTAGCCCGTCTTGTCAGCGACGACGGACAGCAGGAGCGCCTGTACGTCGATGGACGGAGCCGCCGCCACGGGTGCCGCGACCGGCGCAGGCGCAGCGGGACGCGGGGGCTTCGGGGGGGCCGGCGCACGGGCGGCGATCGGCGTGGGCGCAGGCGACGCGGCGACGGGGGCGCGGGGCGCGGGTGCAGGCCGGGCGAACGCAGGTGCAGGTGCAGGTGCAGGTGCAGGCCGGGCGAAGGTCGGTGCTGGCGCAGCTGGCAGACGCGTCGCAGTGGCAGAGGCATCGGCTCCGGTCGCCAGCGCGGCAAAGCCGGTCAGCGAGGTCTCCATCGCCTGAAGGAAGGCCACATGACTGTCGGCCATGGTGGACTGGTAGGCCGCGTGAGCCTCGGCGAGGGATGCCTGCGCGCCTTCGTAGGCAGCGAGCCAGCCATCATCGGCTGGGCCCGCGGCGCGAACGGGGCTGGAGGCAGCCCGCCGGATCTGAGCCACCGGCGCCTGGGCCGCAGCCGCTGGGGCGTCGACGTAGACAGGCACCTCGACGGGCACCTCGACCCTCACCTCCACGGGCACCTCGATGCGCTGGGGCTCGGGCAACGGGCGCGGACCGTTTGGCCGGGGCAGTACCGCAGACCCACCCTTCGGCGGGTAGGGCTTGTTGTAGTTCGCGCCGTTCAGCGACAGCCGCAGGCGCGGAACCTTGCGATCGTGCGGATCGGTCGGCACGCGGAATCCATCCCACAGGACGGGCAGGTCGAGCGCGACGCCGGCCACGAACAGGCTGCCGAGCGCGTCGAAGAACGACAGGATGTCGTCTTTCTTCCTCCGGTCTACCGGCACCGCCGTGTGCGGCCGGTCGCCGAGCGTGTCGGACACCAGGCCGGTGAGCACGTTGCCAGGGCCGACCTCGACGAACGTGCGCACGCCATCGGCCCACATCGCCTCGATCTGCTCGGCGAACCGCACCGGCTGCGCGATGGCGCCGCCCAGGACCGAGCGCACGGCGTCAGCGTCGGCGGGGTAGGGGGCCGCGGTGGTGTTGCACCAAGTGGGGATCGTGGGCGCGCCGACCTCGATCGAGCCCAGGAACTCGGTGAATGCAGGGGCGGAGTCGGCGACCACCGGGCTGTGGAAGGCGGTAGCCACGGTCAGACGCTTGGGCTCGAGGCCACGGCCCACGAGGTCGCGCTCCACCGCCTCGATGGCTGCGGTGGGCCCAGACAACACCACCTGGCGGTGGCTGTTGTGGTTCGCGATGACCACGTCAGGATGGGCCGAGAGCACCGGCTCGACATCGGCGCGATCGGCAGGTACCGCGGTCATCGACCCCGGCGTGCCGGCTGCGGCCTCGGCCATGAGCTCACCGCGGCGGCGGGCGACGCGCAGCAGGTCGTCCTGGGAGATGGCGCCGGCTGCGCACAGGGCCGTCACCTCGCCGTAGGAATGCCCGCCGACCGCATCCGGCGTGACGCCGAGCGCGGTCAGGAGCCCGAGGTGACCGAGGCTGACGGCCCCGATGGCGGGCTGGGCCCACTCGGTGCGACGAAGGGTCTCGACCTGGGCGGTGCGCTCGTCGTCGGTGAAGGCCGAGCGAGGGAACACCACGTTGTGGAGCCCCACATCGCCGAGGTCGAGGTCCGCGGCTGCGTCGAACGGCGCGCGCGCGGCGTCCCACAGAATCGCGGTGCCAGCGCCCATGTCCACGTACTGGCTCCCCTGGCCGGGGAACAGGAATGCTACCTTCCCGGGGGCGGAGGCGGTGCTGTACCGCACCATGGTGGGCGTGGACCACGCAGCGTCAGGGGCCGCGCTGATGCGGTCGGCGGCCTGGGTCAGCTTCTTCGCCAGGTCAGCTTCGGACGTGGCCACCACCGCGAGGCGGCACGGCAGGGTGGCGTCGAGGTCACGCTGGGTGGACCAGGCCGCGAAGGCGAGGAAGTCCGGCTCCGTGCTCTGCTGGGCCAAGGCCCGCGCCCGGCTGACCAGTCCGGCGGGGGTCGCATCCGAGAGCACGACCAGCTCGCCCGGGGTGGTGCGGAGCCGCTTCGCGGCGTTCGAACCGGTGTACTCCTCGAGTGCGAGGTGGAAGTTGCTCCCGCCGAACCCGAACGAACTGACCGAGGCGCGGCGCGGATGTGCGCTGCCGCGGATCCAGGGGCGCGTCCGAGTGTTCAGGTAGAACGGCGTCTGTGGCAGGTTCAGCTTCGGGTTCGGGGCGGCGACCTTGATCGTGGGCGGCAGCACCTTGTGCTGCAGCGCCATCACCACCTTGAACAGCCCGGCAGCTCCGGCCGCGGCCTTCGTGTGCCCGATCTGGGACTTCACCGAGCCCACCGCACACCACTGGCGGTCCGTACGACCCGATTCGTCGAACGCGATCTCGAGTCCGGCGAACTCGGCGGCATCACCAGCCTTCGTGCCGGTGCCATGCGCCTCCACCAGCTCTACCGTGTCCGCGCCGTAGCCCGCGGAGCTGTAGGCCCGTCGCAGCGCCTTCGCCTGACCCTCGGACACGGGCGCATACACACTCTTCGACCGGCCGTCGGAGCTCGAGCCGAGGCCCTTGAGTACCGCGTAGATCCGGTCTCCGTCACGTTCCGCATCTTCGAGGCGCTTGAGCGCCACCATGCCCAGCCCCTCGCCGAGCAGGGTGCCGTCGGCCCGATCGGAGAACGGCGCACACTCGCCGGTGGGGGACAGCGCCGGCGTCTTGCTGAAACACATGTACATGAAGATGTCGTTCATGGTGTCGCAGCCGCCGGTGATCACCAGGTCGGACTGGCCGAGCTGCAGTTCGTTCACCGCCATGGACATCGCACTGAAGCTCGACGCGCACGCCGCATCCGTGACGCAGTTCGTGCCGCCGAGGTCGAGGCGGTTGGCGATGCGCCCCGCGACCACGTTGCCGAGCAGGCCAGGGAAGCTCGACTCTTGCCACGGCACGTAGTGATCCGCGATGCGCTGGCAGGCTTCCTGGACCTCGTCCTCGGGCAGCCCCATGTCGCGGAGCGCCTTCTGCCACACCGGCTTCTGGAGCCGGTTCACCATGGTGCCGAGCAGCTCCTGCGCGCTCGTCACGCCCAGGATCACCGACACCCGGTCCCGATCCATCTCCTGGAACTGCCCGCCGGTGGCGTCGTCGAGCACCTGCTTCGCCACCACCAGAGCCAGGAGCTGGGTGGTGTCCGTGGCGGGCACGATGCTGGGAGGCACGCCCCACTCCAGAGGATCGAAGTCCACATCTGGGAGGAAGGCGCCCCGGTGCGCGTAGGTCTTGTCCTGCGCGCTCTGGTCGGGGTCGTAGTAGTCGTCGATGAGCCAGTGGCTCTCAGGGATGTCTGTCACGAGGTCGCGACCGGCGAGGATGTCGCGCCAGAATCCGCCGACCGAGACGGATCCGGGGAACAGGGCGCTGACGCCGACTACGGCGATGGGCTGCTGGCGTGGACGGGACATGTGGACCTCGGTCAGGCGAGCGGACGCGGTTCAAAATGGAAGGCAGACGCCGGGATCGGCGCGCCGTAGCTCCGGAGCTGCTGGGCGCGCGTCACAGCGGCGGCGCCCTCGAGCAGGTTCCGGGCGATCTGGGCGACGGAGCGATTCTCCAGCGGCTCGAGGTACGATCCTGCGACCCACGCGTTGAACGCGCCCATCGCTGGACCACACCAGATCTGGTAGTCCATCTTCCGGCGGGGATCGCCGGCGATGGCCCACCTGCTGGACAGGCCGAGGTACCAGCGGAACGCCAGCGCCATCTTGTGCTTCGGGTCGCGGGCAGCCTTGGCGACCTCGCGGGGATCTCGTGTGGCCCAGAACGATTCGGTGTTCTGCCACACCTCGTCCAGGCTCATCTGGAACAGCTGGCGCTCGAGCTGGGCCCGAAGCGCAGGCGGGAGATCGTCGAGCCCGTCAAAGCGGGTGTAGGCGTCGTACAGCTTCTGGGCGCGAACGCCGAACATCGTTCCGCGCTTGAGCACCTGCACGGTGACGCCGAGTTCGAACATGTCGGCGGCGGGTGCCATCACCACGTCTGCCAGATCGGCCACCGCGAGCAGCTGCTTGCCCTCGGCAGACAGGCCCGACTCGACCGCGGCCTGGTTCACCGACCCGGTGAGGACGAACGCAGCGCCCAGGGCGAACGCCGCTGCGACCGCGCTCGGCGTTCCGAGGCCGCCGGCGGCGCCGATCCGGATGGGGCGGATGAAGCCGTGCTCGACCACCATCCGATCCCGCAGCCCGAGGATGGTCGGGAACAGGGCCGTGAGCGTCTGGTTGTCGGTGTGGCCGCCCGAATCGGCCTCGACGATGACGTCTTCGGCGACCGGGAGCGAGCGGGCGAGCTCGGCCTCGGTACGGCTGAGGTGGCCATCTCGCACCAGGCGCTCGAGGATCTCGGCGGGCGGTGGCGCGAGGAAGCGCGCTGCCACCTCGGGACGCGAGATCTTCGCGAACAGGTAGTTGTCGCGGTGGATACGCCCATCTGGCAGCCGGCGCACGCCCGAGAATGCGTACCGCACCACCATCTCGTTGATGCCCATGTAGGCGGACGCGCTCACCCGCCGAACGCCGCGCTCAAGGTAGAGCGCGACGGTCGCCATCTCGACCTCGGGCTCGTTGAGCGAGTGGATCAGGTTGCTGCCCCACGGCAGGTCGGTGCGTCCGAGAGCCGCCTCGAGCCGGTCCAGCCCCTCCGAGATCCGGGGAACCGTCAAGCCGGCGGCGCCGAAGAAGCCGAGCATGCCGGCGCGGGCGGCGGCCACCACCATGTCGGTGGTGGCGATGCCGTTCGCCATCGCACCGGCCACGTACGGGAACCGGCTGCCGTGGGTCTCGTTGAAGCTGCGGTCGCCGAGCCACTCCGGGTACAGCGGTGGCAGCGACGCGAGCAGGGGCAGGCCGGAACCCCCAGGCTGAAAGTCGCCTCCGCGGGCGACGCCCACGCGTCCGGTCGCGGATTCGCGGACGACGTGCACGGGTTGGCGAAACGCGGCCGCCGCGGAACGAAGCTCCGCGTGGGTGAAGGCGGGCCGCCAAGGTCCGGGATTCCAGGTTCCGAGGGCTTGCAGACCGGTCACGACGAATCAACCTCTAGCGGTGGGTATCGAAGCCCTCCTTATGGCTCCGGGTCACCGTCTTTGTCACGGCTGGGTCATGGGGCCCGTGACGGTCTGTTGACCGGCTCGCTCTCAGCTGTACAACCCGCCATCCACCACGAAGCACTGGCCGGTGACGTAGGTGGCGCCAGGCCCGGCGAGGAACCGCACGATCGGCGCCACCTCCTCCGGGCGACCCAGGCGCTTCATAGGGATCTGGGACAGCGCATACTCGGTCGCTGTGTCTGACAGGTCCTTGGTCATGTCCGTCTCCACGAACCCGGGAGCGACCGCGTTGATCCTCACGTTCCTCCTGGCCATCTCGCGCGCCATTGTGCGGGTCATCGCCACGATGGCGCCCTTGGAGGCCGAGTAGTTGGCCTGGCCCACGTTGCCCCGCAGGGCGGTGACGCTGGCGATGTTCACGATCACCCCATCCCGGCGGCGGGACAGGATCGGCAGCACCGCGCGCGACATCCGGAACGTGCCGCCGGCGTTCACAGCGAGCACGTCGTCCCACTGGCTGTCCTTCAGGCGCATCGCGAGCCCGTCGGACGTAATGCCGGCGTTGTTCACCAGGATGGCCAGGTCGCCGAGCGCTGTAGCGGCCTCTACCACCCGCGCGCAGTCCGCACTCTCGCACACATCTCCCTGCACGGCGACGCCGCCGATGGCCTCGGCGACGGCAGACGCAGAATCAGCGTCGCTCCGGTACATCACCACCACCGTGGCCCCGCCGGCCGCCAGCTCCGCCGCGATGGCCGCTCCGATGCCACGTCCGCCACCGGTGACGATGGCCACCTGCCCACTCAGCTCCATGCCTGCCCCCTCCGCGCTCATGCGCCCTCCGCTGCCGGGACTCGCCCCGGAGCGATGCCATCCCAGCCGCATGCCGCAGCCACCAATCGGTCCAACCCCAGCGCGATGCCCGATGTCGGTGCCATGCGGTCCACCGCTCGGATCAGCGCCTCGTCCACCGGATGAGGAAGCTCCCCCATCGCCCGACGCGCGGTATTCGCCGCCTCGAAGCGTCGGCGCAGCTCTGCGCCATCCGTAAGCTCCCAGAAGGCATTCGCCAGCTCGATACCGCCGATGAAGGCCTCGAATCGACAGGCAATCGGCCACTCACCGTCCGTGTCGACCCGGGCGAGGGCCGCTTGGCTCGCCGGCCAGTCCGAGACGAACACGCCGCCCTCGAGCCGCGGCTCCACATCGGTGACCCACCGGCGCATGAACGCGTCGTCCCAGCACTCATCATGCTCCGAGAGATCGGCGATGGTCGCGGTCGCTGGATCGACCCCGGCGTGGCGCTTGAACAGCGCGCGGATGGTGGTGCGCTGCCAGGACGGCGGGGTGCCACCGACCGCCGTGAACGCGACCGCGACCAACGCTTGAACCTCGTCCATCAGGTCGGGGAGCGTCGCGCCCACCCGATACCACTCCACCATGGTGAACTCGCACCCGTGCCAGTCGCCGCGCTCGCGCTCACGCCAGCATGGCCCGATCTCGTAGATACGGTCGAGCCCTGCCGCCAACACCCGCTTGAGCGCGAATTCCGGTGAGGTGCGCAGCCACTGACCGCTCGCGGCCACGGCGAACAGGTGCTCCTCCATGGCCGGGGAGGGGACCCGCGCAGGGGTCGGCACCTCGAGGTAGCTGTGCGATGCAAACCAGGCGCGGAGGGCTGCGAGCACCTGTGCTCGGCGGCGCAGCCCGTCCGCGTCGATGGTCACTTGTTGACGCGCTCGACGTACTTGCCCTCGCGCGTGTCCACCTTGATGGTCGTGCCCTGCTCGATGAACAGCGGCACCTGCACCTCGGCCCCGGTCGACAACGTGGCAGTCTTGGTCGCGCCCTGTGCCGTGTTGCCCTTCGCTCCGGGCTCGCAGTAGGTGATCTCGAGCTCGACGAAGTGCGGAAGATCCACCGACACGGCCTTGCCCTTGTAGAACAACACCTCGATCTGCATCTCTTCGAGCAGCCACTTGGACTCGTCTTCTAGGTTCTCGACGGGGATGCCGATCTGCTCGAAGGACTCGATGTCCATGAAGTGGAAGAACTCACCGTCGGAATAGAGATACTGCATGGTGAGCACCTCCACGTCTGCCTCGGCGAGGGTCTCCGCAATCTTGAAGGTGCGCTCGAGCACCGCACCCGTGATCAGGTTCTTGACGCGGGTTCGGGTGAAGGCCTGGCCCTTGCCGGGCTTGACGAACTGGAAGTACACGACGGTGTAGGGCGCGCCATCGAGTTCGATCTTCAGGCCCTTCTTGATGTCGGACACCTTGTACGCCACGGGAGGCCTCCTGGAAAAGTCGAGCGGAACAGGGCGCCGCCCCTATCACGCCAGCCCTGCCGGGCCACGAAAGGGCCATGTCGTGGGTCGGCCGGAGGTGATCGCTGCGCGGCCCGACCTGGAGGGCATCTGGCGCGAGGCGGACGCTCTGTTCCCCGTCCGGGTGACCCGCTCGTTCTGGGACCGGATCGACCACAGCGACCCTGCCGATCCGCTGGCCCGTCAGGTGCTCCCGGACGCCCGCGAACTCCTCCCAGCGCCGGGAGATCGAGACGACCCGGTGGGCGACGCCGCGTGCTCTCCGCTCCCGTGGGTGGTGCACAAGTACCCAGACCGGGTGCTCCTCCTGTTGACCAAGCGCTGCCACTTGTATTGTCGGTACTGCTTCCGACGAACGTTCGCTCCGGGTGACCGTGAGGACCCGACGGACGCGGAGTGGGAGGCGGCGCTGGCGTATGCCGAGGCGTCGGGCGCTACCGAGGTCATCCTCTCCGGGGGTGACCCGCTCGCGGTTCGAGACAGCCGGCTGTTCGAGACGATCGACCGTCTCCGGCCCCACGTGCCGACGCTCCGGATCCACACACGTGCTCCGATCACCCGACCGGACCGCGTGACAGCAGAGCTGGTCGAGGGACTCCGACGTCGCGCCCCGGTGTGGGTGGTCGTGCACTGCAACCACCCAGCCGAGCTCGACGATTCGGTCACCCAGGCGCTCGGACGGCTGGTCGACGCCGGCGTGCCGGTGCTCAACCAGGCGGTCCTGCTCCGTGGCGTGAACGATGACGTGGCGACCTTGGCCGCGTTGTGCGAAGGGTTGGTCCAACGCCGGGTGTTTCCGTACTACCTGCACCTCACCGACCAGGTGACGGGCAACGCCCACCTTCGGATTGGCCGCGAGCGTGCGCTGGAGTTGCACGATCAGCTCCGGCGGCGCGTGAGCGGGGTGGCGCTGCCGCGCCTGGTGGTCGATCCGCCCGATGGCAGCGGCAAGCGGGATGTCCGGCCGTGACTCGGAGCGGGACGAGTGCCCAGCGCAGCCGCGTGGGGTACGTGTTAGCCTCCACTTGAAAGTGATATTCATATGCGACTGGACGAGCTGGCAGCAGGCGCGACCGGGCACATCCTCGAGGTAGCAGGGCGCGGCGCCTTTCGGCGCAGGCTGCTCGAGCTCGGCTTGGTGCCCGGCACTGCCATCGAGCGGATCGGTCAGTCGCCCCTCGGCGACCCCCTCGTGTTCCGCATCCGGGGCGCCGCCTTGGGGCTGAGGCGCCGGGACGCCGCCAACGTGGCCGTGGAGGTGGCGTGAGCACCATCCTGCTGATGGGCACTCCAAACGCCGGAAAGTCCACGCTGTTCAACACGCTCACCGGGGCGAATGCCCACGTCGGCAACTTCGCCGGCACCACCGTGGACCTGTTGCGGGGCCGGTGGAGGCTGTCCGACGCCGCCGCCGAGCTGATCGACGTGCCCGGGACGTTCAGCCTGGCGTGCCGGTCGCCTGAGGAGCGGGTCGCGTTCGACGCGCTGACCGCGCATGAGCGGCCCGACCTCGTGCTGTTCGTCGCGGACGCACCGCGGCTGTCGCGGAGCCTCTATTTGCTGCTGCAGATCCTCGAGCTCGAGGTGCCGGTCGTCGTCGCCCTCAATCTGGTCGACGAAGCCCGCGCCGCGGGTCAGGAGCCGGATGCCGATGTGCTCGCCGACCTGCTGGGTGTACCGGTCGTCGCGACGGTGGCTCGGTCCGGCGAAGGCTGTCGGGCGCTCGCCGAGGCCGCGTCACGCGCGCTGCAGTCCCCGGTCATCCCCGCCCCGCCGCAGATGTGGTCGGAGGCCCTGGATGCCGACGCCGAGCGCGCTGCCGCAGCACTGCCGAGCGCCCTCCAAGGCGGGCGAGGGGAGGGCGCTCGCCGCGCCCTCGGGCGCTGGGCATTGCTGTCGCTGGCAGACGATGACGCAGACCTGCCCGACCTCGAAATCGCTCCGATCCGCGCGATCGTCGACGCGGCGGAGGCTGGTGGTCGTGACCTCACGGCAGAGCTCGTCGGCACCCGCTACGCATGGATCGACGCCAGTCTCGAGCGGGTCTACGGTGGCGAGCTGCTCGACGCCGCACCGTGGTCGGACCGGGTCGACCGCGCGCTGATGCATCCCCTGATCGGCAGCGTGGCCTTCCTCTCGGTGATGACCGCGGTGTTCATGGCGCTGTTCTCGTGGTCAGACCCAGCGATCGGGCTGGTCGAGGCGATGTTCGGCGCGCTGGGTGGCGCGGTGGCAGCCGGGTTCGACGCGGGCATCGTCGCCTCACCAGGCCTGGCCGACCCCCTCACGGTCCTGCGCGACCTGGTGGTGGATGGGATCATCGGCGGTGTAGGCGCTGTGTTGGTGTTCCTGCCGCAGATCGCGCTGCTGTTCTTCTTCCTCGCGATCCTGGAGGACTGCGGCTACCTCGCCCGTGCCTCGCACGTGATGGATCGGCTCCTCCGGCTCGCGGGGCTACCGGCCAAGGCGTTCGTGCCGCTGCTCTCCGGCTACGCCTGCGCCGTTCCTGCCATCCTCGCCACGCGCACGCTTTCCCGCCGCCGCGACCGCGTGCTGACAATGATGGTGATCCCGCTCACCTCGTGCTCCGCCCGGCTGCCCGTGTACACGTTGGTGATCGCGACATTGTTCCCGACAGTGGTGCTCGTCGCCGGCGTCGAGCTGCCACTGCAGCCCCTGGCGCTGCTCGCCATGTACCTGTTCTCCACCGCGATCACGGTGTTCGCGGCGGTGGTCCTGGGCAAGCTGCTGTTCCCGATGGAGGAGGCCGCCGCCGTACTCGAGCTGCCGCCGTACCGGATGCCCCATCCGCGCACCGTGGGGCGGCTGGTGTGGTCACGGTCGGTGACCTTCCTGCGCGAGGCGGGCCGGGTGATCCTCGTAGCCACCGTGGTGCTCTGGGCGTTGCTCTACTTCCCGCGGCACACGCCCCAGGAGGTGCTTCCGCCGCAGGTCTTGGCTGCAGCGCCGGCCGACGCCGACCTCGAGCGCCTGGCAGCGCCGTACCAGCTCGAGGCGTCCTTTGGAGGCCAGCTGGGCCACGCTGTGGAGCCGCTGATCCGCCCGTTGGGGTTCGACTGGAAGATCGGAGTGGGGCTGGTGGGCGCGTTTGCCGCACGGGAGGTCTTCGTCTCGACCATGGGCGTGGTGTACGGGATCGGCAGCGACATCGATGAACAGAGCGTGCCGCTGCGGGAGCGGATGCGGCGTGAGCGCCACGCCGACGGCTCGCCGGTGTACACGCCGCTGGTCGGCGCATCACTGATGGTGTTCTTTGCGCTGGCGATGCAGTGCCTGTCCACCCTGGGGGTGCTCGTCGAAGAGACCGGAGGGTGGCGCTGGCCCACGTTCGTGGTCGCGTACATGACGGCACTGGCATGGGTGGCAGCGTTCGTGGTCTACCAGGGTGGTCTGCTGCTCGGCTACGGATGACGCGAGGCCCCTAGCGGGTATAGTGCGTGCGCGTGGACTCCGGATGCCGGGCGCCACGGAGGATTCGAATGAGCCACTGGTGGACCCTGCCCGTTGTTTTGCTCCTCGTCGCGTGCGGGGGAAGGAAGACTCCCACGCCCGCTGGTGACGACCCCGCCGCCACGGCGCCGAAGTTCGTCGAGATCGACATGGGCGATGAGGACGAAGAAGACTTCTTCCCCGAGCTCATGAAGGCCACCGCCCAATGTGGTGACCTGGTGTCGCTCGAGCCGTCGGCGATGATGGGTAAGCTCCAAGACGCCGAGATCCGCTGTCTCGACGGCGCTCTGCGCGACAGCGACCGCATGACGGTGAAGGACAAGATCTCCCGCGTGCTGATGAAGGACGCCTGGGCCAAGGGCGACGAGCACCGCTGGGAGGCCGTATCGCGACGCCACCTGGAGGAGATCGACCAGTCCGATCCCGACCTCTGCTACAAGTTCGCGCGGTTCATGTCCGCCCGCGGGCCCGAGCACACCGACGAGACCATGCGGTGGGCCGACGTGGCCCTCGAGAACCGGTCCCGCTGGACGGGTGATGTTCACGTGAAGCGCGTGTATGCGCTGTTCAAGGTGAAGACCGTCGCAGCCCAGAAGAAGTGGGAGTACCTCGAGGCCCAGTACATCGAGACGCCCACCGAGCAGCTTCTCTCCCAGAAAGACGAGGCGCGCAACCAGCTGAAGACGCTGGCCCGCGAGTGGCTCGAGTACGCCCGACAGTCCGGCAAGGACTCCACGGTCCCGCAGCAGATGTGTGTGTCAGCGGCAGGAACCGAAGGCTACTGCGACGAGACCTGATCGCAGCGGGCGGTCAGCGCGAGTGCAGCGGCGAACAGGGCGTCCTGATCGTCGACCCTCATCGGGTCCAGCACCGTGTCCGGTGACCGCGGCATGATGCCGGCGGCCCGCGCAGCCTCTCGCTCCAGCGCGCCGCGCGCCGCGTCCACGCGCTCTGGCAGCTCGGTGGATCCGAAGAACAGCGCCGTGGTCGTCCAGTCCACGTGCCCGGGTACGAGGCCGACCACGCAACCTGCTGGTGAGCGGTGGAGCACTCGCGCCGGCGTGGCTCCGACATACAGCACCGGCACGCCGACCTGGCGTGGCGCGATCAGCGCCGGATCGACCTCCGCGATGAACAGAGAAGCCTCGGAGTAGGCACCACCGTCTGCCGACATCGTGTAGGTGGCCGGCGTGGCGAGGGAGGCGTGCTGCGCGAACCGGAGGTGTCGGACCCCGTCTCCCGGGTCGACGATCGCGATGGGCTCGGCAGGCTCCGCCGACGCTGCGGGTGCGACGACGGTGCCCAGGAGTGCGACCATGGCGATGCGATGGTTCATGGCAGGAGGATCTCCACGTCGTCGAGCCCCACCCGACCAACTGCAGAGCCGTGGTCGGGGCCGAACGAGAGCTTCAGGGTGGCGAGGCGGGTCAGGTCGAGCTCCGGCGTGTCCGTGGTGAAGGCCAACACTGGGACGCGCACGGTGCTGAATTCGTTCGACCAACCTGTGCCGCTACCGCCGCCAGTGCGCGCGAACGGCTCGGGCACGCGGCCATAGGCGGCGAAGTCGATCGCCGACTCGACGCCGTCGGCGTCTACCAGCGACAAGGAGAACGACAGGAGGTCGTCGAGGCTCGCGGTCTGTGGATGGCGGGTGCCCTGCGCCACCCGGAGGCTCACGTGGCCGCCCGTCGACAGGTCCCGCGCAGGCCCTGGCAGCGCGAACGATACGGCGCCGCCGCCTTCGGTCCAGTCGAACACCAGGCCCCGCTCGGCACGCTCAGGGTCATCGCTGTGGGCCCAGGTCATGCCATTGAACGGATCCCGGCCATCCCAGGCCAGCTGGCCGTTGGCGTCGTCCAGCATGCCCTCCGCCGCGTTGTCCACCTCGATCTGCACCGCTTCACCGGAGCTCGATCGCGTGACATCCGGCTCGGACTGGAAGTCGTCGATCACCACCTTGGCCGTGTCTGCCGCGGACATCCACTGGTTCGACATGAACACGTCGACATGCATCGGGCGGAACAGCGACGGCATGCGCCAGAGGTACTCGCCGAGCACCTCCCGGCCGCGCAGCTCCCGCTCGAGCAGCGCCAGGTAGTAGGACTTCGCCGCGCGCTGAGCGTCTTCGCGGGAGATCTGGCGGCCGGGGCCGGAGGTCCAGCTGCCGTCGTCGAACCCGCAGCAGTTGAAGTCGTTGTGCGACGCACCCTGAACGTAAGTGACCAGGCCATCCCCAGTGCCATTCTGGAAGATGCGGAGGTACTGCACGATGGGGGACTCGGGCCCACCCGTGACATCGCCGTCGCTGCTGCCAGCGAGCAGATGGTAGGTCACCTCGTGGGGGTCCGCCTCATAGGGGTCCTCGAACAGGGTAGGGGCGATGCTGCTCACGAGCCGGATGTCCTGCCAGCCATACTCGCTCTGTGAGGCATCGCCCTCGAGCAGATCGTCGTAGGCCAGCACCACCCCCTCACCGCCGCGGGAGTGGCCGATCCACACGATCGACGAGCGGTCCACGTGCCCGACCAGCGCCCCGGACGCGATGAGGGGAAGATCGCGGAGGAACACCTCGGTGTTGCTCCGCGTAGTGCGGGCCGCCGCGACGGGCCCCGGCTCGGTGTTGTTCCGATGGCTGATGACGATGTAGCCCCATGAGGCCAGGTGCTCGCCGAGGTAGTCGTACCAGGTGTAGTCGTGGCCATTGCCGTGGCTGATCACGACCAAGGGCAGCTCGCCGAGCGTGGTGATCTGCTCGGGCCAGTACACGTAGTGGGTGTCCCAGAACGAGTCGCTGTGCTCCGCCCGCGCGGGAGTGTAGGGCCCCACTGCGGCCAATGGGACCACGGCCTCAAATCCGGGACCATCGAGCCCGTCGATCAGATCGCCAGGGTCGAGCTGACCGTCTGCCCCGAAGTCCAGCACCACATCGAACGGGGTGGTGAGATCGGGGCCGCTGGTGAGGTCGGACAGCCAGATGCCAAACACGTTCTCCCGCATCGATCCGCGGGCGATGGTGATCGAGACCGGGCCGTCCGCGACGTCGGTGAGCGAGGGGTCACTCGCCCACTCGGCGGCCGTGCGATGCGGGACCACGTACACGTCCGCTGTTGCCCCAGCCCGGTCCACATACCGTGAGGGGTCGACGGCCACCTCCAGGCCATCATCGGCGTTGAACGCGTCGACGCCCTCGAAGTGGGGGAACTGGACCAGCGACCGCCCGGCCAGCTGACGCGACGCGCCTACGATGAGATCCAGGGTGGTGTCGTCAGCCGCGCAGTCGGGTCCGGCGGTACTGGACAAGCTGGCAGTGCCGGCATCTACGCCACCGAGCAGCAGGAGCGTGCTGGCCTCGGCGAGCACCAGCGGAAACGACACGGGGGAGCCATCGGCGGCCAACACCTCGACAGCGGTTCCTGTGAGCTGAAGCTCCGCACCCGGCCTCGCCTGAACGGTGAGGGCGCGCATGCCCAGCCGGCGCTCCCCAAACGGGCGCTCGGTCACCTCCAGCTCGACGAACAGGCCCCCGTCCAGCGTGCCCGCGCCCACCGCAGTGAACGCTGGCGCACAGGGCACGCACTCGCCCTGTTCACACCGGGTGGTGGCGGCGTCGCAGGTCTCGCTGGAGGCCACACTGCCGTCGTCGGCGCACACGACCGCGACCTCGTCGAAGCAGAACGCCTCTCCCGCACGTTCGGCGCACTCGGAAGCACCCGCGGTGGGAGCGGTGGTCGACACGCCCGTGTCGGCTGGGAGGTCGTCCTTTCCTCCCCCGCCGCACGCCACCAGGCACAGGGCCGCGAAGAGGAGCGCCCGGTGATCCGTCATCGCCCTACCGGTGCGCCGTTCGGCGACGTGTGTTGCCCGCGAGCGGGGGTCTGTTCCACCAGCACCACCTGGCCATCCTCGAGCTGGGCACGCACCGCACGCTTCCGCTGCGGCTCGCCCTCGACCACCAAGCGGCCCAGCGGCTCCGCCACGAGCTCCTGCAACGCGCGGAGCGCCGGTCGGGCTCCCCAGGCGTCGTCGCTCCGGCAGGTGGCCACATGACCCACGACCTCGGCGTCCCAGGTGAGCGTGATGCCCACCTCCTCCGAGCGCTTCTCGAGCCGGTGGAAGTGCAGCCGGACCACGCCCTCCAGCGCGTCGGCGCCCAGCGGCTCGAACACCACGATGTCGTCCACCCGGTTCAGGAGCTCCGGCCTGAACTGCTTTCGGAGCCGCTCGATCACCAGCTCCTCGCGCGCACCGGCATCGTCGCCTCCGAACCCGACCCGCCCGCGGTCGGCGTCCTGCGCGCCGGCGTTCGTGGTGAGCACGAAGTACGCCTCGCGCGCATGCACGGGACGACCTTCGGAGTCGGTGATCCGGCCCTCGTCGAACAGCGAGAGGAACACGGACTGCACGTCGGCGTGGGCCTTCTCGAACTCGTCGAGCAACACCACAGCGTACGGCCGGTTGCGGAGCGGACCGCTGAGCTGCCCCTCTTCGCCATGACCCGTGTAGCCAGGGGGCGCACCGAGCAAGCGAGAGGCGGTGAACCGCTCCGAATACTCGGACATGTCGAGCTTGATCAGCGCGTCGCCTTCAGGGAACAAATAGTCGGACAGTGCTCGGGAGAGCTCCGTCTTGCCAACGCCACTCGCACCCACGAACAGGAACACGCCACGAGGGCGGTCCGGGTCGCGCAGGCCCGAGCGCGCGAGCCGGATGGCATTGGCCAGCTTGGCGACGGCGCGTGGCTGCCCGATGACCCGTCCTGACAGTGCCTGCTCGACGCCACGCAGGCGCTCCCGCTCAGCCGTGGTGAGCTGGTGCACGGGCACATTGGTGCGGTCCGAGACCACGCGAGCCACCATTCCTACGTCCACCAGCGCGACTCCGGACAGGCTGGCATCCGCGCAGGCCTCGTCGAGCAGGTCGAGGGCCTTGTCGGGCAGTCGACGTTCAGGGATGAAACGCACGGCCAGGCGCACGCACGCGCGGAGTGCTTCGGCCGTCACCCGGACATCGTGGTGCTTCTCGTAGGCCGGCACCACCTTGGTGAGGAGCTCGATGCACGCCTCCTCGCTGGGCTCGTTCACGGTGATCGGCTGGAATCGTCGGTCGAGCGCGGAGTCGGACTCGAAATGCTTGCGGTATTCGGCCAAGGTGGTGGCGCCGATCACCGTGATCTCGCCGCGCGCCAAGGCAGGCTTGAGGATGTTCGCGGCATCGAGCGAGCCCCCCTCCGTGCGCCCTGCACCGACCAATGTGTGGATTTCGTCGATGAACAGGACGATGCCGGGGGTCTCGGTGGCCTCGCGGATGATCTCCTTCAGCCGCTCTTCGAAGGTGCCCCGGTACTTGGTGCCGGCGACCAGGGATCCGATGGACAGCTCGATCAGCCGCAGGTGCTTCAGGCGCTCCGGGGCCTCGTCTGACGCGAGCAGCCGCGCAACGCCCTCCACGACCGCCGTCTTGCCGACGCCGGGCTCCCCGAGCAGGAGTGGATTGGCCTTCAGGCGTCGCACGAGGGTCTTCAGGACGCTCCGGGTCTCCTTCTGGCGCCCTACGATCAGCGGCAGCTTGCCGGCGCGAGCCAGAGCGGTGAGGTCGCGGCCCTGCGCGTCGAGCGTGGGCGTGGCCGAGTCCGAGACAGACTCTGCGTCATCGCCGGTCTCGTCTCCGGAATCCTTCAAGTGCGACTCGCAGAATGCCTTACCATCTCGCGCGAAGGCACTGTTTGCCTCGATCTCGAGGGCGCGCTCCCACAGCACGAGCGCCTCTTGGAATCGGGAGAGCGCATTGAGGGCAGCGGCCTTGCCCTGCACGGCGAACGCGTGGCGGGGCCCGACGGTGAGGGCTTTGTCGAACCACGTGAGGCTGGGCTGGTATTCGCCGAGCATGCGCATGCACTCGGCGCGGCCAGCGAGCGCATACAGGTAGTCGGGCATCAGCTCGAGGGCGCGATCGTAGGCGACGATGGCCTGGCGATACTTCTCGTTCTTCCGATGGGCTTCGCCGATGTTCGTCGCCGCCTGGTAGTTCTTCGGATCGATGCGCAGACAGCGCTCGTAGGCGTCCACCGCCTCCTGGAACGACGAATCGTCTTCGAGCGCCATGCCGAGCCTGAGCGCGGCCTCGGCGAACGCGGGATCGGCATCGAGCGCCCGGCGGAAGCTCCGCGCGGCAGCCGAGTAGGACCGCTGCTTGTAGAAGTTGCGCCCCTTCTCGAGATGCTCCTGCGCGCGGGAGCGGTCGTGGCGGCTCGAGGCGGCCGGAGCGCGTCGGCGGCGGACAGCGCGGGAGCCCACATCGTGGGTGGCGAGGGCGATCTGGCACTGGGAGAGACCGCGCCGGACAAACGACGCGTCGGGCCGCTGGCGCGCTGCCTCCTGCCACAGGGGGAGCGCCTCCGAGTGCCGCCGAAGGGTGTTCAGGCTCGCGGCCTTGCCGCACACCGCCTCGAACAGCGTGGCATCCTGCGTGAGCGCCCGGTCGAACCAATCGAGGGCGCCCTCCATCTGACCGAGCAGCCGCAGCGCCTCGCCCCGACCGCAGAGGGCCTGCGCGCTGGTGGGCTCTCGCTCGAGGATGGCGTCGTAGGCGCGGATGGCGCCGCGATGGTCGCTGTGCTTGCGCAGAGCCTCCGCGT
The DNA here is from genome assembly GCA_047609825.1 of Myxococcota bacterium. Lineage (GTDB taxonomy): Bacteria > Myxococcota_A > UBA796 > UBA796. The sequence continues at coordinate 17,928 of JBLFXJ010000079.1, forward strand.
GATCGAGCGCGATGGCGATGTCGTCGTCCAGCGCGCGCGCATGTTCCAGCGCATCCAGCGCGAGCTTGTACTGCCGATCGGCCAGATAGGCGCGGCCGAGATCGTGCCATGCCGAGGACCAGCGGAGCGAGTCTTCGGCTACCCGGCGGAGGAGCGCGGCGGCCTCCTGCGGTCGACCATCGTCGAGCAGGAACAACGCATGCGACCGGCGGGCTCGAGCGCTGGCGGAGGGCGGGGAATCGCCCTCGTGGCCCAGCGCGATGCGACACTGCTCCAGGCCAGCGCGGCCGAACGCGGCGTCCGGAGCGAGCTCCACCGCTCGGGTCCACAGGGGCAGCGCGTCCTGGTGTCGGCCGATGGCATCCAGCGTCGCGGCCTTGCCGCGCAGTGCGAACGGCATGTCGGGTGAGGAGACCAGCACGCGATCGAACGAGGCGAGCGCAGCGTCGTGACGCCGCAACATCCGAAGCGCCTCGGCGCGGCCAGCCTCGCCTGTCACGCCGGACCCGAGCCGGATCGCCTCCTCGTACACGGTGAGCGCACGGGAATACCGCCCGGACCGACGGAGTGCGTCGGCCTGATCGCACGCGGCGTCGCCCGACTCAGGCTCGAGGGAGCGGCGCTGCTCGTGGGAGCGGAGGGCCTCCTCCCATCGCCCCTCATCTTCCATCACGCGCGCCAGCTCAGCCGGCACTCGTGGCGCGTCGGGGTAGGATCGCTGCGCGTGGCGGAGCACGTCGATGGCCTCGTCACCGCGGTCGTCATGCGACAACGCCGACGCCCACTGAACGGCCAGCACCACATCCCGGTACACACCCTCGAGCGGCTCTGGCGGTGCCGCGATGGGCGGATGCCCCTCCGCCAGCGCAACCTCCGCTTCCCGTCGGCCCTCTTGGGCGAAGTCGCTCTCCGGCTCGGCCTCGAGGGCGAGGTCCCAACCCGCGATGGCTTCTTCCCAGCGCCCCCGTGCATTGAAGCATGCGGCCCGTCCGCGTAGGGCGAAGGCATGGTTTGGCGCAAGTCCGACCGCGATCTCGAACAGGTCCAAGGCGGAGTCGAAGTGGTTCAGCATGCGCAGCGTCTCCGCGCGGCCCGCGATCGCGAACGCAGGTACCTGGGCGTGCTCGGCGGCGTGCTCGTAGGCGGTGAGAGCGTGGTGGTAGCAGCCCGCCTGGCGGAGGGCCTCGGCCAGGGCCAATGCTCCCTCGCTGTGCACTGGATCGAAGTGGACCACCTTGCGCCAAGCGTCGACAGCGAGGGTCAGCCGACCTTGCCTCTCGCGGGCTCGGGCTAGTCCGACATAGCCCGGCACGCTCGATGGATCGGTGCGCACTCCCTCGAGGAACGCGTCGACCGCGGCGTCAGTGTCGCCACTCTCGAGCAGGCGCGTGCCCTTCTTCTCGAACCGTCGTGCTTCGTCGCGGCGCGGCACCGACCCTCCTGGAAACGCTGAGGTGCGGATAACGAGTCATGTCCCGTGAACGCACTCCGGGCCACCTCAACCCTCGCCCCAGCGGCCGTGAACGTCTCCAGAGCTGGGCTGCGACGGCTTCCGCGCGGCTTACACGTCCAAGACTTCGACCTCTTCTGCCCGCTCCATGATGAACCGATACCGCTGAGCGGGGTCCTTGCCCATCAGATCCGACACCACATTGTCGGTCTTCAGCGGATCTTCCAGGGTCACCTGGAGCATCCGGCGGCGCTCCGGATCGAGCGTCGTGGCGAACAGGGTCTTCGGATTCATCTCGCCCAGACCCTTGAATCGCGTGATCTCGGGCTTGGCTCGCGAGGGGAGGGCCGCCAGGATCCGGTCTTTGTGGGCGTCATCCAGGGCCCAGTGCGTCTGCTTACCGACGTTGATCCGATACAATGGCGGGAGCGCCAGGTACACATAGCCGGCCTCGATCAGCCGGCGCATGTACCGGTAGAAGAAGGTCAGGAGGAGCGTGGCGATGTGCGAGCCGTCGCTGTCGGCGTCCATGAGCAGGACGATCCGACTGTACCTGAGTCGATCTTCTCGAAAGTCCCCGCCGAGACCGCACCCGAGTGCGGTGACCACATTCGACAGCTGCTCGTTGGCCAACACGCGCTTGAGCGTGGCCTGCTCCGCGTTGAGCACCTTGCCGCGGAGGGGGAGGATGGCCTGGGTGCGCCGATCCCGAGCCTGCTTTGCCGAGCCACCTGCCGAGTCGCCCTCGACGATGAACAACTCACACTCGTCCGGGTTGCGGCTCGAGCAGTCGGCCAGCTTGCCGGGGAGGTTCAGGCGCCCGCTGGTCGCGGACTTCCGGCGAACGGTCGAGGCCGCCTGACGGCTGGCGATGCGGGCACGGGCCGCCTGCGCTGCGCGCTCGACCAGGGCTTCGCCTTGGGAGCGATGGTCGTGCAACCACTGCTCGAGCACCGGGCGGATCGCAGAGTCCACCGAACCCCGAACCTCCGGGTTGTTCAGCCGATCCTTGGTCTGGCCCTGAAACTGCGGCTCGGGCACCCGGAGCGAGATCACCGCCACCAGACCCTCCCGCAGGTCCTCGGCCGTGAGGGTGAGGCCGCGAGGCGCGAGCTCGTGGGTCTCGATGAAGTTGCGAAGCGCCTTGAGAAGCGCCTCGCGGAGGCCTTGCTCGTGGGTGCCACCATCGCGCGTGGGGATGCCGTTGACGAAGCTCTTCACCCGCTCCCGCGGGGCGTCGGTCCAGGTGAGTGCGAGCTCCACCTGGATGCCGTTCTGCTTGTCGAGGGTGAACGGCACCTCGAGCACGGCCGCCAGACCGTCCTTCGCGATGAGGGCGGCCAGGTAGTCCGCCACGCCGCCATCGTGCTTCAACTCATGCGTGGCCTTGTTCACCTGGTCGCGGAAGATGAACTTCACGCCCTTGTGCAAGTAGGATTTGATCTCGAGGCGGGTGCGGATCCGCTCGCTGTCGAAGGTGGTCTCCTCGAAGATCGACGGGTCGGGAGTGAAGGTGATCTTGGTGCCGGTGCCCCGGGCTGGACCGACCTTCTCCACGTCGGCGCGCGGCCGGCCGCGGCGGTAGTGCTGCACCCACTCGTGGCCGTCGCGGCGCACCCGGGCTTCGAGCTTCGACGACAGCGCGTTCACCGCGGAGCTGCCCACACCGTGCAGTCCGCCGGACGAGCTGTAGTTCGAGCCGTCGAACTTCCCGCCGGCGTGCAGGGTGGTGAGGATGACCTCGAGCGCAGACTTCTTCAGCTTCGGGTGCATGTCGACCGGGATCCCGCGCCCGTTGTCGTCCACCGTGAGCGTGTTGCCTGACCGGTGCAGGGTGACGCCGACGCTGGTGGCGTGGCCGTTCATCGCCTCGTCTGCCGCGTTGTCGACGATCTCCCACAGGAGGTGGTGCAGGCCGTCTGCGCCCGTGCCACCGATGTACATGCCCGGCCGCTTCCGGACGGCGTCGATGCCTTCGAGGACCTGGATGTCGGCGGCGGTATACCTGGACATCAGCCCTCCTCCTCGCCGTCGGCAAGGACCACCGCGGCCCGCGCCCATGTGTCGATGGTGCCGCGCTTGAGCACCACCTTGCCCTTTCCACCGCGCGGCCCCGTGAACCCACGGGGATGCACCACCAGCTCTCGGCCGAACGACGTGGTGACCATCGGGCCATCACCTGCGCTTCGAGAGAGTGCGAACGCCATCACCTCGTCGCCGGGGCGCAGCCGGATGGCGGCCACCCCCTTACCCGCGGCCTTGAGCACGCTCACGTCGGCGATGGGGAAGGACAGGGCCCTGCCGCCGGTGGTGGCGAGGCAGACGTTCTCGCTGCCGTCGGACACCTCGACGAGGAACACCGCATCCCCGGCGTTCAGCCGGGCGTAGCGTCGGCCAGACTTGGTGCTCGGATCGGTGTGCGAGGCCAGCGGGAACCGGATCACTCGGCCACCGGTGGTCAACGCCACCCCATGTGGGGGCGGAGGATCGGTGGTGACCTCCGGCTGCAGCGCGAGTGCGTGCCGGTCGTCATGGGACACCACACCGATCAGTCGCTCGCCATCGGAGAACTGGAAGTGGCGCTGAAGCGGCTCGCCGTACCCGGTCGTCGCCGGCACGTCGTCTACCCGCATCACGTAGGCCGACCCGGCACTTCCGAAGAATGTGAGCGTCGACCGGGTGTGGCAGTTGATCAGCCAGCCGATCGCGTCGTCCTCCCGCACCCGGATCTTGGCCATGTCAGTGAACGACGACTGCCGCTTCACCCAGGCATCTCGGGTGACGACAACCCAGGTGTCCTCCTTGACGATGTAGGCATCCTCGTCGTACGTCAGCGCGCGCTCGGGGTGGCCGATCAGCGTGCGCCGAGGCTGCGCATAGAGGGACCGAAGCTCGGTGAGCTCGGCACGCACCCGCCCCCACAGCTCCAGGTCGGATGCCAGGATCGCCTGGATCCGTTCGGCTTCAGCGCGCTTCTCGCCGAGTTCGTCCAGGATGAGCTGGATCTCGAGCTTCGCGAGCTTGTACAGCTTGAGCTCGAGGATGGCCTCTGCCTGCAGGTCGGACAGCTCGAAGTGGTCGATCAGCTTCTCGTGGGCATCCCGACGGCCCTCGCTGGACCGGATCAGCTGGATCGCCGCATCGAGGTCGTCGAACAGGCGGGCGAAGCCCTCGAGGATGTGGATGCGTTCGAGCAGCTGCTTCAGGTCGAATTCATACCGTCGCCGGACGGTCTCGAACCGGAAATCCAGCCAGTAACGCAGAATCTCGTGCAGATTCATCCGCGCCGGAGTGGCGATGTCGGTGTGCCCAGGCTTGGGCGCGAGGGCGGTGAGGTTGACCGACCAGGTGCCCTGCAGCGGCGTGTGCTTGTACAGGAAAGCCATCGCCGTCTCGGCGCTCGCCCCGGTCTTGAGCTCCAGGACCACGCGAACGTCGTCGGTGGACTCGTCGCGCACGTCGACGATCTGCGGCACCTTCTTCAGGCGCACCAGCTCGCCGATCTGCTCGACGATCTTCGCCTTGTTCTGCCCATACGGGACCGATGTGATCACCACCAGGCGCTTGCGACCATCCTGCTCGGCGACCCACGTGGCCCGGAGCCGCCAGGTGCCTTGACCGGTCTCGTACACGTTCCGGATCGCGGCCGGATCGGCGAGCAGGCGGCCGCCGGTGGGGAAGTCGGGGCCGCGCACGTACTGGAGCAGGCCATGGACATCGAGGGTCGGGTCGTCGATCAGCGCGATAGCGGCGTCGACCACCTCGCCGAGGTTGTGCGGCGGGATGCGGGTCGCCATGCCAACCGCGATGCCTTCGCTCCCGTTGACCAGCAGGTGGGGGAACTGCGCGGGGAGCACGATGGGCTCGAACCGCTGGCCATCGTAGGTGGGTCGGAAGTCGACCGTGCGCTTGCCGAGCTCGGTGAGGAGCTCCTGGGCGATGGGCTGGAGGCGGCACTCCGTATACCGCATGGCAGCGGGCGGATCACCGTCCAGCGAGCCGAAGTTGCCCTGACCGTCAACCAGCGGATGCAGCAGTGAGAACGGCTGCGCCATGCGCACGAGGGAGTCGTAGATCGCGTTGTCGCCGTGTGGATGGTACTTGCCCATCACCTCGCCGACCACGGCCGCGGACTTCCGATATCGGCCGTCCGGTCGGAGCCCGAGCTCGCGGTACATCGTGTACAGGATGCGCCGGTGCACGGGCTTGAGGCCGTCGCGAACGTCGGGCAGCGCACGCGACGTGATCACCGACATGGCGTACGTCAGGTAGCGCTCGCTGGTTGCGAGATGAAGCGGGACCGTCTGCACGGACGGCATCGAGGCTCCGGGGCGCGTAGGGGGGGGAGGGCGGGAAGTCGAGGCGATCGGGGACCTAAGCGTAACACGACGGAGGGCGAGGACCCGGGCGTCAGGGCATGCCGGTCGGTCGCTCGGGGATGGGCGTGCGCTCTGCGACGGTGTCGTACCAGCCGAGCATCGTGGCGACGGTGACCGCCCCCATCGCGTTGATCGGGAGCGAGGTCCAAGCGAGGGCGAGCGCTCCGATCAGCGCCGGGCGCCGCGCGATTCGCACCAAGAGGGACACGGCCACGTAGGCGACTCCGGAGACGATCCCGACGCCTACGGTGGTGGACCAGGCCGATGACGAGAAGGGGTCGTTGGCCAGGAACACCAGCGCCGGGGTGCTCGACGCGCCGGCGAGGATGTGGCCGAGAGCGCGCACGCCGGCGACCACGTCCGCCTTCGCAACGTCCTGCTCTGTCCAGCGCCTCCGGGTGATCACCGCCCACCACACGGTGCAGGCGCCGAGCCAAAGCGAGAGAGGAAAACAGAGCACGAGCCCCCAGCCCACATGGCCGACCACGTACAGAACCAGCAGCAAAGCCGACCATCCGACGATGGGGTACAGCATGAGCTTGAGCAGCAGTTCGGACACCACGTGCAGATCGGACGCCATAGGCGAAGGATGCCCCACCGCGGGGCAGCGGTCCAGCCTGGCTCTGGGCTGACATGGCTCGAAGGCGAGGGTCACGAGCGCGTCTGCGGATCGTGACGGCTACACTGTCGAGGCACCGGAGGGGGAATGCGCGCACTGGTGATCGGAGTCCTGCTGGTCGGATGCAGATCGGCCGGGGACGAGGTCGAGGGGCCGCGGTCGGGGACCTGGCTCGAGGGATTCTCCTATGAGTGGGACTTCTTCAACCACCGGGTGTCGTACCTGGACGTGGCGGTCGATGGCGCCCAGGCTGAGGTCGCCGTGGTCGGCGGCACGTCGACCACGGGAGTGGTGCCCGAGTACGACCCGGGCTGCGAAGACGCCGAGTGTGACGAGTTCCCGTTCTTCGACAAGGCGAACATCACACTGGCCTGGGGCGAAGTGACGACCGAGACCGCCAACTTCGCCGAGGTGTCGGTCGAGCTGTTGGCGACGGCGGACGGCGACACGCAGACGTTCGACATCGCGCTGGACGAGCCCCCTCGCGGTGATGCGGTGGCCCTCCTGCGAGGGTTCGCCGTCGACACCAACCATCCGCTCGCGGGCGATCCCTCCTGCTACCGGCCGGAATTCGGCTGGCTGCCGCGCGTGTTGGCGCTGTCCATCGATGATGTGTCCGCCGGAACTGATGAATCGGTCACGCTGACGGTCAGCGCACGATTCGAAGGAGGCAACACCCTCGAGGAGGAGCGTCGCTGCCTCGACGAGGCCTCGGACCGGGCGGTGGTGCCCATCCGGGCCGACATCCTGGTGGTGTTTGCCCCGGGCACACCCGAGACCTGGACGGTGAGCCAGACGGCGTCGTTCGAGTACGGCACCCGGCAAGAGCCCGCGGCGCAAGAGCCGCCTGCGCCC
>JBLFXJ010000080.1:0-25074 GCA_047609825.1 Myxococcota bacterium
CACGTTTGCCAGACGGCGGAACCTCTACTTCGGGCATCGCGCGGGGGGTGTCTTGCATCAAGTCACGCTCTCTCGCCCTGGGAGGTTTTTGCACGCGGTCTGTGCCACTCATCATTGACACACAGGGTGGCGTGGGTCCTCCCCATCCGCGGCATCGCGGACTCCGGCGCCAGCGGACGGAGTCCACTGCCCGCACCGCAAAGCTCCACACCTGAAGCTCGACGCCCGCAGCACGATCCTCAGATCCGTCGACAAGCCCCGGCACGCCCCCCGACGCCCGATCCTCCGAGCCGTCGACCAACCCGAAGCTCGACGCCCGATCATCCGCCCGACCGCTACATCGACACCGTCCCCAGCGTCACCTTCCCACAACCCCGCACCCAATCCGCCGCCACAAACCCCTCATACCCACCACTCGCGCCCCGCCATTCAACCAGCGACACATCCCACACGCGCAGCTCCGTGCCGCCCGTGTTCGGCGGATGCAGCGCCACATACAGCAGCACGGCGTTCGGCACGACCCCGTCCACCGGAGCGAACGCCGAGCGCGGCAGGTCGAGCACCACCGTCTCCTCCCCGCGCGTCGGGGTGAACGGCAGCTCGACCTCCCGAAGCAGCGCGGACACCGGCTCTTCGGTCGGGTTCAGGTCGTCGAAGTGGTACATCGCCAGGCGCACGCTCCCGAGCGCTGAGGCCCCTCGCCGGTCGGCCCGCAGCACCACGCTGTACGACGCGTCGCCGTCCAGCGCCTGCTCCCCATCCCGGTCCGCCCACACCCGGTGTGCCGGCAGCGGAATCCGCGCCGTCATCCGCGCCGACACCCGCTCCTCGTTGGCCCGATCCCGTCGGAGCGCCAGCGCGTGGTCGCGGCCGAACAGCCCCCCCACCACCTCGATGTCCGGCGAGGTCCAGGTCCACCCCGGCACATCGCCATCATCGGTGTCGCCATCCATGTCCTCGAACTGCCCGAACACGTCGAGCCCGCGGCCCAGCTCGAAGCCTGCACCGCCTGCGACCGGCACCCGCACCAGCGCATCCCGTGGCGCCTCCGCCACCGCGTCACATGGCACATCGATGGTCGCGCTTCGCTCCTGCGGGAGGCCTTGCTCGATCCGAGCCGTGTGGTGCTCCAGCACGAACCGCACGTCGGACGGCACCGTGTCGTCCACCACCGCCCGCACCCCCAGATCCGCCCCACGCCCCGCCGTAGCGCCGAGCAGGCTGCCCTCCCACAGCGACCGCAGAGTCTGGTCGGCCAGCGCATCGGTGGACGGCACCGGCCGGTAGGCGTCGAGCAACATCGGCACGAGCCGCGCCTGCACCAGCTCCCCGTCGGCATCCCACACGGTGCGGAGGAAGGCGCTCTGGAAGGTGGACAGGAAGTCCTGGTCGAAGATGAAGTTACCCAGGCTGTACGCGATCAGCTTGCCGTTGTACCACTCCACGCCCTGGAGCACGTGTGGGTGATGGCAGACCACGATGTCGGCGCCCGCGTCGATGGCCGCGCGAGCCGCCGCCCGGGAGCCCGCCCCGGGCGCGCTCGCGAACTGAAAGCCCATGTGCAGCTCTACGACGAGCAGGTCCACCTCGGGGCGCATCTCGCCGATCGCCGCCACCGACGTGGCCTCGTCCCACCGGGCGGCCCCGGCGTGTCCCCTCCGCGCCACCCAGTCTTGCAGCTCCGGGTACACGTCCGAGGCCGAGCTCCACAGGGCGGCCGCATCGTCGGCCTCCAGCGAACGCTCGAGCGCCTCGAGGGTCGCCCAGGCCCCACCGATCCGGCGACTGGCCACCTCCACCCCGAGGTCGGGCGCGCCCCACGAGCGGGTGTCCCACAGCCACCGGTCCTCGTCCTCCACGTCGGCCGGCATCGGAGTTGTGTCGTCGGGGTAGGCATCGTTCACGAAGTCGCCATCCACCGAGGTCCACGACAGGGTGCCCACGCTCACGCCGTTGCCAACGGTGATCACATGGCCGACCCCCGCGTCGGCCTCGGTCATGCCCGCGCCCGTGCGCGGGAGGGCCACCGCGTCGAGCGCGTCGAGGGTGCCCGCCACGCCATCGTCGAGCCAGTCCCGCTGGTGGTTGTTCGCCAGCACCACCAGGTCTACCCCGAGGGAATCCAGCGCGGCGAGTGCCTCAGGCGGGGTCTGGAGGAGCCAGCGCTTGCCCGGGTAGGCCTCGTCATCTGGCGCTTCGCCGACCACCGATTCCAGGTTGACCATCGTGACGTCGGCGAGCGCGAGGAACGGCGCTGCGTCCCGCACGAGCCGCTCAGCCGACCGAGGATCGTTCGCCGGCACCAGCGGTCGCCCCTCGCTCGGGTCCTGGTACCGCCGGCCGATCATCACATCGCCGGTGAAGTGGATCACCGTGCGCAGCCCGAGCGCGTCGTCGAGCAGCGGGACCGTGACCACCGAGCCCAGATCGCTCGCTCCGAGCACCAGCGGCTCGGGGATCGAATCCTTCGCGCGCAGCACGACCGCCGCGGGCCGGGTCAGCTTGCGCAGGCGGATCTCGCCCTCGTCATCGGCGTCGATGCGCTCGCCGTCCAGCATCGCCCATGCGGAGGCGAGCGGAGAGCCCGACTCGTCCACCACCCGGATCGTGGCATCCCGCGCGTTGCAGCCGAACAGGGTGAGCGTGAGCGCGAGGGCCAGGGCAGGGAGGGGGGTCGTCACGGGTGCACACCGGGCCGGGGGGGTGAGGGTCCTCTATCCGGGCCTCGGTCCTCCAACCGGTAGGATTGCCCGTGCTCGCATCACCGAGGCGGTCACTCTGCGGGCGGCGCAATGGGCAGTGGGCGTCGGCCCGTCAGAGGGGTGAGCCTCTGGGGAGTCCGTCGACGATCGCACGCAAGTGCTCCAGCTCGGGGCCGGTGACCTCCGCCCCTGACCGGCGAAACGCCGCGTCCATGCCGCGCAGTGTGACTACGTCGTCGAGCGCGCTGTCCGAGAACTCAACCTCGACGTGCTCATGGGCCGTTCGCACCCGTATCGCACGGTATCGGTCGCCCACGGTCTCTGGGTCATCGAGGCGCTCCACTCGAGATAGCACCGCAGCGGTCTCCACGGGTTGGTCCTGGTCGGGCGGGGGAGCAGCGTCCTCGAACAACAGCTCCAGTAGACGATGCATTCGCCAACCCAGTACAGACTCATGTTCCGTGGTGTCGAACCCATCCGGGGTGTCGGCTTGCAAGTCGAAGCCCGCTTCGTAGAGTCGTCCGTGGGTGACGCACTCGACCACCTCGTGGAACAGAAAGCGCCCCGATGCGAATCGGCTTCCGTTCGGGTATCCGAAGCCCCCCCAACCGATGCCCCGAATCGGTCGGATTCGCCACCCTGTCACCGACCCCGTGCCGATCCGGCGCACCCGAGTTGGGACGCCAAATGCTGCGCACACGAGGTGGAGCAGACGCGCCACGACTTGGCAGTCGACCGCGATGGTCTTGCCGTTCGTGACCTCCGCCTCGTCGTCGAACAGCTTGTCGAGTTGAACACCGCCATCCGCCGTCAGATAGCTACCGTCGTTGACCGCTTGCGCTGGGTTGTAGACGAAGTCGCCCCCCTCGAGCCACTCACGCACGCGCACTGTGAGCCAGGCCAGGTCGTCATTCGGCACTTCGGTGTCTGCAGCGATCCGGCGGACCAGCGGGTGCCACAACCACCTCTCCGGGTCGTGCAGCGTCCACGGTAGAAGCGGTCGATGGGACAGCACGACCACCTCGTGGCGGCTCTTGCCAAGGTGGGTGATCACGCCATCTGTCGTCTCCACTTCCCAATTGATCACGAACTCGATTCGCTGCATGACCGGGCCAGGTGCGCGGAGGAAGGTGATGTTGTACGGCGACTCGTGGGACTTCGGAACCAAAGTGCGCTCACCCCGCAGGAGAAAAGTGGCGCCGGCCCCTTGGGGGGCGCCGCGGACTATGTACCGGCCCACGGCGCCGGTCGGCTCCAGGCGAACCTGGCAGGTCACAGCCAGGCTGTGAATGTCATCCGCGAAGATCGCGGGTGCACCCTGGTCGTCTAGGGACGTCCAGGCACCGTCGAGGGCCTCGGCCGGCCGGCGCCTCGCGGGGAGCGCGAAGGGTGCATCGTCCTCCGTCCAGACTTGGGGGGCAGGACCGAAGTCCGCACTGATCAAGCGCAGCACAGCCATCAATTGCCCCCGTTCCTGGGGAACACGATGCAGGGGCTATCGCCCACCTGCGTCTGCGTGATCCTGTGCATTTCTGGGCCATACCAGACCTCGATCCGCACGGGGGTGGTGGATGTGGGCTCGGGCGCACCGTCCAGGTCCACGTCCGTGGTATCGCCGCTCTGGCCGGCATTCGACTCCACAGAGTCCACCCGAACCTTCCATAGGTTGCCGTCCATACCTCCGGACCGCATGACAAGACTGCCGTCCTTGTGCTTGACGCTCGCGGAGAGGACGAGCACACCGCCGACCATCGCTAGGGAGTACCACGGAGTGGGGCCGTCGGGCGGGTGATCACAATGTTCCAGGGGCATAGGCATCCTCCAGTGGTTTGACGAGTCTGAAGCCAAGGTATGAAAACGCCGCGTGTGGCTCGACAGCAAACCGATTCGCGGCACGGCTGATCCGCGCCATCGCGGTCCACGTCCCACCGCGGATCGGTCGCCGGCTCGGGTCGCCCGAGAATGCAGCATCGGCACACCAGGTGCGGGTGCCACCGGCCAGGTCCCCCACGCCAAAGACGGACCGATCGGTCGCAAAGCTGCCCACCGGCTGGGGCATCGGGCGCCCGCGGAGCGAGTTGCGGGTGTGGCACAGCGCGGCATCGAACCGGTCCCCCCACGGGAAGTGCCGGCCATCGACCCCCCGGGCGGCCTTCTCGTATTGACCCTCGGTGATCACCCGAACGTCTAGGCCCTCCACCGCGGACCGCCACCGGGCGAACGCCATCGCGTCGTGCCAGCTCACCCCGCACACCGCCCAGCGCGGGTCCCACCGGTCACCGTCGCGGTCGACGTCGGGCACGGCCCATCCCTCTCCAGCAGTGGGACGGGGCCAGAAGTGTGGAGCTCCGCCTCCAGCACCGTCCTTCTCCCGCGGCGACCGCGCCCACGCCTCCTCCGCACCAAGGCTGTCGAGGAATGCCGCATACTCCGCACACGTGACCGGCAGCTCCGCCGCCAGAAAACCCGCCTCCGACCGCCACTCCGGATCGTGCGGGTCCATCGTGTTCGGGTCGCCCTCCGCGACATATGGTCCGCCCGGCACGTAGCACCAACCCGGCACCGCCTCCGGCAGCAGGTCCACCGGCGGGCCCGACCAGGGCCGGTCCCGCTGCACCATCACCGGGTAGGTGCACGGCGCGCGGTCGGGGTGGGACAGCTCGAGAATCCAGGAACCCAGCGGTAAGGCCACCTCGCGCAGCGGCGTGCGACCCAGCGCCACCGCCGCGCCGAGGGTCCACACCACCCCGGTCCGCTGCACCGGCCGGCCCACCACCCGCGCTCCCGGCGGGGTGCTGTGCAGGGTGAGCCGTCCTGGGGCCGCCAGTCGACGGGTCCAGCGGCCATCACTGTCATAGGCCACCAGCCGCCGTCGGTAGAACGCGCCATCCGCCGGGTCTCGCCGACGCTCCGCATCCTCCAGCCGGCCGGCATAGAGCTCGGCAAGGAACCGCTGCGCCCCGCCGCTGCCCGGGTCGAGCGACAGCGCCCCTTCCCCCGCCGCGATGGCCGTCTCCAGGGCCTCCGCGCGCCCGATGCGCAGCTCCGCGAGCCGGTCCACCGCCCCATGCCAGGCCTGCTTGGCGGGGTCTTCCAGCGGCGCCCAGTCGGAGGCCGCCCGCCGCAGCCGAGGCACCTCCCGCTCAGCCATCACCACCGCGGCATCCAGCTCCGCCAAGCTCACCAGGGCCGCCTCGCCCTCCGCCATCCGCGCGGCCGCCCGCTCCCGTCGCGCCCGCCCCTCGAGCCAGCCCGCGACCGCCCCGCCGAGATCGCCCGCGTCCGAATACCGGTCGCTCGGCCAGGTGGCCATCGCCCGGCGGCACACCGCGGCGCCGTCTTCGTCCACACCTGGGCCCTGGGGATCGGGCGGTGGACCCTCGAGAACCGCGAGCAGCCGGTCCTCCGAATCGGCTTGCGGGTAGGCGCGCTCGCCGGTGAGAAGCTCATACAGCACCGCACCCAGCGACCACACATCCGACCGCGCACCCACCGCGTGCCGGTCGCCCTCGGCCTGCTCCGGCGCGATGTAGCCGGGCGTGCCCACCATCGCGCCGTCCACCGTGTGGGGGCCGATCACCCTGGGTCGAGCCCCGCCGGTCGGCGCCCGCGCGACGCCCCAGTCCACCACCCGCACCGTACCGTCGTCGGCGAGCAGGATGTTCTCCGGCTTCAGGTCCCGGTGCACGACGCCGCGCGCATGCGCATGCCCCACCGCGGCGCACACCTGGCGGAAGGCGTGGGCGAGCCCTGAGCGGTCGCCAGTGTCGAGCACATCGCGGAGGGTGCGGCCCGTGACCCGGGGCATCACCAGGTAAGGCCCGGCGACCGGGTCTTCCCCCCACTCATGAACCGGCAGGATGTGGGGATGGTCGAGGCTCGCCCCCACCTCGGCCTCGTGACGGAACCGGGCCGCGCGCTCCCGGTCCGCGCCGCCATCCGGCAGCAGCTTGAGCGCCACGGTGCGACCGAGCAGCGGATCGCGAGCTTCGACGACGATTCCCATGCCGCCCCGGCCCAGCTCCGACCCCAGCTCGAACCGGCCAACGAGGGTCGGGGGGACGGGGGGAGACACAGCGGCACCTCGGCGCGGGTGGCGATGGTACCGGAATCGGGGCGCGGGCGGTCAGCCGGCGGGCGGTGGACACGTCAGCGTCGGGCCTGGACTTCGTCCATTGTCGACGCCCGCTCGAGCAGCTCCAGGAGCACATCATCCCCCGCAGTCCCCCGGTGCGCGCGCCGAGCCTGAACGACCAGCGCAGACCACCCCGGCCCCACCCCCTGGAGCTGCTCTGCGAACGCTGCTGCAACCCAGGCCACCCGCAGATCCGCCATCGCATCGTCGAATGGGTGCGCGACTGCGGGCAGCTCCAGCTCGGCCTCTGTCGCTACGGATCGGTGCCCGGGCGGCATCCAGCGGAGTCGCACGGCCCCCACCGAACCCTCTCCGCCACGCAGCTCCACCTCATACAGGGCCACGACGCTGTGGCAGCCCACCCTGGCCCGAGCGCGAGCACGACCCCCAACGAGAGATGCTCACCTCGGTCAAAGGCCCCCGGGAGCAGCTCGTGTGGCGGCGCGAGATGACCCTGGGAGGTGGCGGCCGAAGGGACCGGGCCGAGATCGAGGCCGCCGCACTGGCCCAGATCAAGGACGTTCGGGACTGCTATCGGCGGCCTCCCAGGCGGATCCGCACCTCGCAGGTCGGGTGAACCTCCTGTTCTTCGCGCGACCCGACGGCACGGTGCGCGACGCGACCGGCCACGTGAGCACCCTGCCCCAGTCCGTCGCCGCGTGCGCCGTGGAGGTGGTGAAGGCAGCGCAGTTCGCGCCCGTGAGCGCCGACCGCGACGCGTTCGTGCGCTACTCACTCTGGTTCGGCGACCTGCTGTAGGTGGTCATCGGCGCGCCCGGTGCGTCCGAGCCGTGCCGGGATGGCACCCCTCACGATGCTCCGTGGAACCGCGTCGGCGGGCAGGTCGGGCGTACCCGCACGCGGTGTAGCCGGGTCGACCTTTGACGCCGCCGCTACCGACTGTCAGGATCCCGCCGCAGCGTCGACACGACGGGAGGGAGTGGATGATGCGCCGCGCTGTCCCACTCCGCTCGTCCTCTGTTCCGACGCTCGCCCGCAGGTCCTGGGCGTGGGTCGCGCTCGCACTCCTCGCCGGAGGCTGTGCAGACGCCGACCCAGGTGGCGACCGGCCCCACGCGGTGACGCCCGACCCCTCCACCCCATCGTCGACCGGAACCACGCCACCGACCACGCCCTCGACGACCGAAACCGCCCCACCCGCGGTCGAGGCCACCGAGTGGGAGGTCCGGCTGGATCCCGACGACATGGAGCCGGACCTGTCGGCCGGAAGCGCGCGCTTGTTCCTCCCCACCTCAACCATGCCCCCGCGCGCGGTGGTGGTGTTCCTCGACTACGCCCGCGGCAGCGACCAGTACAAGAGCGACGACTGGCGACGATTCGCCGCGGAGGAGGGAATCGCGCTGGCCGCGGTGGAGCTGTTCGTCGCAGCCGATGGATTCCCGGCGTTCAAGCAACCCGTCCAGGCGGCCCACCTGCTCGAGCGGATGCTGGATGCCCTCGCCGAGGAGACCGGCGAGCCCGACGTCGGCTGCGCGCCCCTGGTGCTGTGGGGCCACTCCGCCGGAGCATTCACCACCAGCGTCGTGGGCGCCGAGCTGCGCGACCGGCTGGCCGGCCACATCGGCTGGCACGGCAGCGTGCACAACAGCGTCTATACGCCGGACAATCCGATCAACGCCCAGGTGTTCCACGAAGACTACCTGGCGGTTCCGGCGCTGTTCGTCATCGGCGAGCACGACCTGGAGCACATCCGCGAGTCCACGGTGGCCTACCACCAGGTCGGCCGAGCCTTGGGCGCTCGGTGGAGCTTCGCGCTGCAGGCCGGCGCCGCGCACTGGGATCTGCCGGGCAGCACCGATCTCACCCTGCCGTGGACGTCAGCCATGCTCGCCGCTCGACTCCCGACCCGCACCTGCGACCCGCTGCGGCCGATTCCGGAGGCCGACGGCGTGGGCGGACTGCTCCTGCACTACCGGATCGGCGACGACGACGGCCTGGGGCAGGAAGTGGTGAGCGCTGCGGAGCTGCTGCCGACGCCGTTCGCGATCGGTGAGCCCGGCGGTACCGAGTCGTGGCTGGTCGACCGCGCCTACGCCGAGGCGTGGCTCGCGGCACACCTGGCGATGGTGCCGCCGGGGTGAGCGGAGCCAGCGGCTTGCGATGCGCGTACGCGTGTCTCACTACTGAGCAGCACCGGTTTCATCCGTCGAACTACCGCCAGGGGTGAGCGACGAACCCTTCCATACATACGGCAGCACGCCCACCGCGAGCACCGGGATGGAGGCCCCGTACGCCAGCATCGCGAGGTACTGCGGTGACCCGAATGTCAGGTAGACCCCCCATGTGAGCTTGGCCAGCATCACTGAGCCACCCACGCCTCCGGCCGCGACGATGACCACTCCGACGGCCACCACGCTGACGGCGATCGGTCGTCGGGCGGAGACTGCAGCCGCCAACACCGCCAGCGCCGCAGGCACGCCGAACAGGGCCACACTGGGCCCGAACACCCACGGCACGAACGAAGGCCCGCCGCCGACGCCGCTGAGTCCCGCCCACGTGGTGTACCCGACCCAGACCATCACGAGGCCAGCGGTCACGGCGAAGAGCGCGGCCACGACCGCCCAGCCGCGGGCCCACCGCGCGGGCCGAACCAGACTCCCGAGGAACACGACGGCCAACGCCACGCCGAACGCCAGCCACATCCCCTGAATCACGACGGACGGGTCGTGCTGGATTCCGGGAAGACCGAGCGACCGAGTGACCAGCAGGTTGGCCAACGGAACGCCGAGCCCGAGCAACAGGGCGGGCAATGCAGAGACAACGGCCAGGGCCGACAGGGCATGCGACATCATGGCCGCATTCTACGACGGCACCGGTCTGGGTGCGGTGCCGTCCGCCTTACGGCTCCCGATGCACCGTCCGCACCACCACATCCTGCCCATCCGCCTCGAGCGCGATCCGCACCGGGTGCGACCGCTCCGTTGGCGCATCGACGAGCGTCCCGTCCACCACGAGCACAAGATCCAGCAGGTCTCCGGATTCGACCCCCTCGAACACCGACGGTTCCACCGTGACCGCCGGGTCGTCCGACACCACCGCCACCCGATCGGCCCGCCAGGCCGCCAGCAGCGCCGCCACCCCGTCGACCACGGCGGGAGGCATGTCCGCCCGACTGGCGAACACCACGGCCAGCTCCTCGTCACCGTCCCCATCGAGGTCGGCGAACGAGCCCGTGGCGGCTGCGAGCGCCCGCCGTTGGTCGGCGCCACTGAAGGGCGCCGAGCCCGTGTCGACGGTGAGCAGGCGAGCGCCGCGGGCGGTGAACGCGTCGACCACGGAATCGAATCCCGCGTCCTGCAGGCACCCACCGGGGCCCTCGTCCCCGGCAGAGGGGTCGCGGATCGGCCCGGTTCCGATCAGGGCGACCACCACGGGCGTGCGCTCCCGGTGCCCCATCCCGCCGAGCGGACCGGCGGCGGTTGGATGCTCCAGCACGGGCCACTGCCCGGCGAAGGCATCGCCCAGGCCGGCCCGGAACGGGCTCACGTCATCCATCGGATCGACCTGCCCGTCGCAGTCCTGGTCGTAGCCGAGGCCGGTCATCACCTGAAACAGCGCCTCGAACGCACTCTCCAGCAGGTCGGCGCCACCGTTCAGGGGGACGTTCCCGAGCCGGCGCGCGACGGTCGCCGCGCCATCGCGGGTCTGCGGGTGCACCAGCCGGAACGGCAGGTCGGGCCCAGCGCCGAGGCCCAGATGGTTGTAGTCCTCGAAGGTCGCGAGCCCGACCGTGGCATCCGGGGCCACACCGACCAGCGACGCGACCAGCCCCTCGGCCGTCGTCTTCAAGTCCCACACCTCACCGGCCATCGAGCAAGAGGTGTCGAGCACGAGGGACACGTCGACACGCTCGACGCGGGCGACCAGCGGGAACGGGTGCACCGTGGGACCGGCGCATGGAGCGTCGGAGAGGCCCTCGCCGGACACGGGAATGCGCAGGGGTGACCCGACGCCGTCGTGGTGGACGGTGAGCTCGCCCGCTGCCGGTCCGCCCGTGGTGGGCGTGAACGACACATCCACCTCGGCCCGGTGGCCGACCTCCAGCACGAGGGGCGTGGGCAGCGCCGAGGGGATGAGGTCGGGCCCGGACAGGTCGACCGCCTCGATCCGCACGCGAACGGGCCCCGGGTTCTCGATGACCACCCGCTCCGCAACCCGGCAGCCCGGAGGTGCCACCAGGTCAACGGCGTCGGGAATCGCCACCAGCGCGGATTCGGTGGAGGCGGTGGGTTCCGTGGTGGACGTGGGTGTGCCCGTGTGGGCCGTGTCCTCTATGAGACCCGGCGCGCTGTCGACCACGCCCTTGCCGTCCGGCGGAGAAGACGGGGTGCAGGCGGCGAGCAGGAGGAGCGGGATCCAGCGGGCGGAGGACATGGGAGCAGCATGACACAGGAGGTCCGCACCGGTCGCCCTCGCCGCAACTCGAGACTCGAGAAAGGCGCAAGCTACGCGTCCGGTGAGATCGTAGGCTACGCTGGTCCATGCACGACATCCTGCGACTGCTCGGAATCGTGGCGGGTGTGGTGGGGCTGTTCTCCTTGGGGCTGCTCTGGCGCGCCGGGGATACCGCGATTCCCATCGTCGCGTACGCCGAGAACGAAGACCTGCCGCCGATCCAGCCGGTCGTCGATGCGACCTCGTCAGTGGGCCCGCCGGCCTCCCTGCCCGACCCACCGGCGCCAACCCTCCACAGCGCGAATGCGCCGCCCGACGCCGCGACCGACGACGTGGGACCCGAGGTTTTGGCCTGGCGACAGGAGGTCGGGCGACAGCTCGCGGTCGTCCGAGACGCGTGTGGCCTGCCCCCGCTCACGCTCCATTGCCGGGGCGGCGCCTGCGCCTATGAGATGGACATGGACAGCGTGTGGGACTTCGTGGAGATGCCGATGCGCCAACCACGAATCGTGCCTGAGATCATCGGCTGGGCGTTGTTTGAGATGCCCGATGAGTGGAGCAACTGCAGGATGAAAAGACGGCGGCTGCATGACGGCGCCGTCATGCGTACACATGAACGCCCGTCGGGCCAGGGCCGTTGCTGGAGCATCGCCCTCACGGGCCACCCCGGCGCCAAGCGTCAGGGCAAGGCGCTGTGCCAGGAGCTGGACCACCGGCGGAACATCCAGATCCCGGAGTCGATCGCGCAGCGGCCCTGAACAGCGCCCTAAGCGCCCGACAGCAGCCGGATGCCGTCGGCTTGCCACCGCACCCAGTCGTCGGGCAGCGCGTGCTCGCCCTCGTACCAGCACAGGCTCACGGTATCCGCGCACCCCGACCACACCTCGCAGGCACCGTCCACCTCGGCCGCCTCCGCCAGACAGGCTGCGTCCGCCGTGGTCAGCTCCGCCAGCGAGTCCATGATGCCCATGTGGCTGCTGTCCGGGTCGTCGGACCACCACACCGGCCAGCGGTCATCCTCGGTGCCCTCCAGGTGCCGGATCGGCGCTGGCGGGTGGGTGCAGGGACCCGGCAGGGGCGCCTCGATCGCACCGGTCATCGGCACGAATCCGGCGTAGTGCGGCTCACCGAGGCAGGCCATCTCATAGGTCATCGCCCCGCCCTTCGAGCCGCCCCCGAGCCACAGCTCGAGGGGCCCGAAGCGGTCCTGCAGGTCGATGGCCACATCGGCGAGGAACACCGTGTCGTCACGCGGGATGTCGTCCTTGTTGATGCCGACATTCCAGTCATCGCCGGGCTCGCCGCCGCCATCCGGGAACACGCCCACCAGGCCGGCCTCGCCCAGCTGCCGGCGGAGGTCGTCCTGCTTGGCCAGCCGCTCACCCGCGCCGCTCGCGTGCAGGTGCACCAGGACCGGCCCATCGCCGAGCGCCACGCCGTCCGGCACCACGAGCCAGTACCGACCGTCGGTCACCTCGTAGGCGCCATCGGGGGTCGGCTCGGGGGTGCCGCAGGCCAGCAGCGTCGCGAACAACATGGGCGCATGGACCGCTGATCTGAACACGAGGACGCGCCCTCCCCCGCCGGGCGATATCACGCCCGGCTCGACATCCGTGCGTTCGCAGCCGCCCACCTCGGGCAGCCACCGACACCACGCCCGACGGAGCGCCGTGCACCCCTGCGCGTTCCGGATCCATAGCTTCATCACGCCGTGTGCTTCGTCGCTGCAGGGTCTACGCGTACAGGATGGCGCAAGCAAGAGAGCCGTCCGCACGCCAAGTCACCCTATACTCCCGGCGCCCTGCCCGACCGGAGATCGCGTGACCGCTCTGCCCGCCCATGACCCCCACCCGCTCGCCAAGTGGCTTCGGCTCGACTTCAATTCATGGGTGCACTTCGCGTTCATCGCCGCCACCGCCGCCGCGGTGTGGGCGGTGGGCTGGCCAGGCCTCCTGCTCTACCCTGCGCTGCACATCATCACCGACGTGCTGTACTACGGCATGGCCGTGCAGGTGTTCGACCCGTCGGTCACCATCGCGCGGGGCTACCAGTTCAGCCTCGCCATCAACGACACCCCCCACTCCGAGGGGCTCGACTACGGGTTCAACTTCTACGACGGCGACTACACAAAGACCAGGGCACAGGCGCAGATCGACAAGTTCGAGCACGCCTGGGAGGCGCTCGGCCTCGCCCCGGGAATGCGGGTGGCTGACGTGGGCTGCGGCTGCGGCGACTGGCTCGCCTGGCTGCGCGACAAGGGCGTGCACGGGGTGGGCGTGAACATCACCCACGCCCAGGTCGAGGTGTGTCGCTCCCGCGGCCTGGAGGTGGTGTGGAGCGACTGGAAGGCGATCCTGACCTCGCCCGAGCTCCAGAGCGGGCTGTATGGCAAGTTCGACCGCGTGACCTTCTGGGACACGGCCGAGCATTACGTGCCGGCCCGGTTCCGGGCGCGCCCCCAGCGGAGCGACCAGATCTACACCGACATGTTCACCCTGGCCGACAACCTCCTCTCTGACCCCGCCGGCCAGGTGTGGATCTCCTGCCTGCACGTGCGACAGTCCATCGTGGACCGGCCCCTGGGCGAGGCCTTCAAGCAGGCCTGGTGGAGCTACATCCTCGATAAGTTCCACAGTGGTTGCTACCCCTCCGCCGCCACCGACGATCTGGTGCGCAACGGAAAGAGCCGGTTCAAGCTCACTCTCCGCGAGGACCTCACCCGCGACTACCTGATGACCTCGCGCCTCGAAGAGACCCACTTCGGCCGCCACCGGTTCACCTTCACGGTGAAGCGCGCGCTGCTCATGGCCTACCTGGTGCTCGTCGATCCGTTCTGGCTGCACCGGTTCATCTGGCTCGCCTCAGAGTCGTGGATGGACCAGTTCGACGACGACGACCTCGAGAACTCAGACGTGGTGCTGTACTGGCTGCGGTTCCAGCGGGCTGGAGCGGCCCAGTCGGCCTGAGCCTCCGCTCTGCCGCCTGTCGGCACTCGTCGGCGCGAATCCTCCACCTTGACCGCCGATTCGGCTACCGTAGACCATGCTCCTCGCAGCGGAGGTCGCGGTGCCCGCCCAGACCACACCCCCTGCCGAGCCAACCGCCGAGGCGCTGCACGCCGTTTCCGCGTTCGTCGTGGACCGGTTCGACGCCGACGACCTGCCCAAGCTTGCACGGTATCTCGAGCTGGCGGCGGAGATCGACCTGGCCGGCGCGGCGTCCGTGGTGGCGGATCGGGTGGTGCAGGCCGTCGCCCGGCACGGCAAGCGGGCGGCGTTGTTCGAGCAGCTCCGGGTGGAGCGCCCGCACTTCCTGCAGCACATCGAGGGGCTCGAGAACCAGTGGCGCGGCCTCGACGCCGGCGACTGGTCCGGGGTCCGGCGCGACCGCCTCCGCCTCCTGCTCTCCGACCGCAGCCGTCGGATGTCGGAGGCGCAGAGCGCCGCCGACACCCAAGAGATCGACGCGCAGATCCGGCAGATCCGCGATGAGCTGATGATCGGCCGGCCGCCTCGGGTCAAGGGCCTCACCCTCGACCCCACCCCCATCGTCACCGACACCTCGTACATCTGGCGCGCCTGGGAGTCCCTGGGCTCGGGAGGGCGGTGGGTGGCGCTGAAGTCACTCAGGCCGCACCTGGCGCGCGACCCCCGCCGGCGCGAGCGGTTCCTCCGCGGGGCCGACGCCATGGCCACCCTCGCCAACCCACACATCGCGACGATCTACGTGCCCGAGCTCGGCGACGACCCTGAAGAGTGCATGTACTCGATGAAATGGTATTCTGGAGGAAACCTCGAGAAGGCGCTCGACCGCTGGTCCACGACCGAGGCGCTACGGGCCGTGCTCGGCATCGGCGAGGCGCTGCGCGATGCGCACGACTGGGGCATCGTCCATCGGGAAGTGCGTCCCGAGAGCATGCTCACGGAGGGCACCCACGCCGTGCTCGCCGACTTCGGCGGCTGCCGCATGGCGTTCGACGCGAGCAGCACGCTGTCCACCTTCGCGGGGATCTACGCCGCTCCCGAGCAGCTCCGCCGCAAGGCCGGTCCAGCGGTAGACGTGTACGGCCTCGGCATGACGCTGCTCCGAGTGGTGGTCGGCGCGCCGCTCCCCACCCACTTGCTGTACGAGCGCAGCCGCACCTGGGCATCGCTCGAGCTGGACACCGCGGTCGACACCGTGCTCTCCAAGGCGTGCGCCATCGACCCCGCCGATCGCTACCCGAGCGTCGCCGAGCTGCTCGCCGCCTTCCGCGCGGTGAGCTGAATCCACGCATGCGTTCCGAGCCCTCTATTCCTCGAGCGACCGCAGATACTCGAGCTCGTGGACGTGGGCGCGGTGCGGAGGCGCTCGGTGGCGTCGGGACCCAAGCGAACGATCATCAGCGCTCCACGGAAGCGGACGCGGGTCAGGATAGCGGACCCGCGCAGTGGATCTAGCCGTCGTGTCCACGGTGCCTACGCTCAAGGCCTCCAGGAGGCCCATGCGACTCGCCGATCCCCTCACCCTGCCGTGCGGACAGGTGGTTCCGAACCGCATCCTGAAGTCCGCGATGAGCGAGATCCTCGGGTCGCCCTCCCATGCGCCCACGGCTGCGCACGCCACGCTGTACCGGCGCTGGGCCGAGGGTGGGGTTGGTCTGTCGATGACCGGCAACGTGATGGTGGACGAGCGAGCCCTGGGTGAGCCCGGCAATGTCGTGGTGGAAGACGACCGCGACCTCGAGGCGCTGACGGCGTGGGCCAAGGCCGGCGCCGTCCACGGCACGCGCCTGTGGATGCAGATCAACCACCCGGGGAAGCAGTGCCCCAAGTTCCTCAACGCCGAGACGGTGGCGCCCTCCGCGGTGGGCTTCGGGCCGGCCCTGGCCCCGGCCTTCGGCGTGCCGCGGGCGCTCGAGGAGGCCGAGATTGAAGGGCTGATCGAGCGGTTCGGCAACACAGCCGCTGTCGCGAAGAAGGCGGGGTTCTCCGGTGTCCAGGTCCATGGCGCGCACGGCTACCTGGTGAGCCAGTTCCTCTCGCCGCACCACAACCGGCGCACCGACCGCTGGGGAGGGTCGCTGTACGGGCGGGCCCGGTTCGTGCGCGAGGTGTACGCCGAGATCCGCCGTCGCGTCGGGCCCGAGTTCGCCGTGGGCATCAAGATCAACTCCGCCGACTTCCAGAAGGGCGGGTTCACCGAGGCCGAGTCCGCCGAGGTCATCACCTCCCTGGCCGAAGCGGGCATGGACCTGGTGGAGGTCTCCGGGGGCACCTACGAAGCGCCGGCCATGGCAGGCAAGCGTCTCGCTGAGAGCACCCGGGCTCGCGAGGGCTACTTCCTGTCGTTCGTGGAGCGGGTGCGGGGCGACGTGAAGGTGCCCCTGGCCGTGACGGGCGGGTTCCGCACGGTGGCGGGCATGGAGGCGGCCCTGTCTGGAGGTGCGGCCGACATGGTGGGCCTCGCGCGCACCCTGGCCGTGCAGCCCGACTTCCCGAAGCAGGCCCTGGCCGGTGAGAATCCCGAGTCCGCGGTGCGCCGCCTGTCCACCGGCGTGAAGGCGATCGACAAGATGTCGATGCTCGATGTCACCTGGTACGAGAACCAGCTCGCCCGGATGGGTGCTGGCAAGGAGCCCCTGCCGGAGCTGGGCACCTGGCGGTCGCTGGCGGGCACGCTGTGGGCCCAGGGTAGCCAGGCGTTCAAGATGCGTCGTGCGAGGGGGTGAATCGGTGCTCCGGACCTCGCAGACACGAGCGGCCCGCTGGAGGCTCGCAGCCTGACGCCGGGAAGACACCCCGCGTCATGATGCGCCGCAAAGCACCGGGATATCGACATTCTCCGCAGAGAGCGTTAGCGAGCGTCCGGCACCGGAAACCTGAGAGAGGTACCCGTGCCAGACGCCCCCACACCCGCGCCGCAGCAGGGCGCAGGCGACCTCGAGCCCGTGCCGCTCGACGCCCTCCTGTCCACCCTGACCGACACCGTGGTCGAGTGGGGGGTCTTCGGCGCGCAGATGCTGCCCAACGCGCTCGTCGCGCTCGTCGTGCTCGTCGTGTCGTGGTTCGCATCCCGGGTGCTCTCCAAGGTGATGGGCAACGCCGTAGGCCGGCTGTCCGACAACCAGCAGGTCACGCACCTGGCCACCGTCGCCGCCCGCATCGCCGTGTTCCTCACCGGCGTGTTCATCGCGCTCTCGGTGCTCAACCTGAGCGGCGTAGTCACCTCGCTGCTCGCCGGTGTCGGTGTCATCGGGCTCGCCCTCGGCTTCGCGTTCCAGGACATCGCCGCGAACTTCATCGCGGGTGTGCTGATGGCGCTCGTCCGCCCGTTCCAGCTGGGTGACCTGATCCGCACCGGAGACCACTTCGGCGTGGTGGAGCGGGTCGATCTGCGGGCCACCGAGCTGCGAAGCCTCGACGGCGATCGCGTGCTCATTCCGAACCGCGACGTGTACAACGCGCCGATCGTGAACTACACCGAGACGCCGCATCGGCGGGTCGAGGTCACCCTCGGAGTCGCCTACAGCGACGACCTCCGCCGCACGAAGGAAGTGGTCGAGGAGGCCCTGCGTGGGGTGCCGCATCGGATCGAAGGTCGGGAGCCCGCGGTCGTGTTCGACGCCTTCGGCGGCAGCTCCATCGACTTCCGGGCGCGGGTGTGGGTGAGTGCGGCGAGCCAGAGCGAGTTCCTCTCCGCCCGCTCCGAGGCGATCGTCCGGATCAAAGAGGCGATGGACGCCGCCGGTCTGCACATCCCGTTCCCGATCCGCACGCTGGACTTCGGCGCGGAGTCGGTTGGCGGGGAGCGCCTCGACACGGTGCTGCGCCCGGTATTCGGCAACGGCGAGCAGGAAGCTGCCGAAGGCTGAGCCACCGCGTTGACGGTCAGCCCGCAGCACACCGCAGTGGGCGGACTGTCCACCTGAGGAGCGCCGGTCAGACCCGACCGGTGAGCAGCCACGTGCGCGACCAATCCGGGGGCCGGCCCCGCTGGAGTAGGTTTCGGGACCGAATCCGGTCACCTCTTTCGGCGGGCGACGACTCAGGGACGAGGAGGGATGATGACCGCCGATGTTCTCGCCGCCCGCGCCGGAGATGCCGACGCCTTCACCCGGTTGGTACAGGCCCACGCCAGCACCGTGTGCGCCATTGCCACCGCGATCACCGGCGACCCGCGGGCCGGCGAAGAGGTGAGCCAGGAGGTGTTCGTGCACGCATGGACCGGGCTCGGAGGGCTGCGGAACCCTGCCTCGTTCGGCGGATGGCTCCGTCAGCTCACCCGCAACCGGGCGTGCGATGCCATGCGGAAGGTGGCGCGGCGCCGCGAGGCGTTCGACCTCGGCACCCTGGAACGACTGGAAGACCCGGTGGCGGAGGTGGGCGAGCGCCTGGACGGCAGCCGTGAGGAGCAGGCCGTGTGGGATGCGCTCGACGGGCTCGACGGCGACCACCGCGAGGTGCTGGTGCTGTTCTACCGGGAGGGCCGCTCGGTGCGGCAGGTAGCGTCCCTGCTCGAGCTACAGCCCGCCACGGTCCGCAAGCGGCTCTCCCGCGCCCGGGACCACCTCCGCGACGATGTGCAGGAGCGGCTGTCCGACCGGCTGGTCGCCACCGCACCGGGCGCGGCCTTCATCGCGACGGTTTCGGCCGCCCTCGCCGCCGGAGCGCCCGCCACCGCGCACGCTGCGACCGGCGGGCTCGCCGCCGCCGGGCTGAAGGGTCTGCTCTCGGGCGCGTTCATCGGGGGCACCCTCGGGCTGGCCGGCGTGTGGCTCGGGTACCGGCAAGCGGCGCGGGTGACCGCGGGCGCGCAGGCCGATCGGCTGCGGCGCCTGGCGCTCGCGCAGGCCTCCGCCGTCATGGGCGCGTCGCTGTGCTTTGTGCTCCTGCCGCCGCTGGCCGGCGTCCTGATCGGCATGCCGCTGTTGGTGGCGGTGCTCGGAGGAACCGTCCTGTCGATCCGCCCGGTACGCGCTGCGGGCGTGGCGGGGCTGTTCATCGGGACGGTGTGTGGCCTGGCCGGTGCGGCCGCCGGACTCGGCGCCGCGGGGGTGGTCGACGGCTGGCTCGCGGCGGCGCTGCTCGTGCAGCTCGTGTGTTTCATCTCGGTGCCGCTGGCCGCCGGCTATGCCGTGTCCCGGCAGCTCGACGTGCCGGTGCGCTGGGCCCTGGTCGGGGCGGTCTCCTGGGTCGCGGCGGCGCCGTTCCTCGCGATGGGCGGCCCGGTCGCCAGCCTGCTCATGGGGCCGACCCCGTTGGCGGGGGCCATCGGCCTGTCGGTCGCGGCGGGACTGTTCGAGGAGACGGCCCGGCTCGGGCTGTACTCGGCGGTAAACCGCTGGTGGGGCCCGCTCGATGGGCGTCGCGCGGTGGTGCTCGGCATCGGCCATGGCGGCGTGGAGGCCCTGCTGTTCGGGGTGGGCGCGCTCGCCTGGCTGGTGAGCGGCGGCGACCTGATGGATCCGGCCTCCCACGCCCTGTTCGGCGGGTCACGGCTGGTGCTGCTGCTCGGGCACGTGGGCTTCACGCTGTTGGTGTGGCGTGCGGTACGCCAGCGTCAGGCCGGGTGGTGGGCCGCGGCGGTGGGAGCGCACGTGCTCCTCGACCTGGCGGCGTTCGCCGGGCCGCTGGTGTGGCCGGCCGGGGGCCTGGCGGTTGCGGGCGGCGTCGTTCTGCTGTGGGGGCTGATCTCCGGCGGTCTCGTGTGGCAGGCCCTGCGGGGCCACGCGGCCTTACCCCCGGCCGGCTGCGAAGACACGGGCTGATCGGTCGGTCGGTCGGTCGGTCGGTCGGTCGGTCGGTCGGTCGCCCGATGGGTCGCCATCCCAGGGCGGCCCATCGCCCGGAGGACCGGATTCCGCCCACAAAGGAGGTCAGACCGGTATCAAGGGCCGCGCCTGGCCCAGGTCGACCCGGCACGGTTGCAAAGGGACGGTCGAGAACCCCGCGCCGCCCTCGCACCGCGGCTACTCTCATGGGCAGGTGGAGGTACGGATGCTCCTCATCATCGCGCTGTCCGCGGCCGCATTGGCCGGCCCGCTCGAAGACGACACCCTCGACGGCGACTGGGACAGCCCGGAGCTTCCGTCGTACGACGATGGCGCCGACGCCATCGTCGGCGGCACCACCACCACCGGCTACCCCGAGGTGGTGAGCCTGCTCGTGGGCGGGGCGTCCTGCTCGGCCACGCTGATCACGCCCGACTTCGTGCTCACCGCTGCGCACTGCATCACCGAGGTGCCCAACACCGACGACGGCGTGGTTGTGTGGGGGCCCAACGTGACCTCCCCCGAGCTCACCATCCCGTGGGCCGAGTTCTGGGTGCACCCGGACTGGAACCGCGGCAGCCTCGAGAGCGGCAATGACATCGCCATCATCCAGCTGGCGTCGCCGGCCGAAGACATGCCGGTGGCGATCCTGAACGACGATGCGATCACCGACGAGTGGATCGACACCGTCGTCACGTTCGTCGGCTACGGGATCACCTCCAGTGGCGGGTTCGATTCCGGCATCAAGCGCACCACCGACAACGCCCTGGTGCGGTACACGTCGAACCTCCTGTACGCCTTCGACGAGACCTCGGGCACCTGCCAGGGCGACTCGGGCGGGCCGTCCTTCCAAGCGACCGATGAGGGCTACCTGGAGCAGGTGGGCATCACCTCGTTCGGCGGGCAGCGCTGCGAAGAGGGCGAGCATGGCCACACCCGAGTGGACGTGTTCATCCCCTGGATCCTCGACATCGCACCCGACACCCTCACCGAGCCGCCACCCGATGACGTGGGCCCTGGCGGCAGCGGCACGGGTGGGCCCGGGTTCCTGAACTGGGGCGTCACCAACCCGGTCAACGGAGTGGGCGGACGGTTCTCGAAGTTCGAGGGCGGCGACGGCGGCGGCTGCTCCACGGCGCCGGGTGGCCCGATGGCCCTGGGCTGGCTCATGCTCGCGGCACTGGGCATGCGCCGCCGGTAACAGCACTCGGGAACGCGCCAAACCTCTTACCCGGTGTCCGCAGCCGAACGACGTGGCGACCTCTGAGGCGCCGCGTGGTGCGGCGCATCGGGGGTTGAGTCGTGGACGAGTGGATCGAGTCGTGGGTCGGACCGGCGGCAGAGGCGCTGTCGGCGGTGGTGTTCTTCGAAGTGCCGCTGTTCGGTGTCGGGGTGCCGGTCGTCGTGGCCTGGCTGGTGGGCGGGGCGGTGTTCTTCACCATCGCACTCCGCGGGATCAACCTGCGGGGCCTGCCGACCAGTCTCGCGGTGCTCCGCGGCGACCACGACCGGGACGACGCCCCTGGTGAGGTGAGCCATGCCCAGGCGCTCGCCACCGCTCTGTCCGGCACCGTGGGCATCGGAAACATCGGCGGCGTGGCGGTCGCCGTGGTCGCGGGAGGTCCGGGCGCCACCTTGTGGATGATCCTCGCGGGCCTGCTCGGCATGGCCACCAAGTGTGCAGAGTGCACGCTCGCGGTTCGATATCGGCAGGTGCACCCGGACGGCACGGTCTCGGGCGGACCGATGCAGACGCTGGCGCGAGGCCTCGCCGATCGGGGACTCCCCCGGCTCGGCCGCGCGCTGGGCGGCTTCTACGCGCTCGGCATCGTGATCGGGTGCCTCGGAATCGGAAACATGTTCCAGGCGAACCAAGCGTTTGCCCAGTTCGTGGTGGTCACCGGCGGCGAGGCCTCCTTCGTCGCCGACCAGGGGTGGCTGTTCGGGGCCGCCCTGGCGGTCGTGGTGGGCGGCGTCACCCTCGGGGGCATCCGCTCCATCGCGAAGGTGGCCGCACTGCTCGTGCCGGCGATGGGCGGCCTGTACTTCGTGGGCGCCCTCGCCGTGATCGGGTGGAATGCCGAGTACCTGCCGGGGGCGATGGCGGCCATCGTGCAGGGCGCGTTTGCGCCGGAGGGGGTCGCGGGCGGCGCCTTGGGTGCGATGATCGTCGGCTTCCAACGTGCGGTGTTCAGCAACGAGGCGGGCATCGGCTCGGCCGCCATCGCCCACAGCGCGGTGAAGACCGATCTGCCGGGCACCGAGGGCGTGGTCGCGCTGCTGGAGCCGTTCGTCGACACCGTGGTGATCT
This sequence comes from Myxococcota bacterium, assembly GCA_047609825.1. Taxonomy (GTDB): domain Bacteria; phylum Myxococcota_A; class UBA796; order UBA796. The sequence goes on from JBLFXJ010000080.1 coordinate 22,317, forward strand.
GCACGCTCACCGCCCTGGTGATCGGCACCACAGCACAGGCCGATCCGACCTTCCTCGCCGGGGAGGCGCAGGGCGTGGCGATGACCTCCGCCGCGTTCGCCGCGGCCTTCGCCTGGGCGCCCGTCCCGCTCGCGGTGGCGGCGATGCTGTTCGCGTTCTCCACGATGCTGTCGTGGTCGTACTACGGCCTGCGCGGCGCCACCTACCTGCTGGGCAACACGCGCTGGGTACACGTCGGCTTCAACCTGGTGTTCTGCCTGTTCATCGTGCTCGGTGCTGCCATCCAGCTCGACGCCGTGCTCGCGTTCTCCGACGCCATGGTGTTCGTGCTGTGCATCCCCAACCTGATCGGCTTGTTCCTGCTCACCCCGGTGATCCGGGAGGAGCTCGCGCGATTGGCGTTGTAGCGAGGGCGAGCGCCCCCGCCCCGGGGCCCGATCGACCCACGCAGATTGCCAGCGCGCACCCGCCGCACGAGGTCCGCGATGCCCACCGTTCCGTTGGCGGCCCTGCCCCCCGTCCAGCGCACCCTCGTCGAGGTGCTCGCCGTCGCCGGGGCCGAGATCACCCACACAATGCTCCTGTCCGCGCTCCGGACCGTGGGCCGCATGCCGGACGGCAAGGCGTGGTCCTCCCCCCCCGGATGAGCCCGCAGCTGGACCAGCTGGAGGGGGCCGGCTGGGTGGTGCAGACCCACCGGCTGGAGTGCCCCGCGGGCGTGCGACGGGAGGTGCTGGCCACCCTGCACCGAGAGGGCCGGCTGAGCGCACTGGCCGCGGGCATCGACGCGAGGGTGAGCGAGGCATATCCTCCGATGTTGGCCATCGAGCGGGCGCTGGCGGTGGGCGAAGAAGCGACCGTGATCTCGCGGTGGGGCGCGATGCGCGAGACCTCCCGTCCCCTGGCAATGCTGTTCCTCGAGCCACCCGACCTCGAGGCGGTGATCCGCCTGCCGCACGACCTGTTCGACCTGATGCTCCGCGAGGCGTGGGATCGGGACCGGTGGGACCGCGACGCGACGACCTGCGCGGCGCTGTTCCCGCTGTTCAAGAAGCATGTGCAGGCGGGCGTGGCGTCGGAGGTGGTGCGGCTGCGGTGGGTCGAAGAGTGCATCTGGCAGGGTGAACTGTTGGATGCGGTCACTGGGCTCGCCGGCAGCGAGCTGCCCCGCGCCCACACCTGCCGCGGGTGGATCTCCCTGCTCTTCGGTGATTGGGCGAGCAGCGTGGAGCACTTCGACGCCGGCGCTGCGGCCCTCCCCAGCGGCGCGCACGACGAAGGCATGGACCGGCTGATGCACGGGATCGCCCTGCTCGCTGCGGAGACCGACTCCCACCGGCGCAGGGCGACGTCCCTCGCCGGCGACGACAGCTTCCTGCGTGGCCTGGTGGCGGTGGCCCATGGAAAGCCGATGCCGAAGCGCAGGCCGCGGAGCGACCGACCCGGCGCAGGCCTGCTCGCCGAAGGCGGCGCGGCGTGGGTCGCGGGGGCGGCGCCCAGCCGATCCCTGGCGGCCGACCTGGAGCAGCTGGCGACACAGGCACGGGCCTTGGGGCACACCTGGCTCGCCGAGGAGGCGGCCGACCTCGCCCGCGCCCCCGATGAGGAGTCCGCGCGGACCACGATCGCGCTGCCGCTGGCTGACCGCATCGGGCGGGTGGCGCCATGGCGGGCGACGCTCACCGCCCTGGGCGCCGTCGCTGGCATGGCCCCCTCCACCGCTCCGGCCAAGGCACCGGTCGGCCCGAAGGAGCGGCTGGTGTGGACCCTGCACCGACGGTTCTATGGCGACCTCCCATACGTGGTGCCGCGGCTGCAGAAGCGCAACAAGGACGGCTGGACCGGCGGGCGGGCCATCGCCCTCGAGCGGCTCCACGGGCGCGGCAAGGGCATGAGCTTCTTCACCGCGGATGACGTGCGGGTGCTCGGCGCCCTCACCAGCGAGGTTCGCTACGGGGGCTACCGGAACCGGTACGCAGAGACCGTGTACTCGTTCGACCGCGCGGCTGCAGCGCGCGCGCTCGTCGGGCATCCCCAGGTGTGCTGGGAGGATGACACGGACGGGCGGATCGAGGTGGTGGCGGGCAAGCCGGCGCTGATCGTCCAGGCCTGCCCGGGCGGGGTGCGCGTGCGCCTCGACCCCGACGGCGACGTGCAGCTGGCCGCCCGCAAGGTGACCGAATACCGCCTCGAGATCGTCGAGATGTCAGCCGCACACCGTCGGATCGCGGCGACCCTCGCCGACGGGTTGGTGCTGCCACAGCACGCGGTTCCGGAGCTGTTGGCGGTCGTGGACCGGCTCGCGACCCACGTGACGGTGGCCTCCGATATCGAGGGGTTGGGGGCCGAGTCTGCGTCAGCCGACCCGGCGGTGGTGCTCATTGCCCGACGAGAGCGGGACGGGCTGCAGCTCCGCGCCGTCGTGCGTCCCCTCGGCTCGGGCGGCCCCGAGCTGGTGCCCGGTGAGGGGTCGGTCGCGGTGCTCGGCACGGCGGACGGGCGGGCGGTGCAGGCCACGCGGGACCTGGATGCCGAGAAGCACGTGCTGACCGCCGCGCTCGCGGCCTGCCCCACCCTCGATGAGGTGTTGATGCGGGGCGGTCGGTGGCGGTTGTCTGGGCCCCATGCCGTCGCCGCACTGGCCGAGCTCGCGGTCCTGGGTGGACTGGCGCGGGCAGCGGCTCGACATCAGCCGGGTCTCGGCCTCGGATCTGACGGTCGACCTCTCCGGCGGGGATGGGCTGGTGCTCTCCGGGCG